>JAVBQX010000116.1:0-13151 GCA_031548645.1 Thermoguttaceae bacterium
CCGCAACGACCTGCTCGACGAAATGATGCACCAGATGGCCTGTAAGGCCGCCGTCAAGGCCGGCGACCGGTTGCGCCCCGAGGCGATGACCGAACTGCTGCACCTGGCCCACGAGGAAATCAACGCGCACCATTGCCCGCATGGCCGTCCCTCGACGCTCGTTTTTTCCTGCGCCGAACTCGACCGCATGTTCAAACGCACGTGACAGTAAGGACTCGTAACAAGGTAGGGCGGTCTCGCCGAGACCGCCGCCGGAATCGCGAGTGAAATCGATTTTATGGAATCGTTGGTTTTTTGGTGAAATGTGACGTTCGGATCGAATGGTTTCACGCCCCATTGCGGCGGTCACGGCGTGACCGCCCTACCTGATGGGTTGCGCTGTAGTGCTAAGGTAGCCGACCGATCTCCGAGCAGTCGGGTCGGCGACTGCCGACGGGGTTTTTCGTTCGATGCTTCCATTGCCAAAACTTGGTCGTCGCGTACGACGACGTAGCCGCTCGGAGATCGGCTACCCACCCTTTATGCGAAATTTTCCGATCTTTCGGCCCCTTTGTGGCGAAAAAACAAATTCGTGATAAAATCAAACTCCATGTCGAAAAAAGCCGTCAAAAAGATCGTCAGGAAAGTCAAAAAGGCCAAAACGGCGAACGTCGGCGCGAAGGTCGCCGCCGCGAAAAAAGACGTCGCAAAGGCGGCGGTGAAAAAATCAGGCGTTAAAAAGCCATCGGAGAAAAAAACGGTCGAAAAAAAGAAAGTCGCCCGCAAAAAATCGACGGCCCGAACGACGGGTTCGCCGACGCTGTTCGACGGTAACCGTTCGCTGAACCCTGATTTTCCGCAACCGAATCCGCTGCCCGACCACGAAGGCGGCTGGCTTTGCGTGCGCGGGGCGCGGCAGCACAACCTCAAGTCGATCGACGTCGCGATTCCGCTGGGGACCTTCACCGTGGTGACCGGCGTGAGCGGTTCGGGCAAAAGCTCCTTCGTCGAGGACGTGCTCTACAACACCCTGGCCCACCAGTTGCACCGCGCATCGCTTACGCCCGGGGCGCACGAACGCATTGAAGGTGTCGAGCTGATCAACAAGGTCATCCGGGTCGACCAGCAGCCGCTCGGCCAGACGCCGACGTCGAACCCGGCGACCTACACCGGCGTGTTCGAACTGATGCGCAACCTGTTCGCGCAGATGCCGGACGCCAAACTGCGGGGCTACACCGCGCGGCGATTCAGCTTCAACGTGCCCGGCGGCCGTTGCGAAAAATGCGAAGGGAACGGCCAGCTCAAAATCGAAATGCACTTCCTGCCCGATGTCTGGATCACCTGCGACGCGTGCAACGGCAAGCGTTACGACCGGCAGACGCTTGAAGTCAAATTCCGCGACCATTCCATCGCCGACATCCTTGAAATGTCCTGCGGGCAGGCCCTCGAACTGTTCCGGAACATCCCGAAAATACGCCGCATTTTGCAGACGATTTGCGACGTCGGGCTCGACTATCTTTCGCTCGGCCAGGCGGCCCCGACGCTGTCCGGCGGTGAGGCCCAGCGGGTCAAACTGGCCGCCGAACTCGCGCGCCCGGACACGGGTCGCACGCTGTACCTGCTCGACGAACCGACGACGGGGCTGCATTTCGACGACCTGCAAAACCTGCTCGGCGTCGTGCAGCGGCTGGTCGACGTCGGCAATACGGTCGTCATGATCGAACACAATCTCGACATGATCAAGTCGGCGGACTGGGTGATCGACCTCGGCCCCGAGGCGGGTTTCGAAGGTGGATACGTCGTGTACGCGGGCACGCCCGAGGCGCTGGTCGATTACGGGAAACGCCGCGCGGCGCTTTCGGAAAAGGACCGGGCCGACGTCATGCGGAGTTACACCGCCGATGAACTCAAGCCCGTGCTCGAAGCGGGGCCGTTCGTCAAACGCGTGCCGTATCGCCCGGAACAGGCCTTGGCCGAAACCTTCGCAGACGGCGACGCGGCGGAGATCGTGCCGGAGGATGAGGATTCGCAAATGCCCTGGGAAACCAACGGCCGCAAGTGGCACACGCAGACGATGATTTCGCGCAACGGCAAGCCGTGCCGCTGGGACGGACGCATTTTGGCCGAGATCGTCGACCGGATCGAAGAGATGGGGCTGTTCGCCGAGACCGATTGGAACAACCGCACGACGGTCGAAATCCGGGCGCAGCAAAAATCGCTCGGCTGGTTCCTGCACGCGATCACCTCCGAGGAATGGCTGTTGAAACTGAAATTCCGCACGGCGAAAAACACGTTCCGGCGCGAGACGCTCGTGCAGCAACTGGCACTGGCCCCGTTGAACGACATGGAGGACATCCCGCTGTACGGCACCGAACCGCGCACGCGAGTCAACAACGCGACGCACGGCCCGTACCAGGAAATCGAGTTGCGCGTGCATTCCTACGAGGAAATCGACCGGCCGGAGTTCTGGAATTTTCTCGAAACGGCGGTCAAGGGTTTCGCCAAATTCCTCACGAAGATGAAATCGTCGCCGGAAGATATCGCCCCGTGGCGCGTGCTGAAGGAAAAATGGCATTTCCTGCCGAAGGGTTACGTCGGCGGAACGACGCCCGTCTGGTCGTATGCCTTGCTGGAGGAGGTGTTCGCGATGGTCAAAATCGCGGCGCCCGAGGCGGTGCCGAACTGGTCGAACAAGGTGCTTGTGCCGTTTGCGCTGCCCGGTTGCAAAAAGAGCTGGGCCGTCGTCGGCACGAAACGCGTCGACGGCGTTTATCTCGAACTGTACGTCAAAAAGAACAGCATCACGCTCGGCTCCATCTCCGACATCGGCTACGAGCGTTACGTAGACGGCAGCCGCGACGGTTACGACGTGGTGACCTTCGTGTTCACGAAAAAAACCGAACTGAAAAAGACGGAACTGGCCAAAGTGCTGCAACGGTCGGTCGAAAACGCGTATTGAGAAAATATGCAACCAGAGCCCGAAGCGTAAGCGAGGGACAAAATCAGAGCCGCGACCAATCCACTTTCGCGCCGAACAAGTTCGGCGGCTAAGATGCCCGGAATTGTTTTTTGTCTGCCCTACCTTGTCGCCGACACGCGTTCCATGACCCAGCGGTTGACGTCTTCGAGCATGTGCGTTGAAAGTTCCTGGCGGCAGGGATATTGCCGGACCGTGACGGACATTCCCGCGGTGTGGAACAGCGTCATCTGGCGGGCCGCTTCGCTCGGCGGGAACACCGGACTTTCGCGACCGACGCACATCAGGCAGGGCAGATTCCGAACGGCGTCGAGTCGGCCCAGCGGCATATTCCCCTGCGGGAAGGCACCGCACAGCGAGACCACGCCGGCGAAATATTGCGGAAATTGCGTCGCGAGCCGAAAGGCCATCGTTCCGCCGTCGTCGAACCCGGCGAGGAACACGCGGCGTTTTGAGACGTTGCATTTATCCGAGGCGATCCGCAGGCAGTCGAACACCCGTTTTTGCGCCAGGTTGATGCCGGATTCCGTGCCGGGCCAGCCGTAACACGGGGCTTCGTTTTTCTCCTTCGGGGCGTTGAGCGACATGCGTTTGGCCGCCACGGACAACATCGGCGCGGCGTTGCACTCCGGCCCGCGCGGGGCGACGGCGACGTAATTCCTCATGCTCACGATCGGCATGATTTTCATCAATTGTCGCTCGGCGGCGCTGCTTTTTCCGTGCAGCCAGATGATCAGCGGGTAGGCGTAACCCGGCTCGTAGTGCATCGGGGAAAAAAGGGTGTGCGGCGTTTCGTGCGTCGTGTCGTGCGTCGCCAGCGAAAGCTCGAACTCGTGAACCTTTCTCTCAAAATCCAGCGACCGCGTCAGTGCGTCGGAAAGTTCGAACCTGCTCCGCGGGTCGGACGTTGTGGAAACGGAAAGACGATGGGTTTCGTTGGATACGGACATGGAGTAAAATAGGAAGAAAGTGTGACTTTTTGAAACCACCACAATAATACCCGAGTCATCGTAACGGCGGGTGTTGCGGACGAAATGTCGAGAGATTTTGTCAAACACGCATTTTTCCGCGTCCCCCCACATTTCATTGTGACATACGAACTATACTCGAATCTTGTTCAAACTGTCAACACCATTTTTTATCTCACTATAAACCATTCCGCTTGTTCGGTAATATCGATGTATTTTTCCCACTGTGGCGGGTTATGCGATACGTTCTGTTAAAACATGTAAATGAACTTGAGTTTCACGTCGATTTTTTGCTCGATTGCGGAGGCGATCGCCTTCTGTCATGGCAAATATCCGACAAGAACTCTATTGAAACGCTTCTCCAGGTCGGAAATATTTTCGATTTTACCAGGCCGTCAAGCGGCATAATCAATAAAGTCCCTCTTGTTTGCCGTCGCAATTTCGACCATCGTCTTATTTACCTTGATTTTTCCGGTGATTTGGGCGATCATCGCGGTTGCGTCACTCGGATCGAATGTGGAATTTGGGAAATAACGGAACCGGTTTCGGGACGGCTTGTCATCAAAACGACCGGCATGTTGTTGCCAGACAACATTCCGACGGCCAAACAGTGGCAACTTGAACCGCCCGGCGGACTGGCGATTAACGAACGTGAATTGTCCCCGGACAGGCTTATGGAGATGCTTCCCCCGCCTGGTGAAAAGGTTTGGAGATTTTGGATGTTGCCGTTATTTTCTGGAAAAACATTGGGGTACGGAAACGGTTTTTGATTATTTAGTATCACAATTCATAAAAAAACAAAATTCTCTTGTCGCAAAGCGATACCTTTTGGCTATAATCACTATTAATAACAGTAGGTGAAATTTCGCGCTTTTTGCCCAAATGACAGGCAATGTTTTTAGCCAACCCGCCCCGTTTATTTATTTTTCAGGAAGAATAGATGTCATCTCCGTACGATTTTCTACAAAACTCGCCGAAGGAATCGCGAGACATGACGAACACTGAGTTCGGCGATTATCACATCATTCGCCGAATCGGAAGTGGCGCCATGGCCGATGTTTATCTCGCTGAACAGCGTTCGCTGGGACGCCGCGTGGCCCTCAAAATCCTGAAACCGGAACTGACCTCGGACGAAACCTACGTCAAACGCTTTCTGCGCGAGGCGAAAGCGGCGGCCCGACTTGTGCATCCGAATATCGTTCATATTTACGAGGTCGGCGAACGGGAGAATTTGCGGTACATCGCGCAGGAGTACGTGCAGGGTAACAACTTGGCGCAATACCTGCAGCATCACGGCGCCATGACGCCGAAGCAGGTTTTCCGTGTGATCTGGCAGGTGTCTTCGGCGCTGGAAGCGGCGTCGCAGGCCGGGATCGTACACCGGGACATCAAGCCGGAAAACATCCTGCTCGGCGACAAACTCGAAGTCAAGGTCGCCGATTTCGGCCTTGCGCGGGTCGAAGACATGAGCGACCCGGAACTGCAATTGACCAAAGTCGGGGTCACGCTCGGCACGCCGCTTTATATGAGCCCCGAACAATCGGAGGGTAAGCCGCTCGACCATCGTAGCGACATTTATTCGCTCGGCATCACCAGTTACCACATGCTGGCCGGTCACCCGCCGTTCCGGGGCGATACGGCGCTGAGCGTCGCGCTGCAACACCTCAAAAAGGAAGCGGAAATGCTCGAAACGGTCCGGCCCGACATCCCGCCGGCGCTGGCCCGGATCGTGCATCGCATGATGGCCAAATCGCCGAACGACCGTTTCCAGTCGGTGCGGCAACTCAAACTTGAAATGAAGCAGTTGCACGCGAAATTCTTCCGAGACACGGAAATTTCCGAGACGCTCGCCGATTGGGAGGCCCTTCCGCTCGACGTCGTCGATTCGTCGCTCAACGCCCTGACCGACAAATTGCAGGCGACCATGGTCTTTGAAACGGGACTTGCGAAAAAACGCCGGCGTTTGTGGCCGGTTTTGCTCGCCGGACTTTTATTGTTTTGCGTCGGTGCGGTCATCGGCGGGCAGCAGGAACGGCCGGAAAAATTTCTCGGACTCGACGAATCGTCGCTGGAACAGATTGAGCAACAGCAAAGCGTTTATGAACAGTGGGTTCTTGCCACGCGGCTGCAAACGCCCCGCGCTTGGGAGAGTGTCATCGCCTGGGGCGACAAGCAGATGACTCCCATGGCGAACCAGCAAATCGCCTGGTATTATTACCGCAACCGCATGCCGGAACAGGCGAAGCCGTATTTTTCGGACCTTGCCAACCTGCCGCCGACTTCGAACGCCGACTTGGTGCGATTCGGACGCGCCGGACTGGCCTGGGTCGCCAAAATGCAGGGAGATACGCTCGAATACAAGCGGCTTTTCAACGATGTGACAACCACCGCCAATCGGCCTGATGATCGCCCGGACGATATGGCCTCAATCATCATCGACAATTTGCGCAAGGAAGAAGGAACGTCGAAATGACGGGGGATGTCAATCCATTCGCGCATCACCTTATTCCTGATTTTCGTTTACAAAAACATCGCTTTCCGAGGTAAAGTCGCAAATCAGGTATTCGTACACTTCTTTCGCATTTTGCAGGAAGTCGGGCATGTAGTTTTTGCGAATATAGGCAAGAAGTTGCAGCCGTTGCGGCTTTGAGAGGACGGCTTTGCCATCAATTTTCGCGAGAATTTCCTCCGGCTCCCGCCCGATGGCCGGAAGAGCCCATTTACCCCCGATCGCGAAGGTGCGAAGGCCTGCCAGTTGCTTGCCGGTTTCAAGCTGGTGAATGACCATCTCGACGAATTTGAACGTGCCCGAATTCGGAAGCAAGTCTTTGTTATGCCGGGCACTTACGAATCCGCTGCCCATGTTGTACTGCCAGCCTTTGCTGATTTCCCAAGAGGCGACCATGCGGTCGTGCGCAAAAATAAAATACCGGAAATTCGGCGAAAGTTTTGTCGGCGGGTCATGCGTCGGCAGACGTTCCATATTATCGTACATCACGGGGGTTTCGTCACCGGGTTGCGGCACGATTTCATCGTCATGTGCCGGGGCGGAATCGACAGAAGTTGCTTTCTCCGCAATGTTTGACGTCTCATGAACCTGTTTGGTTTCCTGTGCGGTATTATTTTCCGGCACGATGAGTATTTCGGATTTGCACTTGGGGCAGTGTCGAACCTGTCCCAGAAGCTCGTCTTTTGCTTCGATTTTGCTGCCACAATTCTTACATATCACCCGAATAGCCATGTTCGCCCCCTTGTATAAACAGCGAAAAATTGGGAGAATAAACAGGTTATGCTCCGGCGACCGGACACGGTTCCGCCGGGTTGTCCCAAAACAGCCAAAACAAATTGTCGGCCAGTGACGATAATTTGGGTATCCTCTCTTTATATTATATCCACTTCACGGAAAAATCTCAAACGAATTCGACCAAACCCGTCAAATTTGCGGTAAGGCAGAATTTGCCGATTTTTTACTTTTGACCAATACAACTTCAATCGAAAATAGACACCCCGGGCCATCCGATCAACGCGGCCCATCGGAGAACAACGCACGTGCGAGACGAATATTTTTCCTCCACCATCTATTCCCCGGCCAATCTGGTCGAAATGCTGCGCTACCGTTGCCATGCGCAGCGGGACGACCTCGCGTTTTTGTATCTTGCCAACGGCGAATCGGACGAGATTCCGCTGACATACTTTGAACTCGACCGCCGCGCACGGGCCATCGGGGCCTGGTTGCAGGAACGGAAGCTTTCCGGCAAGCGGGTGCTTTTGCTGTACCCGCCGGGGATTGATTTCATTGCGGCGTTTTTCGGCTGCCTTTATGCCGGGTCGGTCGCCGTGCCGGTGTACCCGCCGCGGCGAAACCGCTCCATGCAACGCATCAGCGCCGTCGTGCAAAGCGCCGAAGCCAGCGCGGCATTGACGACCGTCGACGTGCTCGAACGCGTCAGAATATTGGCCGACGAAGCGCCTGAATTGAGCAAGCTGACCTGGCACGCCTCGAACGACATGCCGGAGTCGCTTGAAGACGCCTGGCAGATGCCCGACATTTCGGAACACTCGCTCGCATTCCTGCAATACACCTCCGGCTCGACCGGTACGCCGAAAGGCGTCATGCTGTCGCACGGGAACATGCTGCACAACTCGCGGCTGATCAGCCTCGCCTTCGAACACACGCGGGCGTCGAGGGGCGTGTTCTGGCTGCCGAGTTATCACGACATGGGGCTCATCGGCGGGATTTTGCAGCCCGTGTATTGGGGCCGGCCGAACATCCTCATGGCGCCGCTGGCCTTTTTGCAGAAGCCGATCCGCTGGCTCGCGGCGATTTCGAAATATCGCGGCACGACCAGCGGCGGACCGAATTTCGCGTTCGACCTTTGCACGCGCCAGATCACCGAAGAACAGATCGACGGCCTGGATTTGAGTTGCTGGAAGGTCGCCTTCAACGGGGCCGAGCCCGTGCAGGCGGAAACGCTCGACCTGTTCGCGCGAAAATTCGAGCGTTGCGGCTTTCGCTACGAATCGTTTTATCCCTGTTTCGGGCTGGCCGAAGCGACGCTCATCGTCAGCGGCGGACAACTGGGCCAGAAGCCGGTCATCATGCCGGTCGACGCCGACGCGCTGGCCAACGGCATCGCGAAGGAAACCGCCGATGACGCGGCGAAAACGCGCTGGCTCGTTTCGAGCGGCCAGAATTTGATCGACCAGCGGACGGCGATCGTCAACCCGGAAACGGAACTCGAATGCCCGGAAGGAACGGTCGGCGAAATCTGGGTTCGCGGGCCGAGCATCGCGCAAGGCTACTGGGACGCTCCCGACGCGACGGAACTGACCTTCCGCGCGACGATCAAGGACACCGGCGAAGGGCCGTTCATGCGCACCGGCGACTTGGGGTTCGTCAAGGACGGCGAGATTTTCGTGACCGGACGCATCAAGGACCTGATCATCATCCACGGCGTCAACGTGTATCCTCAGGACATCGAATCGACCGTGCAGAAGGTGCATCCCGACCTGCGGGTCAACAGCGGCGGGGCCTTCATGGTCGACGACGGGCATTCGGAACGCCTCGTCATCGTGCAGGAAGTCGAACGCACCTTCGTCCACGAACCGCAGGCCGTCGCCGACCTGTTCGCCGCGATTCGCAAGGCGGTCGCCGTCGAGCACGAGATCGCGCCGGACGCCATCGTGCTGATCAAGGCCGGCAGCGTCCCGAAAACCTCCAGCGGCAAGGTGCAGCGGCATCGCTGCCGCGAGGATTACATCGCCGGGACGCTCAAAACCTTCGACCAGTGGGCCGCGCCCGGCTCGCCGCTGGCGAAGAAGGATTTTCTCGACAGGTCGGAAACGCTCAAGCTGGGCGTGCCCGGCGATCGCCAGACGGCCGAGCGTCTCAAGCAGCGCCGTCGCGAGGCCAAGGCGAAGGAACGCGAAAAACTGGCCGCGGCCCCCGAGGCGGACGCGACCGCGCAGCAGACCCGCGTCTTTTCGCTTTCGTTCGAGGAAACGAAGGACGCCGTGCTGGAGGAAGTGCGGAAGGTCGGACGCGAACGGGCCCAGGGCATCACGCTCGAAACGGACATCACCGAACTGGGGCTCGACTCGCTGGAGCGGATGGAAATTCTGGCCTCGCTCGAAGACCGCTTCGGCGGACAGTTTCCCGAGTCGGTGCTGCCGACGCTTTACACGGCGCAGGAAGTCGTCGAGGCGGTGCAGAAATATCTCGGCGGCGCGACGAAACCCGCGTCCGCGAAATCCCTGCTGCCCGAATCGGGCGACGTGCCGGAGGAATGGTACGAAATCGACCGTTTCCCGGAATACAAGGCCCTGCGCGAGCGGCTCGACCTGGCCAGTTCGCTCGGGCTGAACCGCTTTTTCGATGAACACGAATCGGTGACAAACGATCGGACGATCATCGGCGGCAAGGAGTACATCAACTTTTCAAGCTACAATTACGTCAACATGTCGGGCGACCCCGCGGTGACGAAAGCGGCGCAGGACGCCTGTGCGAAATACGGGACGAGCGTTTCGGCCAGCCGGCTCGTGTCGGGCGAAAAGCCGATCCACCGCGAACTGGAACGCGAAATCTCGAAATTTTTGGGGACCGAAGACACGATCGTCATGGTCGGCGGGCATTCGACGAACGAATCGGTGATCGGGCACCTGCTCAACGAGGACGACCTGATTCTCATGGACGCGCTTTCGCACAACAGCATCGTGCAGGGCGCGTTGCTCAGCGGGGCGCGGCGGCGGCCCTTCCCGCACAACGACCTCGACGCCGCCGACTGGATTCTCAAAAAGCACCGCGACCAGTATCGCCGGGTGCTCATCGCCGTCGAGGGCGTTTACAGCATGGACGGCGATTACCCCGACCTGGCCCGTTTGGTCGAAATCAAGAAGCAGCACAAATGCCTGCTCATGGTCGACGAGGCCCACTCGCTCGGCGTGTTGGGCAAAACGGGCCGCGGCATCGGCGAGCATTTTGGCGTCAACCGCGCCGACGTGGACGTCTGGATGTGTACGTTGAGCAAGACCTTCGCCAGTTGCGGCGGCTACATTTCCGGCTCGAAAGCGCTGGTCGAATACCTCAAGTTCACCGCGCCGGGCTTCGTGTTCAGCGTGGGCATCTCGCCGGCCAATACGGCGGCGGCTCTCGCGGCGCTTAAGTTATTGGAGAAAGAACCGCAACGGGTCGACCGCTTGCGAAAGAATTGCGAACTGTTCCTGAAACTGGCCAAGGAACGCGGACTCGACACGGGCCTGAGCAAGGATTCGGCGGTCATTCCGGTCATCATCGGCAATTCGGTGCAGAGTTTGATGCTGTCGAAAGGCCTGTTCGGCCGCGGAATCAACGTACAGCCGATCGTGCATCCCGCCGTCGAGGAAAAAGCCGCACGTTTGCGTTTCTTCATCACCTCGGCCCACACGGAGAAGCAGATTCGCTACACGGTCGACGCCACGGCGGAGGAACTGGCGAAACTCGCCGGGAATTCGTGAAATCAATTCTTAGCCGCCGAACTTGTTCGACGCAAGGTAGGGCGGTCTCGCCGAGACCGCCGAAAACCAACGTTAACAAAATCCAGCGGCGGTCACGGCGTGACCGCCCTACCTTTACCGGAGCCCGAAGCGTAAGCGAGGGACAAATTCATTTATTAATAACCCCACAGGAAACACACCATGAAAATCGCCGCCATTGAAACCCCGAGGGGGACCATCAAGCTGGAACTTTACGCCGATAAAACACCGGTCACGGTCAAGAATTTTGAAGACCTGGCCAACTCCGGGTTTTACGACGGCCTGACCTTTCACCGCGTTATCAAGGATTTCATGATCCAGGCCGGATGCCCCAAAGGCACCGGGACGGGCGGGCCTGGTTATGAGTTCGAGGATGAATTTCACCCCGACCTGAAACACGACGGCCCCGGCGTGCTTTCGATGGCCAACGCCGGCCCGGACACGAACGGCTCGCAATTTTTCATCACGCACGTCGAAACGCCGTGGCTCGACGGAAAGCATACCGTCTTCGGCCGCGTCATCGAAGGCCAGGACGTCGTCGACGCCGTCAAACAGGGCGACAAGATGATTTCCGTCAAAGTTGTCGACGTGAAGTGAACGATTTGACCAATGTAACCGGAGCCCGAAGCGTAAGCGAGGGACAAGGAAATGCAGAGTGCAGAATGATGAATGCAGAATTCTTAGCCGCCGAACTTGTTCGGCGCATTGCGGCGATCGCGGCGTGACTGCCGCACCTTCAACCCCACGGGAGAATTTCAATGTCACGTCAGGAGCCCCGTTCGACCGACGAGCGCGAGATCGACGGCATTTCGTTTGAAGACGCCCTCGCGCAACTGGAACGGATCGTGCGTTCGCTCGAAGCCGGGCAGTCGGGGCTTGAGGCGTCGCTGCAGGATTACGAAAAAGGCATCCGCCTGCTGCGGCACTGCCACGCAACGCTGCAAAACGCCGAGCGGCGCATCGAAATATTGAAAAACGTTCGCCAGGACGGCGGGTTTGAGACGGAAATCGCCGTCGAAAATCAATTTTTGACCGACGCGGCCCTGCCGGGACAGCGTCGCGGCACGGAAGCCGGGCCCGCTCCCGCCGCCGATGAAAAAACGCCGGTCGCACGCAAAAAACGCGTCCGCAAGGCTGTGCGGGAGAATGACTTGGACGAATCGGACGACATACCCTTTGATTTTGACTGAAATTAACGTAAAATAGTTGCTGCACTGCAACTTACCAATGTTGCCGTGTTGACTGACAGCACAATACAAAACAAAGGCGATCAGCATGGTGATATTCTCCGACCGGGAACAGCAGGAGATATTGGATTATCTCGAAACATTACGGAGCGAAATCAACGCGAAGCTGGACGAATACACCAGTTTCGGTTCGCGCTGTCCGAAATATCTGGCCGACCCGATGCGCTACAGTCTCCTGTCACCCGGAAAACGCTTCCGGCCGATTTTGACGCTGCTGGCCTGCGAAATTTGCGGCAGTGCCCGTTCGCACGCCATTCCGGCGGCCTGCGCGATTGAGATGATTCACACCTATTCGCTGATTCACGACGATCTGCCGGCGCTGGACAACGACGACTTGCGACGCGGGCAGTTGACCTGTCACATCAAATACGACGAATCAAGCGCGATTCTCGCGGGCGACGCGTTGCAGTGTTACGCGTATGAAGTCTTGAGCAAATTCGTGTTCCCCAAACACACGGCCGGGCGCTGCGTCGCCGTGTTGGCCGAAGCCTGTGGCCCGTGCGAATTGGTCGGCGGCCAGGCGGACGACATGGCCTGGAAGGAAAGCGGCTCCCCGTCGCTGGAATTCCTCGAATCGATTCACCAGCGCAAAACCGGCAGCATGATCCTGGCCGGGCTTCGCATGGGGGCGCTCATCGGCGGGGCCTCGAACCTGCAATACGAAAAACTGGAGGAATACGGCCACAATTACGGGCTGGCCTTCCAGATCACCGACGACCTGCTCGACTGGGTCGGCGACGAGGAGACGACCGGCAAGCGCGTGCGCAAAGACAAATCGCAAGGCAAGCTGACCTTCCCGACCTTTCTCGGCGTCGAAGCCAGCCGGAACCAGGCCTACGAAAAGGTCAAGGCGGCCTGCGACGCGCTCGACATTTTCAAGAGCGACAGCATCGTGTACAAGTCGATGGTGGGCATGACACAACATCTTCTTGACAGGAAAAAGTGATGCCCGAGATACTCCCGACGATC
>JAVBQX010000331.1:0-6773 GCA_031548645.1 Thermoguttaceae bacterium
CCTGCCGCAACGGGTCGAAATTTACAGCTTCCTCGGTGAGGACAAGCAGCTCGAAATTCTCGAAACCGCGCCGCGCGACGAAATCGCGACGCTCGTCGCCGACCTGCCCGCGGACGACCGGGTCGACATTCTCAACGAACTCGACCAGCCGACGAACAACGAAATCATGGCCCTGCTGCCCGCCGAGGACCGGCGCGACATCAGCCGCCTGCGGGCCTATCCCGAGGGCACCTGCGGTTCGGTGATGACCTCCGATTTCGTCCGGCTGAGCGAAACGATGACCGTCGGCGAAGCGATTCGCGAGATCGGGCGGCAGCTCCACACGAAGGAAACCGTCTACTATCTCTACGTGCTCGACGAAGGGGAACATCTCGTCGGGCTGGTTTCGGCCAAGCAGTTGCTCGCGTCGGTCGCCCGCGAGGAAACGGTCATTCACGACCTGATGCAGCGCGACCTGATCACCGTCGAAGCCTTCGAGAGCAGTCGCGAGGCGGCCCACGCGATCGCGAAATTCGATTTTCTCGCCGTGCCGGTCGTCGACGAAGAGCACCACATGCTCGGGATCATCACCTACGACGACGTGATCGACCTGAACCGCGAACTGGTCACCAAGCACGTCCACCAGATGGGGGCCGTCCAGCCGATGGAGGAGGCGTATCTCGAAACGCCGTTTTTCACGATCTGGCACAAGCGAGTCGTCTGGCTCGCGTGCCTTTTCATCGCGGAGCTGTTCACCTTCAGCGCGCTGGCTTATTTCGAGGCCGAACTGTCGCAACTGGTCGTGCTGGCCATGTTCATCCCGCTCTGCATTTCGACCGGCGGCAACAGCGGCTCGCAGGCCGCGACGCTCATCACGCGTTCGCTCGCACTCGGCGAGGTCAAGCTTCGCGATTGGTCCCGCGTCATGCGTCATGAAATTTTGATGGGGCTCGCGCTCGGCCTTTCCATCGGGGCGATCGGTTTTATCCGCGCGGTGCTGACGCCGGAATCGGTCACGGGACTGGCCGACCGCTGGCTGCTCGGCATCACCATCGCGCAGTCGGTCGCGCTGATCTGCCTGACGGGCACCATCGTCGGCTCGCTGCTCCCGCTCGGTTTCAAGCGGATCGGCGTCGACCCGGCGGTGGCCTCCAGCCCGTTCGTGGCGACCTTCGTCGACGTGACCGGCATCATCATTTATTTCTCAACGGCGAAATTCTGGCTCCTGTCCGGAACGCTCGCCCTGGCCCCGATGGTCGAACTGCCCGCCGTGGCGATTGATTTTTCGCTGACGAATCCGACGGTTTCCACATGCAACGAAATGCAGGAGATGTGTCACCAGGAACTTTCGCAAACGCCGGGAATCCGCTTCTTTTACACGACCGACACGATCCGCCAGGCCGGCCCGCACGACGAAACCGTGATCCCGCCGACCCATCCCGAAAGCGATTACCAGGTCCGTTGCGTCCTTGTCTTCAAGGACCACAAAGCGTACAATGAGTTCCTTGCCTCGACGAAGCTGCTCCAGTTCCTGAAATCGCACGAGGATTTCTGGCGCGACCGCCGCATGGTCATGTTCGACGTCAAATCATTGCCGAAGGCGGAAGAATAACGAAAAGAGTGGTTCGTCGCCCCAAAGGGGCAATGTGTATTAGCCCAGGGCAAAGCGCAGCGACGCCCTGGGTGCAAAACCGAGATATATAAACGCCCTGAAAGGGCAGTGCCAATCCCCCGCGTCATTTTTCCATTGCCCTTTCAGGGCGCGGTGTTGAGACCGGAACACATTTCCCAGGGCGTTGCCCTGGGCTAATACACATTGCCCCTCCGGGGCGAAAAAAATACTTTGAACAATCCTCACATACCGGGAGTTTTCCATGTCAAATGAACCGAACGAACAGCAGGAATTGGGACCGAAAAAACGGAACTGGATTCAGGGAGACGATGCGCAGCCTCTTGATCCGATTTCGAACCTTGCCTTTCGCGCGGTTGTGGTTGTTTTTTTCTCAAAAGTTCTCCTGATACTGATTGCGATTTGTTGCGGTTTGATGGTGACAAAACTGCAAGCCGACGAGGTGACTTTTAACTTTTGGAATCTATCGCCGATTTTTGGCATCCTCATTTCCGGATTGATCCAATATTATTTGGTCAATTCACTCGGTCGCGTGATGTTCATCGCCTCCGAAACGGCCAGAAAAGTCGAAGAACTTGAAAAGAAGATGAAACAATAAAATTTTTGAAAGATTGTGCCCGTCCGGGGATTGCGCTACGCTTCATCCCCGGCTCATTGAAATGATTTCCAATCCCTATCCCCTAACCTCTAATCCCTAACTCACAAATGAATATTCTCATCATCGGAAGCGGCGGGCGGGAACACGCCCTGGCCTGGAAACTGAAACAAAGTTCGCGGGTCGACCGCGTGTTCGTCGCGCCGGGGAACGCCGGGACGGCCCTCGACGCGGAAAACGTGCCGATCGCGGAAACGGACTTTCCGGCATTGATCCGCTTCGCGAAGGACAATCATGTCGGCCTGACCGTCGTGGGGCCGGAAGCGCCGCTGGTCCAAGGGATCGTCGATGCTTTCGAAGCGGAAAAACTGCGGGTTTTCGGCCCGAACAAGGCGGCGGCCCAACTCGAAGGGAGCAAGGTTTTCTGCAAGGAAATCCTGCACAAGGGCAACGTGCCGACCGCGACCCACAAGGTTTTTTACCAGGGCGACGCGGCCGTCGAGTATCTGCGCTGCGGGCCCGAGATGCCGCTCGTCGTCAAGGCGGACGGTCTCGCCGCCGGCAAGGGCGTCATCGTCTGCGACACGCGGGACGAGGCCGTATCGGCGGTCAACCGGATCGCTCGCGAGCGGGAATTCGGCGACGCGGGCGACCGCATCATGATTGAGGAACGCCTGCACGGCCAGGAGGCGAGCGTGCTGGCCATCACCGACGGACAAACGATCGTCACGCTGCAACCGGCGCAGGATCACAAGGCCGCCTGCGACGGCGACAAGGGCCCGAACACCGGCGGCATGGGCGCCTATTGCCCGGCCTTTCTCGTCGACGACCGCAAGCTGCACTGGATCGAGGAACACGTGCTCGTGCCGACCGTGCACGCGCTCAACCGCAACGGCACGCCGTTCAAGGGCGTCCTTTACGCCGGGCTCATGATGACCGCGCAGGGCCCGAAGGTGCTCGAATACAACGCGCGCTTCGGCGATCCGGAATGCCAGCCGCTGCTCATGCGTTTGCAGACCGACCTGCTCGACGTGCTCGAACTGACCGTCGAGGGGCGGCTCTATCATCTCGATTCGCTCCGCTGGGACCCGCGACCGGCCGTTTGCGTCGTCATGGCCTCGGAGGGCTATCCCGGCGCTTACGAAAAAGGCCGCGTCATTTCCGGCCTCGACGCGGCGGCAAATCATGAAAACGTCAAGGTCTTTCATGCCGGCACGCAGCTTGCCGAAAACGGTGACGTGCTCACCGCCGGCGGTCGCGTGCTCGGCGTCACCGCAATGGGCGACACCATCGCCGACGCGAAAAAAGCGGCCTACGGGGCCGTCGATGAAATCCGCTGGGACGGGGCCTGGTGCCGCTCGGACATCTCCGACAAAGCCGTGCGATGAAGTGTGGAGTTCTTAGCCGCCGGGCTTGCCCGGCGAGAAAATAGCAACAAGGTAGCCGCTCGGAGATCGGCTACCCACCTTCCTGTCACGCCCCTTGAAATCCACCTGCCGAAACGCTAGGATAAGTTTGCACGCGTTGGACGAAACAGAAAAATATACATCCTTGAAGGGGAAAACACGATGAAAACGTGCGTTAAACGGCGGACGGTCGCGGCGATTCTGGCGGTCGCGGTTTTGGGATTCGGGGCGGCCTGTTCGCGGGCCGTGGCCCAGGAGACGCAGGCGGCGCCCAGCGAGTACGTGCAAAAGGTGCTCAAGCCGGTCGAATCGCTGATCAACAAAAACACGTTCGAGTTCACCTACATCGACGTGAAGGCCGTCGACATCGACAAAACCGTCGAAAACTGGAAGCAGCTCGTGACCGACCTGTTCGCGAAGATCAAGGAAGACAAAAACCTGGCGGAAAAATTGGCGGAGGCGAAAATCAACCTGGACGAAATCCGGACCGCGTATTTCCGGCAGCTTGATGTATCCGTGGCGCAGGCCAAGCTTATTCTCACTCCGTTGATGATAACCGACCTGAAGGAAATATATGTCCTGGCCAATTCGCGGACGATGGCCATGTCACCGGTGCGGATCGTTGCGACCTTCGGCGAGAACGGTTCGCCGGACGATTTTCTCACAATTTTGAAAGAGTTCGTGCCAGGAATCGTCGAACGGTTTCACATCGAAAAACGCGACGGCATGTTGATTCTCAGCCCGCCGTCCGGGGGGCTCGACATGGACAATCCTTCCGACAAGGCGAGGCTGCAACGCATGTTCGATGCCGTGAAGCCGGAAGCGAATCCCGCGATCCTCGCCGGGCTGGAACGCGTCAAGGGAGCGCCGATCCAGGCCGTGTTCGCGCCCGATTCCTCAATCCGCGGGCTGGCGACGATGGGGCTGGCCATGGCGCCGCCCCCGGCGGATAAATTCGGCGGCAAAACGCTGACCGACGGCATCAAGTGGACCGCCATCGGGCTGGACCCGGTGAAACAGATTTTCGCCCTGACGATCCAGTCGGCCTCGCCCGAGGCGGCGCAAAAGCTGTACGACACGACCGTGGAGACCATCGACACAGGGTTGGATTCTGCAATGAAATATCGCGTGCCGGATGAAAACGCTCAAGAATCTGAAACGCGCATCACGGCTCTGGAAAACGTGAAAGATTTTCTTCCCAAAGTCAAGGAAGATTGCTTGCAATTGGTGGTCGACCGGGAGTTTTTGGAACGGCGATTGGCGATCATCGTCAACTTCGCCATTCCCGCGACAGTCGCCGCCCGCGAAGCCGCGAACCGGGCACAGTGCGAGAACAACATCGAACAGATCATTTTGGCCCTGCACAATTATCACGACGTCAACAAGTGCCTCCCACCGGTGATGATCGCCGACGAGGACGGAAAACCGCTGCACAGTTGGCGCGTGCTGCTTTTGCCGTACATTGAGGAAATGTCCCTCTACGAGCAAATCCGGCTCGACGAACCGTGGGACAGCGAGCACAACAAGCAGTTTCACGACCGCGTGCCTCGCGTTTACCAGTGCCCCTCGTCCGAAGGCGACATGACCGGCATGACCTCCTACAGCGTGGTCGTCGGCAAGGAATGTCTGTTCGATCAACCGAATGCGAAAAAGACCTTCGCTGACGTATCGGACGGATTGTGGGACACGTATGCCGTCGTCGAACGCAAAACGCCCGTCTACTGGATGGATCCGACACAGGAAATCCCCTTCGAAAAAGCCTGCGAAGGAATCAACGTTTCCGAAGACGGAATGGGCAGCGAACACGCCAAGGGCATGAGTGTCGGAAATTTTGGCGGTTTGGCGTATTCCGTTTCGGAAATGGTTGATCCCGCTTACTTGCGGGCCAGGCTGACCTGTGCCGATAAAGATGGCGTTTCTCATGTACCATACCAAAATGAAGGAGCGCTCATCGGGCAACCATCCGCAAATGCAAGATAAGGTGGTCATGCCGCAATCAGAGCCCGAAGCGTAAACGAGGGATAAAAATCAGAGCCGCGACAGTAATGGAGCGGTTTTCCGATTCGACCGCTCAGTGACCTTCGCGGCTCTGATAGCGGCGGTCTCGGCGAGACCGCCCTACCTTTTCACGCACCCCTATTCGTCACGGAATCGGCGCGGCGGGGGGGAGCTGGTATGCGGCCTTAGGTGACGGCGGGGCGATTTCGTTGACCAAAAGCGGTCGCTGCACGGGCGTTCCGGTCGGGGGGATCGAATGGGCCGCGGCGATCTGGGGCGTGGTCGCGCCGGACGACGGCGTTTCTCCCCATAACAAGGGGCGCGGAACCGGCCCCCGTACCGCCGGCGCGGACGCAATGGCCGTGCCACCCGCAGGCTGTCCGACGGGTGCCAATGCGGGAACGGGGACGGGAACAACCGCGGGAGCATTTGCCGGGATCGGTGCCGGCACAGGAGTCGACGCCTGCGCGGGAAATGGCGCAGACAGGGCCGTGTCGTCCGGCAGTGACGCGAATGTCGGCATGGCGTATTGTCGCGGTCGCGATGTGCTTGTTTCCGACGAATAACCGCCGCCCTGGGCGAGCAGCGTTTGATTCGGCGAGTCAGTTTCGCCCGACTGCGTGATGCCGGCGACGCGACCGAAATTCGTGTTATCCCGGAGTTTCTGCTGCGCGTTTCGCGACACCTCTTCAAAATGCTGCGTCCCGCGTATGGTCAGCCCGGCCACCTGGTCGAGCGTCCGGTCGAGGCTCTGCCCGACGAGGTCCGGCTGATTGAACGAGAGATAGGTCGCGGTGAACAGCAGGAAATACAACACGGCCGTCAGTTTCATGTTCCTGCGCAGCCCGAACTTGAGCGCGGTGCCGAACGATTTCTTCGTGCTGAGTTTGCCCTGCGTGACCTGGACGCTGTAAATTTCATCGAGCAGCAGGTGCGAGAAAAAGCCGAGCGAAAGTCCCGCCGCCTTGAGAACGCGCGACGACATGTCGCCGCCCGAGGTCAGGAAGAGGATTTCGCCGCACAAAATGCCGAACGGGATGCTGTGAATCAGCCCGCGATGGACGGTGAACGACTGGATGACGGCCCCGACGCCGAATTTGACCAGGAGGAAAACCAGCGCCCCGATGATCGCGGTCATCTCGGCGTTCACCCCTGCGAGATTGAC
>JAVBQX010000091.1:0-3589 GCA_031548645.1 Thermoguttaceae bacterium
TGAAGCCATTCGATCCGAATGTCACATGTCACCAAAAAACCAACGATGCCTTTGATCCGATTTCACTCGCAATTCCGGCGGCGGTCTCGGCGAGACCGCCCTACCTCATTGCGCTGTCGTATTAGGGGAGAGTTGGGAGCCGAACAATAACTCCATACTTTTACCGCACGACCCAGTACGGGGCGTCGGCGGGGGCGTCGTAATATTTTCGCAGTTCGTCGTCGAGCACTGCCATGATCATCTGGAAACCGCCCGATTCCTGCACGGTGAGAATTTCCTCACAACGGCTGCCGACAACCTGGACGCCCATTTCTTCGAGCACGCGATAGGCCTTGCGAAAAACGATGTACATTTCCATGAGCGTGGTCGCGCCCGAGCCGTTGACGAGCAGCATGACCTTTTCGCCCGACTTGGCCCCGACCGCGGCGGCAAGTTTTTTAACCATCGTTTCGGCGGTCGCATCGGCGGTCGCGATCGGTTGCGGACCCGTCCCGCCGCCTTCGCCGTGCTGGCCCATGCCGATTTCCATCTGGTCGTCGGGCAGCGTCGAAATGTAATCGCCCGATTGCGGGTGCGTCGCCGTTTTCATGGTCACGGCCAAAGTCGCGATCCGTTTGCCGAAACGTTCGGCGACTGCAAGAACCTCATCCAGACCGAGCCCCGCTTCGGCGGCCGCCCCGGCGATTTTGATCAGCGGGACGCATCCGCCCAACCCGCGCCGGTCGTCGATGGGGGCGTTCGCACCGGGGGCGATGTCGTCGTAAGTCAGCACGCTCTTGACGTTGATGCCCTCTTTTTTCGCCATTTCCAAGGCCATATTGCCGTTCATCACGTCGCCGGCATGATTGAGAATGACCAGCAGGATACCCTTGTGGTCTTTCAGCAGCCGCAACGCTTCGAGCACTTTCGGCGCTCCCGGTGCGGCGAAAATATCGCCGACGACCGACGCGTCGAGCATCCCCTCCCCGACGTAACCGCTCAGGGCCGGTTCGTGCCCCGAACCGCCCAGCGTGACGACGGCCACCTTGTCTTTGGATTTCGGTTTCGCACGCATGACGATTTTGCCGGATACGAGCTTGATTTTACCGGGATACGCAAGCGTGTAACCTTCCAGCAACTCCGGGGTTAAGTCCTGCGGATCGTTGATGAACTTCTTCATGACCATCGCGAATTCTCCTCTACGCTACTCAATGACACTATTGTGCAAACCACTACGAACACACAATCATAACAAATTCGGACACCAATGGGAAGACATGGCGAAATCATCCGATTGGACACAAACGGTTTTCCACCTGTTTTTTCGTTTTTAGGGTCTTTTTATTTGCAGGCAAAAAGTTCATAATGGGAAGTGAGTTCGCCTCCATGATTTCTTACCCGCCAACACCACCCTCCAAAATATTAAAAAAATGAAGACATCAGCAGCTTTCCTTGTTATTGCACTGTCCGTTTTTTCGTTCGTTCAATCCGCGTTTGCGGAGCTGGGATCGAAAGACGTCATCCGTTACAGCGAATACGGTGCCGTCGGCGACGGCGTCACCGACGATTTCGACGCCATCATCAAGGCTCATGACGCAGCGAATGAGGCCGGGCTGAAAGTCCGCGCCGACGCGGGCGCGACCTATTATATCGGCGGGGCGAACAAAACCGCCCAAATCCGGACCGACACCGACTGGGGCGACGCCAAATTTCTCATCGACGATACGAACGTCGAAAACCGCAACAGCCATATCTTCCACGTCTCGTCCCGGCTTCCTTCAACGCAGGTGACGACCGTGAAAACGCTCGCGAAAAATCAGGCGAAGCTGGATTTGTCGTTTCCGCGGGCTTCCTTCATCGCGGTCACCGACAATACGACGAAGCGCTACATCCGCTATGGATTGAATCAAAACAGCGGCGCGTCCCAGACGGACGTGTTCGTCGTCGATCAAAACGGCCATGTGGATGAAAAAACTCCCATCATCTGGGATTTTGAGAATATCACTTCGATGACGGCCTACCCGGTCGATGGCGAAACGCTGATCGTTCGCGGCGGGCATTTCACGACCATCGCCAACCAGGCCGAACCGCCATACCGATACTATGCCCGGGGAATCAGTGTTACGCGTTCCAACACGGTGGTCGACGGCGTCACTCACGCGGTCAAGGACGAATTTGCCCACAGTGCGCCGTATTACGGCTTCCTGTCGATTTCGAATTGCAACCGGGTCACAGTGCAAAACTGCATGTTGTCGGGTCATACGACCCACACGACCATCGGCAGCGCCGGTTCGCCGGTTTCGATGGGAACTTATGACATCACGGTGACCCGGTCGACCAACGTGACGTTCAAAAACTGCAAACAGCTCAATGATATCCATGATACGAAGTTGTGGGGGATATTCGGCTCGAACTACACCAAGAATATCACGTTCGATGCGGTGGAATTCTCGCGATTCGACGCACACATGGGCGTGGCCAACGCGACGATCAGGAATTCCGTTCTCGGTCACCAGGGGATCAATCTCATCGGCAGCGGCGTATTTCTCGTCGAAAACACGAAGGTGTGCGGCGCGTATTTCATCAATTTGCGCAGCGACTACGGTAGCACCTTTGATGGCGAAATCGTCATCCGCAACTGCGAATACCTTCCCCGAAACGGCGCAAAGGCCGACGCCGTCCTGATCAACGGCAGCTACTCCGGTCAACACGATTTCGGGTACGTGTGCCACATGCCGAAAAAGATCACGATTGACGGACTGGTCGTCAACGACGCCAACCCGGTGAACAACTACAAGGGACCGAAGATTTTCGCCCCTTTCAATAACGCCTACACGAGCGAAGATTACGTCGAAAAATATCCGTATGTGATCACCGAAAAAGTCGAAATCAGGAACATGTCCGTCAAAAGCGGCAAGCCCTGGATCATCAGCAACAACCCGTTCATGTTCCGAAACGTCACGGTTGCGGAAGACAAATGACAATCCTGTCATCAAAGTATTATGGAGGCGATAAAAAATGCACCTCGCTACCGGCGCTGCTTGCTACGCCAATACAGGGAAGTTACGCAAAAAACGATGTTTTTCGCCGTTGGCGAAGCAAGCGATCCATCGGATGTGTTTAAATTTAATCGCCAGCACAATATTCAGGACAATCATGACAAAATCAAATTGAGGGCATCATCCCCCCTTTGTTGACGCCGCTTTAAGATTGACAAACGCAGGACGTACAAGGTTTGGAAAATCTGGTCGCCCTTTCGGGCTCTGATTCTTGCGATAACCTTTACATTTCGCGCAGGTCGCTGACGCGTTTCGCCTTGCCTTCGCTGCGCGGAATCGACTGCGGTTCGACGAGTCGCACCTGGGCCCGGATTCCGACGGTCGATTCGATCTTGCGGGCGATTTCCCGCCGCAGGTTTTCGAGCGAGCTGATCGTATCGCCGAAACGGTCGCTGGTCAGTTCGACGCGGACTTCGACCTGGTCGAGCCCCTGGTCGCGGGTGAGAATGATCTGGTAGTGCGGGACGGTTCCCTCGACGGAAAGGAGCGCCGATTCGATCTGGCCCGGGAACACGTTGACGCCGCGGATGATGAACATATCGTCGGAGCGG
>JAVBQX010000009.1:0-14141 GCA_031548645.1 Thermoguttaceae bacterium
TACTAAAACAAAAAAACGCATCTTTCGAAAATTGCCAGCCCGGAGCTTAAGCGACGGGGTTTGACATATCACGGACATTTCCGTGCTATTTTTTGGGGCATAATTTACAGAATTGAAACGTAACAAAAATGGTTGTTTAACCCGTCGCTTACGCTCCGGGCTGCCATTGAAATCGCGGTTCATGGTGCTGCCGTACAAAACCGCTTCGTGTTTCTTCGTGAACTTCGTGGTGAAATTTCCCAAGTGCTGAAAGGTTCAAAATCCGTGAAACGCGTGTCCCCGAAAGTTAGGACGTTCTTCTGCCGCGAGGGCACCTGGTACTCGCTGGCCATCGGGTGCGCGTTTTTCGCCGCGCTGCTCAAGCAGGTTAACGCCACGATGCTGTTCACCTCGCTACTGGTCTGCCCGCTGTTCATCAGCTTGTGGCTCAGCCGTCGCATCCTGCGGAAGCTGGCCGTCAAACGCAGCGTGCCGTCCCGCATTCACGCGGGGGACACCTTCGTCACACAACTGGAACTGGTGAATCCGCGGAACAAAATTTCCGCCTGGGGCGTCATCGTCGAAGACGACATCGAAGTCGTCGAATCGGGCACGGGCGGTCGCCAGCCGCACCACAAGCCGGCGGCGTACTTCGATTACGTCCGCTCGAATGACAGCAAACGCAAGAGCTACGTCGGTCGCCTGCCCGAGCGCGGACGTTACCGTTTCGGCAAGGTGACGCTTTCGACGCGCTTCCCGTGCGGCTTTTTTCGAAGTTCGGTCGTACTGGCCGTCGAAAACGAGATGATCGTTTTGCCGAAAATCGGGACGCTGGCCGCCGGTTGGATGACGCGTCAGCACGACGCGTCGGAAACCATGCTGCACCGGCGTCATCGTTCGAGCCGTGTGACAGGCGAATTTCTCGGCGTGCGCAACTGGCAGCACGGGGACACGAAACGCTGGATTCACTGGCGGGCTTCGGCCCGGCACGACCAACTCGTCGTCAAACAGTACGAACAGCACCAGAATCATGACGCGGCGATTTTGCTCGATTTGTACTGCCCGCCGGACCAGTCGGCGCAGTTCGCGGACGACGTCGAACTGGCCGTCAGTTTCGCCGCGACGCTGGCCTCGGACATCATCCGGCGCGGCGGCTGCAATCTGACCTTCGGCGCGTTCCAGGAAAGTTCCGAAATTTATCACGGGCCGTCGAACACGGCGCTGCTCGACCAAATCCTCGACCGTCTCGCCGTTTTGCGAATGACGCACGTCGATTGCCTGGCCGACATGCTGACCGAAACGCTGTCGAACACGGAGCCGGACGCCGACCTGATTCTCATCAGTCACCGGCCCGTCGATTTCAGCGACACGAGCCGTTTCGGCAAGCTGAAAAACGATCCACGGCTCCGCACACTCACGCAACGCATCCGCATGGTCGCCACGACGGACGAGGGCTTCGACAAAATCTTCGACGTCACGTCTCAATGAAACACAACATTATTGTGCTGGCGGTAAAATTTAAACACATCCGATGAATCGCTTGCTTCGCCAATGGTGAAAGACAGCGTTTTTTGCGTAATGTCCCTACATTGGCGTAGCAAGCAGCGTTGGAAGCGGGGTTCATTTTTTATCGCCACCACATTAACCTTGAAGTTGAGTTGCCGCCCCCCTCCGGGAGATAAAAACCCGCGTCTTCAGGCGGTTTGCGCAATTTCAGCTTCAACGCGATATACGAATCATTTTTTGATCGAATCCAGGGCCTTGCGGAGGTACGGTTCCACAAAATCGGCCATGCGGACCATGCCCAGATCGGTCGGGTGCGAACCGTCCACCGTTCCGTCGCCGTCGTCACCGAGCAGGTGTTCGCCTTCGACGTAACTCAGTCCCGTCATGCCCTCGGCGACCAGCTTGTCATAGGTTTTGCGATACGAGGCGCGTTTTTTGGCGTGATTTTCCTGCCACCAGGGCAACAGCCACGCGTTGGACAGCGTGCGGTCCTCCACGAAAATGATCGGCGTATCGGGGTGAAGTTCGCGCAGCTTGCGGACGAAAATTTCCGTCCGGTCGTTGACGTGATCCAGCGTCATGTTCGGCAGGCAATCGAGCACGAACACTTCCGCGTCGATTTCCCCGATCAGGTCGGCCATTTCCTCTTCCATGCGACCGCTGCCGGAAAACGCGAAGTTGATGACCGTGTAGTCCAGCCGTCGCCCGAGAATCGCCGGGACTGCCATGCCCGGTCGCGACGCCGAGCAGCCGTGGGCGATCGACGTGCCGTAATAGAGAATCGGTTTTTTCGCCAGCGGCGGCAGGGCTTCAAAATGCGAACCTTCCGGAACGCCGATGACGAGCGATTCGGTGCGGTTGTAAAGCGGCAGGTACATCGCGTATTCCCGCATCGCTTTCGAAGCTCCGCTCAACAGGGCCTGGTCGTATTCCTGGGCGTCCGGCTTCGAAAACCCGGCCCAGCGCCATTGCCCTTTTTCGTCTTTGGCGTAAAGGTCAAGTCCGCTGGAGCCGACCGTCGTCATGTGCGGCATGGTCAGGTTGCCGGTCACTTTGTGCCGGGCGCGAATCGTATCGGCATCGGTCTTGAATCGCACCAGGAGGCCTGACGATTGCAGCGAAAGATTCCAGACCGAATCCGGGATGACGCCTTTCGCCCGTTCCGGAATGCGGGCGTAATGCGTGACCGTGTCCGGCCAGCCCTTGCCTTCGACCTCCCATTGGGCGGTGTCATACCAGTCGATCTTGTCTTCGGTCACAGGCGCCGGCGTAGAGGTTGCCGATACTTGCGCAAATGCCAAAACGGGAATCACGACAAACAATAAACTGCACGAAAGCGCTCTCAGGGATTTCATGATGGGTTCCTCAAGAAGGGGTGAACGGCCAAATCGATAACAAGGCGATACGTTCACAATAATATATTCGATTGCTCCCCAACAATACAGCCGTTTTGCCTGGGTTTTTCGCAAAACCGCGTGTTTTGGCATTGTCATACGGTGAAAAATCGGGGAAACTACGCCCGGGTTTGGCTTCTTTACGCGGATTGGCGTTTACTTTTGATTCATGATGCGAAATATCACGATAATACTAATTTTCGTTATGCTTTTAGTGGCAAACGGTTGCGCGTGTTTTCGTGACAATGCGCCGGGACTTTCCAACGTTACGCCCGAGCCAAACCCCATGTTTGTCGCTTTCAATGATCCCACAAAATCTCACGATTATGTTTGGGATCGTATTGTCGATGCGGTTGATGATTATTTTGACATTGAGCGGGAAGACCGAATTCGTGTATACGGAAATCTTGTTTCGGAAATCACCGAAGGCCGCATTGATACGCGTCCGCGAATCGCCGCGACGTATCTCGAACCCTGGTTTCAAGATTCGGTCACGGCGGAAGAGCGTCTCGACAGCACCTGTCAAACAATTCGGCGGCGCGCGACGGTTCGTGTCGTTCCGGAAAACAACGGGTTTATGATTTACGTTTCTGTTTACAAGGAATTGGAAGATTTGGATCGCCCGTTAGGTGCGAACACCGGGGCGGCCAGTTTTACGTACAAGAACTCCATCAATACGATCACGAACATAGGTAGCGACGCACCAACGTCTTACGGCTGGATTCCGATGGGCCGGGACGCTGCCCTGGAACAGCGTATTCTTTTGAAAATTCGTCATAATATCAGTACCCCCCCGATGACGATACATTGAAGCTCTTGCAAATCGCCGTTGCTTTTGCGAAAATGGTTTGATGGTTTTTTCCCCTCCGTCGGGGCAATGCCAAGATGACAACCGTGATAACCAACAGGAGCTAAATCACAATGAAACGAATCATGATATGGGGAATTTTCGCCGCGATCTGCCTCGCGATGACACTGTCGACCGTCGCGCAGGAAAAAAGCGTCGCCCTGACGCCGGTTCCGCGAGATACGGAAGAATGGTGGACAAAGCGTCATGCCGAAAAATCCGAATTGATGAAACAGGGAAATGTCGACCTGCTCATGATCGGCGATTCGATCACCCACGGCTGGGAAGGCCACAAGGACGTTTGGGACAAATTTTACGCCGGTCGCAACATTCTCAACTACGGTTTCAGCGGCGACCGCACCGAACACGTGCTCTGGCGCTTGCAGCATTCTCCGCTGGACGCGATCAAGCCGAAAGCGATCACCATCATGATCGGCACGAACAACATCGGGCACGGCAGCAGTACGCCGAAAGACGCGGCCGACGGCATTCGCGCGATCGTCGACCTTTTGCAGAAACAATATCCCGAGGCGAAAATCTTCGTGCTTTACGTCTTCCCGCGTGACGAACAGCCGGACGGGGAACTGCGGAAAAAAGTCAACGAGATCAACGGTTATCTGCCCGAATGGGTGGGGCAACGCAAGAACGTGGTCCTGGTCGACATCGGCTACCTCTTCCTGAACGATGACGGCGTACTGCCGAAAGACATCATGCCCGACTTCCTGCACCCGAACAAGGAAGGCTACACCATTTGGGGCAATGCCGTCGAGCCGATTCTCAAACCGATCTTCGACTGACGTTTTCCCTATTGTGCCGGCGTATTGATCAGTTGCACTGTCTTTTTGTGTAACGTGGCAGTCGAAGCGGCAAGCGACGCGCCGTTGTCAATGTCGAACGGCCCGCCGTCCGGGGCGGTGACGACGCCGCCCGCTTCACGCACCAGGAGTACGCCGGCGGCGACATCCCAGGCGTTGGCCCCGTAACAGGTCATCAAATCGAACCGCCCTGCCGCAAGATAGGCCAGGTTGATCGCCGTCGAACCGGTCCGGCGGATCGCCTGCGCTTCGGGTACGAGCTTCAAAAACGCGACCAGATCGGGCGAATCCCCCAGCGTCGTCGTCGGGAAACTGACCGAAGCGAGCGCGGCGGAAATTTCACTCACGTCGCTGACGCGAATCGGCATGTCGTTGAGGAAGGCCCCTTCGTCTTTCGCGGCGGTAAAGCATTCGTCGATCATCGGGTTGTAAACCGTGCCGCAAAGCACGTCTTTTCCACGCGCAAGCGCCACCGACGACGCGAACAACGGCACACCGTGAACGAAATTCGTCGTGCCGTCGAGCGGGTCGACGATCCAGCGGAAGTCGAAAGACGAGGCCGCTTCCGATCTTTCGTTCGCGTCCGATTCCTCGCCGAGGAACAGATGGCCGGGAAACGCACCGAGCACGATGCCGCGAATCGCCTTTTGCGCCGCAAAATCCGCGTCCGTCACCAGATCGGCACGCCCCTTTTCACGCACACCGACCTTGCCGAGCATGTCGCGCAAAATCCGTCCGCCGATTTTTGCGGCATACGTGCAGATTTTATGAAATTCCGATGTCATTGGTGTTTTCCATATCAACGAGTTGCGTTTGAATTTTGAATATTGTGATGGCGATAAAGCCGATGTCACCATTATAGCGGCAGTTTGGTGATATGTCACACCGCATGTCAAAGTCCTGCTGTTTCTTGTCATAGCAAGCGGCATTGGAATCGCGGTGCAATTTTTATCGCCACCACGTTACCCAAGAGGTGAACCCGGCTCGCCGGGATTCAAAGCGTTGCAAGGAGTTGGGCCAGGACCGACGGCATGATTTCATTGAAATTCGGATACACATAACGAAAAACCTGAATCGTCGCGCCCTCTTCGTCGGACGCTTCATGAAATTCCGGGATCATTCTTTCGTTGTCTTTGATCCAGTTGAATTGAATGCGGACCGGCTCGAAACAAAACACTTCGACAGACGCGTGATTCACTCCACGTGAATCGGCATCGTCCGGCCTGCAGGCGATCCATTGTTCATTTGACGTTGGATGGATTGTTCTGCCCGCCGCATGGAGGAATGGTCCGGTACACCACATGTTTCTTGGCGTTTCAGGAAGGACTTGCGGTTCTTGATCCAGAAATGCGAGCGGTTCTTCCAGCGATTTTCCCAGCGCGTATGCAAAATAGTTTTTCACGACCGGACGTGTGGATGCGAGCAGCTCCGCCTGATTGGGAACGATGAAAAAAGTGCCGTACGCGTTTCCCGATGATACGTCGTCCGGTGAACTGAGTTTCAACACTTCGGTAAAACAAGGACACCAGAAAATCGGGAGGCCGCTGGTCATGAGTCCGACGTATGCGTTCGGGTCAAGGGCGACGTTCCATTCCGTCTGTTTTCCGGCGGGGCCGTTTCCCGCATTGACATAAACGGCCTTCACTTTTTCGCGGAGAAGATCGGGATTGCGGTTGAAGGCGACGGTGAAATCGCGGCAGCTTCCGACGAGAAACATGGCAACCGGCTCTTCGGATTGCTCCAGTATCTCAAGAATCAGCTCGACGCCGCCTTGAAATCCTTCCGGCTGATCGAAGGCCTTATCATCGGGAGAGCGGAGCGGATTGCGAAGTCCCATTTTCCACGGTGGGGGCGGATTCCCGGTGATTTTTGCCATCTGGTCCAGGGCGCTGGCGCCGCGTTCCTCCGGATTGCGATGGGACGTTGCCATATCGAAAATGACCGCCTTGAGTTCCAACTCACGCAAACAGGAAAGAATCGCGAGATCATAATGATCGTCCGGGTCTTCCGGCGGTTGAAACAGGTCGGTCGAATAGATCACCGGTATGCGTTTCGGTTCGTCGGCATTCGCCACGGATGTAAAAAACGGGAGCATTCCCATGCAAAGGAATGCAATCAGGATACGTGACGGTTTGATTTGTGATATTCGCATGGATGTTCCCTTCATCTCGGTCTGATATTTGCTTTCAATTTGCGGAACGCGTCGGCGCAGGCGCGATAGCTTTCCGGGGACATTCCCATGCAGCCGTATTCCTCGATGTAACCGATGAACCCGCCCTTCTCCGTGCCGAGATGTTTGTAAAGACGTCGCGCCTCGTCGTGAATTTCCTCAACGGTTCCGGAGATCGAAACCGTCTGGTAACTGATCGGCATCACAAAACATTGTTTCCCGCGAAGCCGTTCGCCGATTCCGTCGATATCGACGACGTTCGGCTGGGCGATATTCAGCACGTCCACGCCGATTTCGTGAAAATCATCGACGATTTCCCCGAAATTGCCGCAACAGTGATACCAGACGTGCAATCCCAGCTGATGGGCATGATCGAATTGCCGCCGGTAATACGGCTTGAAAAGGTCCCGCCAGAGTTTCGGTGAAATCATGAGCCCTGTTTGCGTCGCCCAATCGTCGACGAAGTGCATGCCGTGAAACCCGTGTTTGGCCGCCAGCGTCGTCATGTCCATCTCGAACCGTACGATCATTTCCATCAGTTGCGCGAAATGTTCCCGTTCAATCAGGAAGTCCATCATGCTGTTCGCAAATCCGCGAAGCAAGGTGTAAACGGTGAAACCGCTCAAATCGAGTGACGCCAAAAGATAGCGGTCTTCCGACTCCTTGAGAAAATCGGGCATTCGCCGCATCCTGCGCGTTTCGTCGACGGGGGGCGTCGTAAAATCCGCAAACGCATCCCAATCGGGAAGAAACGCCGTCACGGGATGCCCCATCGTTCCGTCGTCCAGGGACTCCAGATGATATCCCCATTCGTTGTCGTCGCTTCCGTCTTCACGGTCAAGCGACATGTGATAGACCATCACATCCCCGTCGGCTTGGTCGCGATTGACGAACCAGAGCGGAATGCGGGACGGTTCCTGAAAGGCGATTGCCTGTTCCACGAGCTTTCGTTTTGAAATCATGGGTACGATTTCTGCTGATTTTTTCGCGTTTCATTTAAAAAGAATTCGCCATATGATTATTATGAACTATCCCTTCAGAAAAGTCAAATCCGGCGACTTGCTTGCCATCCCGGGGAGGGGATGAAACTTGACACGGCATTATGAATCCATTAATATGAACCGGTAACAAAGAACTCTCCCAACCGTCCAGGAGGAATACCAATGATTCGTGTTTTGTGTTTACTTTTGGTGTTGTTTTTCGTCCCGCTTGGCCATGCGGATGAGCCGGTCCTGCCGCAGAAGATCAAACGCGTCGATATTGTCCAGCACTCGCACACCGATATCGGTTATACCGACCATCCGATGATCACGCGAATCCGGCAGACGCACTATCTCGACATCGCCATTGACGCGGTGCTGGAAACGAAGAATCTGCCTGAAAAATCGAAGTTTTTCTGGACGGCGGAAGTCGGAATCAGCGTCGACGACTGGTGGAAGGAAGCCACGCCGCAACGACGCGCACAACTTCTCGAAGCGATCCGAACCGGGCAACTTGAAATCACGGCCATGGCCATGAACCAGACGCCGATGATGAATTCCAAAGAATGGGATTTGATGGTACTTCGTTGGCTTCCCGAAGACGTGCGAAAAGCGGCGAAAATCAAAGTCGCCATGCAGAACGACGTCAACGGCTGTCCCCGGGCGGGCGCGATGCGGCTTTTGGACAATGGCGTGACGAATCTTTGGATGTCGATCAACTCGCATAACGGCGGGCCGCCGTTCCCGCAACCGTCGGCGTTCTGGTGGAAGATGCCGGACGGTCGCCGATTGTTCGTTTGGCTGAACACGACTTACCCGGACGGATTTTTCTTCTTCCACGATTTTGATTGGCGTCGCGGTCCCGTTCCCGAATCGACCGACACGCGTTTTCGCGGACCCCGGGAAGGGGAAATCTTCCGCACGGATGAGGAATCGCTTCGTAAGTATCACAAACATCTTTGCGCAAGGCTTGTCGCCCTGGAAAACAGAGGCTATCAATATCCGTCGCTCCCGATTTCGTTCACCAACGTTTGGCGCATGGACAACGACCCGCCGTTCCCGCCGACATCGAAATTCATCGACGCATGGAACAAGCTTGGTTTGAAGCCGGAAGTCCGTTTGACAACGGCAACGGAAGCTCTGGAATCACTCAAACAAACATCAGGAAACCTAGTGCCGGAATACCGGGGGGAATTCACCGACTGGTGGGCCAACGGCGCCGCATCGGGGCCGAAAGAAGTTGCCGCGTCACGGCGTGCCAAGCAGCTCCTCAATGCAGCGACCAGTCCGATGTTCGGGCCGCTTTCGCCGGACGCTCAAAAGGCGGAAGAAAAAATTCTGCGTGAGTTGACGCTCTTCGACGAACACACATGGGGTTCCGCCGACAGCATCGGCCAGCCGCATTCGTTGGACACGATCGGCCAATACAACGAGAAATCGCGTTATGCGTACCATGCGCACGCGTTATCGAAACTGCTCCTTTCGCAACAGGTCCGCACCTTCGTTTACCCGAAAGAGGGCGGTTATTACGTCGTCAACACGGCGCCGCTTCCGTGGAGCGGTTGGGTCACCATGCCGGTCACCTCGCTTCGGGAAAACATCAAAGCCCTGAAAGATACGAAAACCGACAAAGTGTTTCCATTGGAATGGCGGAACGGTTTTTCGTCGATGGCACGCGCTGCCGGACCGGATAACCTTTCGCCGGAAACCGACCAGGGAACCGTGTCGGATAACGTCCCGAACATGATTGTTCGGTTCTGGGCCGAAAAGATTCCGGCGGAAACGGCCGTCAGACTCGTGCCTGTCTATCCCCCTGCATTGCCGGTCGCACAGACATATTTTAATGCCCAAACGGATGAGCAAGGCTGGCCGGTTTCACTGGCATGGAAAAACCAGCCGGAAACCCTGCTGTTCGATCAATCGCCGGGGGATTTCGTGTCGGTGGAATTCACCGAATTCGGCGGACGATGGACCTACATGGACCTGCACCACGGCCGTGATAAAGAGAAACGGGCCAAATCGTTGCGGGAAATTGCGGCGATTCCGCTTGACGGCGATGCGGGAAAAACAACTGTCGAACAGCGTGAACACGTCACCCGATATACGCAATCACTCCGACATCCGCGACTGAAATGGCTGACCCGGACGCTTGATGTCTATCACGGCGAACGACGGGCAAGGCTGACGGTGCGGTTCAATCGTCTTTCCAGTGAATTGCCGGAATGGTTTTACATTGGAACGTCGCTTGCCGTGCCGAAAAACACGATGCCGACGACCAGTTGCGGCGGAATGTCGTTTGTGCCTTACGACGATCAATTGCCGAACACCTGTCGCGATTATTACGCCGTCGACGGCTGGATCAACTACGCCGCGGACGGATGGAGCCGGCTTTGGATTTCCCGGGATGCGCCGCTGGTCAGTTTCGGCGGATCGCAATCGGTCGCCCACCTGACCGAATCGCCGGAAAACATGAACCGGATTTATGCGATGGTGTTCGACAACACCTGGATGACGAACTTCGTTTGCGACGAACACGGGATCATGGAATTCCAGTTCGACCTGCTCATGAAGAAAAACGAGGAGGCATCGAGTCCCGGGATGATCGCCGACACGGTGCTGTCCGAAGCGGTCTTCGTTATCCATCCGGAAAACACACGGGAACTCCCGCTCTATCAACGGCACCTCCATACGCCGTGAGAAAATCGGGTTGCAGGAATATTGATTTCATGCGCGAGGTCCTGCCGTAGACCGTTCGGACAATAAACTTGCATGAGGCCGTCGGTTTGATGAGAAATCACAATAACCCGGTGTCGCCCAACTACAGCATCCACGCAATTTGGCGCACAAGGGCGACGGTCGAATAGGTCATCACGTCGAGCAGCACGAACGCCGCGGTGGTGGTGAAGGTCCAGCGGGTTTGCCAGATTTTCCCGAGCGTTCGGCGTCCGAGAATTTCGAGCGTCAACATGACGACCAAAAACGTCACCGCGCCGACGGCGATGCCTTCCGGCGAAAATTCGACCTGCGAAATTTTGCGGAGCGGAAACAGGAACCAGCCGCAAAGCAGGTTCCAAACGGGGGCGTCCGCGCCGATGATTTGTCCCGGTTGCAGCCCGGCGAAAAGGCGTTCGCGTTCCCAAAGTCCCGGTTCGAGCATGTTGCGGAACGCTTCGATCAGCACCAGCACGCCGATCGTGAAAAACATCCACGCGAGCGTGCCAAGCATTCCGTCGCGCAGCGTGATTCGATGCAAACGCGTTCTCCGTATGGAAAAATTCCAAAGCAACGGCATCGCGAAAGCCGAAAGAATCAGCAAAAACGCGAAAAAGGAAACGACGTCAAGTTGCGTCATGGGATCACCACGTCTTTCTCGCCGCCGTCCGGGGTGGCCAACGCACGCATGACTTCCGGGGAAGTCGTGTCGCCGAGAAATTGCACCGAACCGTCGCAAAAGCCCATGACCGCACCGCCCGGAAAATAGCCGCCGAAACCGTACGGCGATTGGTTGATCCCCAACGCCGGGTCGCGACCGTTCACGGGATCACCCCACGCGCGGACGTTCCCTTTCACTTCGCCGAGCAGGATCGTGTTCGATGTGCCGTCGGTGATTTGTTCGAACGAGCGACGTTCACCGACCGGCAGCACACGCTCGTTGACGGCGTAAAAACTCAGCCCGTAACCGGCGGCGTTGCGGTGTTTCTCCTCGGAAACCATGAGCGAACGAAACGGCCTGAGTATTTCTTCAAAAACAGGACGGTTGTCCGGGTCGTGCCACGGTTTGTCGAGTTGGATTTTTTGATAAAGCTCTGGATACTCCATATAGGGCAAAAGTTGCGTTTCCCAACTGTGCCCCAAACGACCGTCGGACAGAATCGTACCCGACGGCAAAAGACTCTTGGGAGCATGATAATTGTGAACTCCGAACGCGATTTGTTTGACATCGTTGGTCGTCTGCAATCGTCTCGCGGCGATACGTCCTCCTCCATTGACCCACGCTTCGCCGCTCGTCATGGCCCAATAGATTTCGTGAATGCCCGCAAGCAATGCGATGCCGCTGACGCACACGGCGAGTATGATCCCCGCGACGCAGGCCGTTTGCGAACGACGCCATGATTTTCCGTATCGCTTCAGGATGCCCCGCAACAAAACATGCAGCGTGAGGACGAACAGCGTTAGCGAAACAAGCCCGACGAAAACGGCGACCGGCTCGAATCGAAACCCGCTGAAGAACCGCCAAAAGCCGACAATCCAGCCGAAAAACAATACGGGCGCCACATCGGAAAACGGCGGACGCGTCCACAAAAACACGGGAATGAGAATAAATGTCAAAAAGAACCAGAGTACCGTGAATCTGATCACGCCGCGGATGGTCAAACGCGGTTTTATTTTAGTCGCCAGGTTGAGGTAGAGCTGAAAAACCAAATAAAACGGCGCCAGAAGCAAGGCGAGAAACAAAAGGAGGAAGAAGACGCCGATCAAAAAATAGATGGGATTCATGGCCGCACCTCGACGATCATGCCTTGTCGGTCCAGGGCCAATTGCGGCGGTTCGTTCATGTCCGTCTCAAGCACGAGGAACCGTTTTTCCGCATCATCATCGGACGGCTTGGGGAAGAAGCGGTATTTCAATCCGCCGGAAACCGGAATCGCTTCGAGAGACTCCGGGAGCGATTTTGGGAACGTCCCGCCGTGTTCGTCGGCGTATTTCCAGAGCGCGGCGCGCAGTCGGGCCAGCGATTCGCGTCGCACGGCGAGCCGGGCCTCCGGCGTGTCGGCTTCCGGGACAAGCATTTCGGCGTCGTACTTTATTTCCGGTGTTTCGCCCGGTTTGTCGGCCAGTTCATATAGAATGCCTTTCGGTTTCCAGGCCCCCGGCGAGAGAAGCTCGCGGCTCCCGGCGATCATGACCAGCACGAGAAAGGAAAGCAACCCGGCGAGGAACGCGAAACCGATCGCTTTCGGATGCGTCAACCGGGGCCAATTCGTGTCCTTGACGAGCCGGTTCCAGCAATACGTCAAGGTCGTCGCGACCACGACGACGAGAAGAAAAAGCACTGTCGAAAGCCCGATGAGCCGTTCCATGCCGAATCGCGAAAGCGTGACGGTCGACATCCCGGCGTAAGCGTCGTGCGGCATGACAACGCACAATAACGTTACCGTGCCGAAAACAACGGGGCGGAAATGGAAATTTGAGCAAGATGGTTTCATGTGATTTTCCCTGTCGTCTTTGTTTCCGGGAGACGGAACTGTCAGGTACTCATCCATTGTATGCGTTTTAGGATCGTTTGGCAATGTCCAATTGCCGGCCGTGGCATCATCAATTGCCTTTCTCAGCGCCAAACGGCCCCGGTGTTCGCGGCGGCGTAATTTCCATACGCCGGCTGTGCCGTCGCGGGTTGTGCCGCCGGTTGCATGGTCCCATGCATCATGGCCTGCGGATTATTTTGCGGCAACGGTTGTTGCGGCGCGGATTGTTGTTGCTGTTGTTTCCACTGGAGGAACTCCCGGTATGAAGCCTCGTCCCCGGCGGGTGCGAATCCCTGCGACGTACCGTCAAACGCAGGGCGGAGTGCCTGACCGTTTTCGACCGGCGACGATTGGAACTGCACCTGGTTGACCGGGTAATTCGGATTTTGCACCGGTTGCGTCTGCGTCCAGTTCGCAAAATCGTTCGACGCCGCCTGATTCGCCTGGGCATTCTTTGCGATTTGCGCGTTGGCGATCAGGGTTTGAGCCTCGCGATATTTCTGCTCGTCGGCGACCGAAGCGTATTTGCGTTCGGAGGTCACGTTCTGCACGCCGTCGCGCGAGAAACCCGGCTTGGTGATCGTCGTCGTGAGCATGGCCTGCGGGCGGGCCTCACGCGTGATGACATGCTCGGCGACCGTTCCGTTCCATTCCGTGTCGAGCGAATTCGGGTTGTTCTTCTGCTGCTCGGACAGTTTTGCGAGCAGGGCTGTCTGGCGGAGCATGTTGTCGGTGAACTGGTTTTCCGTGTGAATGTCGGCCTGTTCCGCGACTTTTTCGGGGCTGGCCGGCAGCGTTATAGTCGCCTGTTTGCTCATGACGATGGTGCCGTCGTCGCATTTGAAGCGAACGAACAGGCTGAGTTTCTTCTCCTCGGAGTCGGGCGTCAGTTCGTCCCAAGGCACCCAAAGCGTGTAGGATTTGCCGAGCATTTTCGAATCGCTTTCCAAGGCTTTCAGGTCGCCCATTTGGTAGCGGACGATCTTGACCGGGACGACGGCGGCCTTGCCGGTGGCGGCTTCATCGAAAATGTAAACGTCGAAGTTGCCCTTCACACGCATGGCCTTTTTGCTGCCGGTGTCGTAAAACATGACCTTGGCCGCAAAGCCGCGGTAGACGTGTTCGCCTTCCGTACGAAGGATCGTATCCCAAGAGGCGAAAATGTCCTTCGGCGAGGAGGTTTCCGACCACGAAGGGAGCGACA
>JAVBQX010000343.1:0-10486 GCA_031548645.1 Thermoguttaceae bacterium
TCGCTCCCGCTTGATCCGGTGCGGCGTCCCTGGACCCTGGGGCCGACGGACTGCTCGCCGAATTTTCACTCCCCGATCGAAGCGGCGATGATCGAACACGACTGGCGCCTGCAAGATGGCATCGACACGCCGAAGGAGTCCCGCACCTACGCCGAGGCGATCGAAAAAATCATCCCGCAGATGGAATCGCTGCTCAAAGATTTGGCCGAGTCGGAAGTGCAGGTCGCCGGTTTGAAGGAACGCCTGGAAACGCTGAAAAAACCGGGCGATTCCGAAGAAAAACGCTGGCTCGACCTGCACCGGTTGCGTCGTGAGATGCTGCTGGACAACCCGCTTTTCAGCACCGGGCCGCTGGTTTTCGCCAAGCACGTGCCCTCGACGATGAGCCACCAACTCACGCAGACTTACGGTTATACGGCCCGGCCAGGCGGCGGAATTTTCGTGCTGGACAATCCGGGGCAATCGATGAAAGCCCGGTCCCTGACGGAGAAAACGTTGCCCGTCGGAAGTTTCGCGCATCCCGAGGTGCAATTCGACGGCGAGAAAATTTATTTCGCGTTTTGCGATGTCACCGAGTCGCCGAAAATGTGGCGAGACCCCGATGCGATGAACCGCTGGTATCATCTTTACGAAATGAACGCCGACGGCTCGGGCTTGCGCAAGCTGACCGACGGCGCATTCGACGATTTCAATCCGACCTGCCTGCCGGACGGAAAGCTCGTGTTCATCTCGACGCGTCGCGGCGGTTATCACCGTTGCGGGGGCGGCCCGTGCTACGTTTACACGCTGGCGACGATGAACCCGAACTCAAGCGACGCAATCGGCAGGCCGCGTCCGATTTCGTTCCACGAAACCAACGAATGGGACCCGGCCGTGCTCAACGACGGCCGCGTGATTTACACCCGTTGGGATTACGTCGACCGTGACGCCGTGTTCTATCAGCAGCTTTGGAGCACGCGGCAGGACGGCACGAACGTCCGCATTTATTACGGCAATAACACCTTCGTCCCATGCGGCGTTTGGGAGGCGAAACCGATCCCCGGAAGCGGCAAGGTCATGGCCACCGCCGCGGCGCACCACGCCATGACCGCCGGTTCGATCATCATGCTCGACACGACGCTCGGCGTCGACGGAACCGAACCGATCACACGCATGACGCCCGACGCACGATTCCCGGAAGGGGAAACGCTGCTCGCGGCGGGAATCGGAATGCCGGCGCCCAGCGATTTCGATTCGCCTGTGCCGTTTCACTGGGATGCGGTCAACCGCGGCGATCGCCCGGCCTATCGGCAGCCCGAACCGACCGAACAGGAACTCCGTTTCGAGGGGCACTGCTATAAATCCGCATGGCCGCTGTCGGAAAAATATTTCATCGCGTCCTACAGTTACGACCGTTTGCGCGGCGAGATCGGCCCGAACATCCCGAACATGTTCGGCATTTATTTCATGGACGCGTTCGGCAACAAGGAACTGGTGTACCGCGATCCGAACATTTCCAGCGTCTGGGCCAAACCGCTCGCCCCGCGCGAGGCACCGCCCGTGTTGAACAGCGGACTCGGCGACATCGCGTCGGAATCCGGCAACCCGCCCGGCACGTTCTATTTGCAAAACGTTTATGAAAGCTGGCCGAAACTCCCCGGCGGCGATGAAAACAAAATTACCGCTTTGCGTCTCATCCAGGTGCTGCCCAAAACGACGCCGAACGCCAACGACCCGATGGTCGGCGCCGCGTTCGCTTCGCCGGGCAAACAGGTCCTCGGAACGGTGCCCGTCGAAGAAGACGGCAGCGCTTTTTTCGAATGTCCGTCCAACACGCCCGTGATGTTCCAGGCCCTTGACGCGAACGGTCGCGCGGTGCAGACGATGCGAAGCCTCACCTATTTGCAGCCCGGCGAAAACATGAGTTGCGTCGGCTGCCACGAACACCGGATGCAGACGTTCGCGGCGAATCACAGCGCGACGGCCATCCAGCGAGCCCCGTCGCAAATCGCCCCCGTCCCCGACGGCAGCAATCCGCTCAGTTATCCGCTTCTCGTTCAGCCGGTGCTCGACCGGCATTGCGTTTCGTGCCACAGCGAAATGGCCGCTGACAAAAACGGAGGCGTCCTGCTCACCGGCGAACCGGAGGGGCATTACACGCGGTCGTACAACGCGCTGATTTCGCGGGTTTCCTACACGGCCTGGTCGATGCCCAACGGGAATTTCGAACCCATGACCGAACCGGACCGTTTCGGTTCGCGGGTCAGCGATTTGGTGAAGCTGCTCGAACAGGGGCATTACGACATCAAACTTTCCGCCGACGAATGGAACCGCGTCAACACCTGGATCGACGCGAACGCGCTCTTTTACGGCACGTTCAACCGCGAAGACCAGGCCCGCCAACAGCGCGGCGAACGGATCGAAGGTCCTGAACTGGAGTGATTGCCGCTTTACAAACCATGTGATTTTTTCCCGCTTTTTGCGTGATTTCCCCGCACTGGCGCAGCAAACGGCGTTGGAAGCGGGGTCCGTTTTTTCGCCGCCATAATACTGTTTCTTGAATTTTTTCGCCCCGTGTTTCTGTGTGAAACAAAACATGATATGATTACATGTTGGGATGCGATAAAATATTCACGCAATAAAATTAATCTATAGGTGGCATGCAATGAAATATTTCATCATGATCGTCGGGATGGTGTCGGGGCTGAGCGGGGCGGGATTCGCTTGGGCGGAGGACGCGTTTCGCCCTCCGTCGGTGCCGTTGGTGGTGCATGATCCGTATTTCAGCATCTGGTCGCCCGCGGACAAACTCACCGATGCCGAGACCGTGCACTGGACCGGCAAAAAACATCCGCTGCACGCGATGATCCGCATCGATGGCAAACCCTACCGCCTCATGGGCGCCGAACCGGCCGATGTTCCGGCGATGGAACAGAAAAGCGTTGAGATCGGACCGTTGCGAACTACTTACAAGTTTGAAACGGAGGATGCGGAAGTTCTATTGATATTCGGTGCGCCGCTTGTGCCTGATGATCTCGAATCAATGAGCCGCCCTGTCACTTATATCCTTGGGGTGATCGAAGGTAAAAATGGGACATCGCACACCTACTCCCTCTATTTTGATGCGGGAGCGGAAATCGCCGTCAATAAGCCGGATCAAAAAGTGGAATGGAAAAATCTTGACATTCCGACTGCGTTTACCATGAAGCTCGGAACGCAGGAGCAATCGTACTTGAACAAACGTGGTGATGACGTCCGAATCGATTGGGGGCACATGATCCTCTCGTTCTTTTATCGAACGGATCAGGACCCCAAGGCTCGTCACGGTGGCATGACCGTTGGAAACGGCGAAAAAATGCGAGCGGCTTTTGTCAAAGACGGCTCGCTCCTGGAAGAAAACCTGAAAGCTCCGCAGCGGGTCGATGAAGAAAACATTGCGATTGCAACCGTCCTTTCGTTGGATAAACCGGTTCCTATGGGGGCGGTCATGGGAATATTGGCCTATGATGATGTTTACAGCGTTCGTTATTTCGGCGATGACCTGAAAGCGTGGTGGGCCCGTGACGGTAAAACCGCGGAACAAATGCTTAAAGAATCACACATTGAAGGCCTCTTCAAAATAGCACCAGGGGCGACGGAATTTGAAAAGAGTTTTCAGGAAAACCTGACCGCAGTCGGCGGCGAAGATTACGCGAAACTCTGTGCGTTGGCCTATCGTCATTCGCTGGGAGCCCAAAAAATCGTCGCGGATGCGAACGGGATGCCGCTCATGTTTTCGAAGGAGAATTTCAGCAACGGGTCGATGGGGACGGTCGATTTGATGTATCCCTGTTCGCCGATGTTGCTCTATTATTCGCCGGCGATGATGAAGGCGACGCTGCAACCGATGTTCGATTACGCGGAGACCGAAAAATGGAAATTCCCGTTCGCCCCGCATGACATCGGGACGTATCCGCACGGCACGGGCCAAACGTATGGCGGCGGCGAGAAAAGCGAGGAAAATCAAATGCCGGTCGAGGAGTCGGCGAACATGATCATCATGACCGCCGCGCTCGCGGTGGCGGAAAACGATCCCGGCTTTGCGAAACTGCATTGGAACACGCTCACGAAATGGGCCGATTACCTGCTCGACAAAGGGTTCGATCCCGAAAACCAGCTTTGCACCGACGACTTCGCCGGACATTTGGCCCACAACGTCAACCTTTCGGCCAAGGCGATCGTCGCGATCGGGGCATATGCCCAACTGGCGGAAAAACTCGGCGAAAAAGAAGCCGCCGCGAAGTACCGCAAGAGCGCCGAGGAGTTCGCCGCCCGCTGGATCAAGGAAGCCAATGACGGCGATCATTTCCGTTTGGCGTTCGACAAGCCGGGCTGTTGGAGCATGAAATATAATTTGATGTGGGATGAAATTCTCGACCTGAAACTGTTCCCGCGAAGCGTGATGGAGAAGGAAATCGCCTACTACAAAACGAAGATGCAGAAATACGGTTTACCGCTCGACAACCGTTCGTTGTACTCGAAAAACGACTGGATTCTCTGGACCGCGACGATGACGGACAACCGCGATGACTTCGACGCGTTTTTGAAACCGGTGATCGGTTACGTCAACAACACGCCGAACCGCGTCCCGCTTTCCGACTGGTATTACACCGACTCCGCGAAACAGGTCGGTTTTCAGGCACGCAGCGTCGTCGGCGGTTTTTGGGCCCCGATGCTGAAAGATACGAAAAAATGGCAAGCCCAGGCCGCGAAAGGCGCGAACGTCCCCAACGGCGGTTGGGCCGAAATCACGCTTCCCGGCAAGACGGTGAAAGTCATCACCCCGACCGCCGAAACGGAAAAAGTCGATTGGCAATACACGACGGACAAACCCGCCGAGGGTTGGGAAAAATTCGATTTCGATGACGCCGCGTGGAAAACCGGCAAATCGGGGTTCGGCACACGTCAAACTCCCGGCGCGATTATCGGCACTGTTTGGAATACGAGCGACATCTGGTTGCGACATGAATTTGAATGGGAAGATGCCCCGATCATGGCCAACACGGCGTTGACGCTTGATATGCACCATGACGAGGACGTCGAGGTGTATCTCAACGGCGTACTGATTTGCGAGCGATCGGGGTGGTCGACCGGTTATGAGAAAATTTTCGGCTTGAAACTGGTCGAATATCTCAAACCCGGTAAAAACACCCTCGCCGTGCATTGCCGCCAGAACGATGGCGGACAATATATCGACGTCGGCATTTCATACACGGAACTGAAAGGCCGCACGGCGAAACAATCGACCGCGCGTGCATCGATAAAAGAAACGAAAGCCCTGGTGAGCGGGACCGTGACAATGGACGGTGTGCCGGTTGACGGGGCGACGGTTACGTTTTGGCCGCATGACATCGCCAATGGTGAAAAAGTGTCCGGCGTCACCAATGCCGAAGGGAAGTACACAATGTTGACCCCCGATAAAAAGGAAAATATCCCTGTGGGTGAGTATCGTGTCACGGTGGAAAAAACGATCGTCAAGGAAATTGGTGAAACAACGGATGGTGAAATGTTATTGGAGATACGACATTTATTGCCTCAAAAATACGCCAATGAAAAAACGACGCCGCTTGCCATGACGGTCATGCAAGGCAAAAATACCTTTGGTATTAATATTCCGAAATAGTGAATATTGCCCCAACCAATTCGATATCGTACCGGTAAAAACGATGTATCATGCCGTTACGCTTTTTTACCGGAGCGTTTGGCGTGGCGGCGGTCGACTTCGCGCAGAAGAATTTTTCGCAGCCGGATTTGCGTCGGGGTCACTTCGACCAGTTCGTCGTCGGCGATGTATTCGAGCGCCTCTTCGAGCGTGAACACGCGGGCCGGTTTGAGAATCACGTTCTTGTCGTGACCGGTCGCGCGCATGTTGCTCAGTTTTTTCTCTTTCGTCGGGTTGACGTCCATGTCTTCGGTACGTGCGTTTTCACCGACGATCATCCCCTCGTACACCTGCTCGCCGGGCGAAACGAACGGGGCCGAACGCTGTTGCAGACCGTCGAGCGCATAGGCCGTGATCCGTCCCCCGGCGAGCGAAACCAGCACGCCGCCGTCCCGGTCGGGGATCGCCTCTTCGCGCGGCTTGTACGCTTCGAAGCGATGATTGATGATCGCGTTGCCCTGCGTCGCGGTGAGCAGCCGGGTGCGCAGCCCGATCAAACCGCGGGCCGGAATCGAAAATTTGAGCAGCACCATGTCGCCGCGACTGCTCATTTCGAGCAATTGCCCGCGGCGCACGCCGACCATCTCGATGACCGGCCCCGTCTTGTCGTCGGGCACCTCGACCACCAGCGTTTCGAACGGTTCCTCGATGACGCCGTCGTTGTCGTGATAAATCACCTCCGGCTTGCCGATCGACATCTCATAGGACTCGCGACGCATCGTTTCGATCAGCACCGAAAGATGCAAGACGCCGCGGCCCGAAACGTAAAAGCTTTCCGTCCCCTCGACCGGCTCGACGCGGAGCGCGACGTTGCGTTCCAGCTCGCGCAGGAGTCGGTCGCGCAGGTGTCGGCTGGTGACGTATTTCCCTTCGCGCCCGGCGAACGGCGAATTGTTGATACTGAACGTCATACGGAGCGTCGGCTCGTCGACATGAATGCGCGGCAACGCCCGGGGGAGTTGCGGCGAACAGATCGTGTCGCCGATTTCGATTTCCGGCAGGCCGACGATCGCGGCGATGTCGCCGGCGTCGACCTCATGCACTTCGGTGCGGCCCAGTTTGTCGAAAGTGTACAGCATCGCGACCTTGCCGTTGACCATTTTGTCGTCCGACTGCATGAGTACGACGGTTTGCCCCTTGCGGATGCTGCCCGCCTGCACGCGACCGACGGCGATGCGGCCGACGAACTCCGACCAGTCGATGGTCGTGACCAGCATCTGGGTCGGTTCGCCGATGTCGACCACGGGGCCGGGAATGTGCTCAAGAATCATATCGACCAGCGGGAGAATATTTTCGCCCGGCACATCTGGGTCATGCGTCGCATAACCGTTTTTGGTGCTCGCAAAAATGTACGGAAACGTCGCCGTTTCGTCGTCGGCCCCAAGATTGACGAACAGATCGAACATTTCGTTGATGACTTCCTGTGCCCGGGAGTCTTTCCGGTCAATTTTGTTGACCACGACAATCGGTCGCAGCCCGACTTCGAGTGCCTTGCTGAGCACGAACCGCGTTTGCGGCATCGGGCCCTCGGCGGCGTCGACCAGGACGAGACAGCCGTCCGCCATTCGCAAAACCCGCTCGACCTCGCCGCCGAAATCGGCGTGTCCGGGCGTGTCGATGATGTTGATTTTGACCCCTTTGTACGGGATGGCGATGTTTTTCGCCAGAATCGTGATGCCGCGTTCCCGCTCAAGGTCGTTTGAGTCAAGTATTTGATCTCCCGAGAGTTGCGACGACCGGAACTGCCCGCTTTGCTTCAAAAGGCAATCGACCAGGGTCGTTTTCCCGTGGTCCACATGGGCGATGATGGCAATGTTACGTAAATCATTCCGGCGTTCTGGCATCGAAGGGTCCGTCTCGGTTGAAAGGGCGATATTCAAGGCGTAACATTGTACCTCAATTGATGCCGAACGGAAGTGAGAGCAAAGGCCGTAATTTATGGGGGAATCGGTTTTGAATGATCGCCATCTGAATGGTTTAGGTAATTTTTGACATTTGCCCCCATGTTTTCATCGCATGATTACGAAAAGTCTCACACCGGGGCAAATTTGATGAACCAATCGCCTTGTATTTCAACTGTTATACACCATTTCTACAAATTTCGATTCGGCAAGAATTTCCAATGAAGTATCCTCAGCCCTGAAAAAAACACCCTTCCCCCATTGACGCAGCGACAATTTTTGCGATAATCCGACGAAATGTTGGCCCTATCGTCTAACCCGGTTAGGACACAGGCCTTTCACGCCTGCAATACGGGTTCAAATCCCGTTGGGGTCATTTTACAGTTTGCAGCCTCTTGCGTCGACTCGCAAGGGGCTGTTTTTATAGGCACTTGTGATTGTTGTTGCGAATAGGTGCCACCTATTTCCGGCGTGTTCTTTGACGCTTTTTGTGACGCCTTGGAACGAGAAGTGGGTGGTGGGGTATTTGGACTTAGGGCATCGTCAGTGGCATTTGGTGTGACGTTTTTCATGTCGTCTGTCATGATTTCGTAATCCTGGTCTTTGATTCTCGCATAATGTTTCAATGCGATCTGGATGCTGTGACCAAGCCAACGGGCGATGGTATGCGGTTTTACCCTTCCATCGTTCAGCAGGTCGGTCTCCAGGGACGCCCGCATGGCGTGGAAGGGTTTCGGCCACGGCGTCTCGCCTGCATGGAGAATGTATTTCTTGAATAGCGTACCAAGATTGGTATTTCGCCCATCCGTCAATTGGTCGAACAGGCCCCGTCTGCGGGCAATCACGAAGGGGCTGCCACCCGGCTCCGCCCGTTCGTAGACCGCTTCCAAAAGAGGGATAATCCCTTCAAACATGGGGATGACCCGCGAATCCTTCCCCTCGTAATGCTCCGTCTTGGGCGATTTGACGACGATGCGTTTTTTGTCCCAAAGAATACAATCCCACGTCAGGGTAAGAATCTCACTGGGTGCTCGAAGCCCGCAGTAGCGCGACAGGCCGACGATCAACTTCCACTCGGGATCGGCAATACTGTCGATGATTTTCTCGACCCGCTCACGCTCCACGTAAACGTTCCTCTCTTCGTTGATGGTCGGCGTCACCTTGACCTCCGTGAAAGGATTCACGTCGAGCAGCTTCGCACGAATCATGGCGTTAAAAACCTGCCTGGCGGTTTTGAGTCGCTTGTCAATGGTCGACGGACTCAGCCGCGCTTGACGCATGGATTCCGCAAAGCCTTCAACCATCTCGATCGTGATACTTTTGGGATTGATGTCACCGCCAAAGTATTTGACCAGACCGTCCGTCGTCTGCTTCATCGTCCGCTTGGTTGAGGCTTTCGCTTTCACCTTGTCGAGGTATTGGTTGCAGAAACTGCCGAGAGCAGTGGTGAGACGCGGCGAAATAATCCCGGTTTTTGCCAGTTTCGCATGAAGATCATTCCCGATGTTCGCCAACCAGTGTGACGTCTCTGCGTCAAGCGATATACCTATGATCTTGGCCGACGTAATAGCCTCAACTCGTGACTTAGCCAGTTCAGCTTTTTTTTCATTCACTTTTCCTAATCGGACGGTGTGGGATTTACCGTTGTGGTCCTTGAAAATCAGTCGCTTCGTTCCGTTCTTGTCTCTGGAAATACTTGCCATGTTTCACCTCAAAATTTTGTCTTGGGTACTCTTTTGAGCAACCAAATCTGTTAACCTATTGTAATCATTTGCGATGTAATGCGAAATATATCTCTTGTGTGCAATCCCGTGTAAATACAAGTTTATCATCAGCCCCCCCCCGGTGACTGTTTTCAAAATAGGGGAGTCGTTGTGGTTGATTGGTGTCCCGGCACGCCTCAGGAGCTCACGCAGCGATGGGTAGTGTTTTTACCAAGCAACCGCCATACACCTGTCTCTGAAAACAATCCTAGATTACGAGACAATCGTCCCAACCAGCCACCAGTGGCAACACGGAAAATATTTATCGCACTTTAATCCAGTTGCTGTACCGTCTGGCGAAGTGCAGCTTTTTTGGCCACCGGACACTACCGTCACTCCCTTGTATCAGCATACCTGTTTTATGACCTGCCACCGTCACTTGTGACTCATTGTTAATCAGTAAGGACGAGTGGCTGGTCGAGTGGTCTGGCTATGCAGATTAAACCGAAATTGGTAGTGACTGCAATAACGCTCCAAAATCAACCTCATCGTCCTGGTCGTCACACTGGTCGTTTTTACGGTTATTCGGGTCATCGTTCCGCAAGTCAGGAGCAGGGGGCAACGATTCCGGCTTGGAAACCTCAACATGCTCAACTTGCTCAGAATTCTGAGTGTATGGGGGATTTTGAACAAGTTGCCCAGAATTTCCGTCCGGGTTATTTGTTTGCTGCTCCTTGCCATCAGTTGCCGGAAGCGAATTTTGAGCAACTTGACTTTCCGAAATGGTATTTTGAGCAACTTGTTCTGGTGAATCGGGCCCGTCCAGCAAAAACCAATACCAAACATTCCCATCCTTCATGGCGCCAATCTTCAATTCATCTTTGGCTCGTCTGATCGTCGCCCAAGAGTGTCCGGCGCATCTGGATTCAAACAGGACGTTGCCCGGCGACAGATTATTTTCACTTCCAGCCGGTTTGCGGCCATCGCTTAAAAAATCCTTTAACCAGTTTTTCCCATTTTCCAATTTTGGGGATTTTTGACCAACCTCACCCTTCTTGTACGCCTCCTTCATTTCGTTGGCAATATCGTCAGCGTTTTTTTCATACTGACAGTCGGTAATATGCACCTGCCCGCCGTCCACCGTGGACTCGATGGTGAACACAACTGACGTAGGTTCGACGGCAAGATTGTTTTTCATCGGG
>JAVBQX010000136.1:0-38219 GCA_031548645.1 Thermoguttaceae bacterium
GTTCGACACCCCGCACGGGGCCTCGCTTTCGATCGCGCTGTCCGGCTGGCTGCCGTGGTACGCGGAACAGGATGCGGCCAACGTCCGGCAACTGGCCCAATTCGGCAAGGCCGTGTTCGACATTTCGGAAAGCGACCCGAACAAAGCCGCCGAACGGGCCATCGAAGCGTTGCGGGACTGGTTCCGCCGCGTCAAATCGCCGACGAAACTCGCCGACATCAACGTCGACGACAAGGGGCTCGTCCAGGTGGCCGAAAACGTCGAGATGAGCACCCCGCACTGGGGATTGCCCGAATACACGAAGGAACGCGTCATCGACATTCTCAAACGCTGCCGCTGATGGTATGTGACCTGCAAGAAATGACAGCCGGGAACGCAGCGCAGCGGAGTGACCGGAGAGATGAGCCGCAAAGCGGAAAGCATGTCGATATCCGGAAGACTCCGAACGGCAAACCGAAAACGCCGAATGTGTTAACAGGCATGGATACGCCCCACACCGGTCACTCAGTTCGCTACGCTCTCTACGTTCGCGGCCGCCGTTCTTGTCCGTTGTTTTCTGGCGAAAGTCATCTGGCCCCCATTTAACATATTTTTGGTCCGACATGCCCGATCAACGACAGTACGACTTCGACACCTTGCCCGACCGTCGCGAGGAAGGTTCGTTCAAATGGGAGATCATGAAAGCCGCGGCGGGCGATTCGGCCGATAAAACATTGGCCGTTTCCACCGCCGACATGGATTTCGTCATGGCCCCGGAAATCGTCGCCGCCCTGCACGAAGGCGTGGCGAGGCGCGTTTACGGTTACACGATGCCGATGCGCGGTTATTACGACGCCGTGATGAACTGGATGCTGCGCCGGCACGATTGGCGGGTTGAAAAGGAGAGCATCGCACTGGCGCCGGGCATCGTCGCCGCGATTTATTATACGCTTTACGCGATGACGGAACCCGGCGACGGCGTGATCATCCAGCCGCCGGTGTACGCCCCGTTCGCCAAATCGGTGCGTCAAACCGGTCGCGAACTCCTGCTCAACCCGCTCGTCAACGAAGGCGGACAATACACGATCGACTTCGACGATCTGGAAGCTAAAGCTTCGCAAAAACACGCGAAAATGCTGATTTTTTGCAGTCCTCACAACCCGGTCGGGCGGGTCTGGCAGCGGCGGGAACTCGAACGGGTCGCCGACATTTGCCTGCGGCACGACGTTTTCATCTTGTCCGACGAAATTCATTTCGACATCGTTTTTCCGCCGCACCGGCATACGGTTTTCGCGACGCTCGACCGTGATTTGCGAGACCGTTGCCTCGTGTGCACCTCGCCGTCGAAATCGTTCAACACCGCCGGCCTGCAAATCTCGAACATCATCATCCCGAACGCGGAATTGCGTAAAAAATTCGTGTATGCGTCGCTCGGCTGCGGCTTTCACGCCCCGAATTGCCTGGCTTATGACGCCTGCACGGCCGCCTACGACAAGGCCGAACCCTGGCTCGAAGCCATGCTCGCTTATGTCAACGCGAACGATCGCTTCATTCGTGATTTTTTCGCCGAACGCCGCCTGCCGGTAACGGTCAGTCCGCTTGAGGCGACTTATCTGCAGTGGCTTGATTTTTCGGCCCTGGGGCTTGATCACGCGGAATTGCAGCGGCTGATGCGGGAACAGGCCCGCGTCTTTTTCGAGGAAGGGTCCGTTTTCGGCGAGGAAGGCCGCGGTTTCGAACGGTTGAATCTCGCCTATCCGCGCAGCGTGGTCGAAGACGTCGCCCGCCGTGTTGGTCAGGCTGTTCGCGAGTTGTGACGAAAATTCGTCACAGCATATTTTCCTGTGCAGCAATTGTATAAATTGGTTTATTCATGTTCCGGCGGCGGTCTCGCCGAGACCGCCCTACCTGGATTTCATATCACTTGGATTTCAATCATGCGGGCGTGTGTACAGAGGGTCAGTCGGGCGAGAGTCACCCTGCCGGAGACGGGCGAAGTCACCGGCGAGATCGGGCCCGGGATTCTTGTTTTGCTGGGCGTTCGCGAAGGGGACGACGAACGGGACGTCGCGTTCCTGGCCTCGAAGGTGGCCCAACTTCGCATTTTTGAAGACGACGCGGGCAAGATGAACCTCGGCTTGCTCGACGTCGGCGGCTCGGCCCTGGTGGTCAGCCAGTTCACTTTGTACGGCGACTGCCGCAAAGGTCGCCGCCCCGGTTTTACGGAGGCCGCCCGCCCGGAAATCGCCAACCGGCTGTACGAACGGTTCGTCGCCGCGCTGCGGGAACTGGGCGTCAACGTGGCGACGGGCGCCTTTCAGCGGGAAATGGCCGTCGAACTGGTCAATTCCGGCCCGGTCACGCTGCTGGTCGACACGGACCATCTTTCGCGGACGTAAGGAAATTTGTCCGGGGTGATTGTATATCGCGTCGCGTTTTTGCTATAATGACGGTTTATCAGAGACCGTTCTCGGCCTATCAGAATAACACAACCGAAAATCCGGAGAGATCATTATGCCAGGAAAACAATTGGGAATCAGCCGTCGAAATTTTCTCGGCGTCGCTGCCACGGCATGTGCCGCGCCTCTTTTTTTGAAAACCGACGTGCTGGGACGCGAAGGCTTCGTTCCGCCGAGCGAAAAACTGATTTCCGCGTCGGTGGGCTTGGGCAGCCGCGGCAATGAGATCATCGGCGGCTTTGCCAACAACCCGAATTTCAAGGTGATCGGCGTGTGCGATTGCTTCCGTCAGAAAGCCGAAAACGCGGCGAAACGCGTCAATGAATGGTACAAGAACAACGACTGCGTCATTTTCGAGAAATATGAAGACGTTTTGCAGCGGAAAGACGTTGACGTCATGATCATCGCGACGCCGGACCACTGGCACACGAAAATTTCGATTGAATCGTGCATGGCCGGAAAAGACGTTTTTTGCGAAAAACCGCTGACGCTGACCATCGCCGAAAGTCGGCAGATCGTGGCCGCGGCGAGAAAGTACAATCGCGTGTGCTCCAGCGGCAGCCAGCGCGTGATGGAGGATTACGGCTACATGGCCCCGGTGCTTCAAAGCGGCGCCATCGGGCAGGTCAAGGAAGTGTATTGCGGACTCGGGGCGCCGGGTAAAACCTGTTACCTGCCGGAACAGCCGATTCCCGAAGGGTTTGACTGGGACCGCTGGCTCGGCCAGGCGATGTATGCCCCGTATAACGCGGAACGTTGCAGCGGCAATTACGGCGGCGGGTGGCGCAATTATGAGGATTACGGCAACGGCTTTCTTGCCGACTGGGGCGCCCACAAATTCGGCGGTTCGCTGTACGCGCTCGGGCTCGATACGACCGAGCCGGTTGAAATCACCCCGCCGGACGGGAAAGACGTGCAGTTTCTGACGTTGACGTTTCCCAACGGTATCAAATTTTATCACGCGATCAGCGGCGGCCACGACATCACGTTCGTCGGCACCGAAGGCGAATATCGGCACGGCAACCGCGATTTGAAACCGCTGAAAACGGTCGACGTGCGGCGTTACAGCGGCGGGGCGACCAATATCATCGACGACTTCGCCTACAGCGTCAAACACAGGATCCGACCGTTCCAGGATTTCGAATACGGGGCCAACACGGCCCTGTTCTGCCAGTTGGCCAACATAGCGTACAAGGTCAATCGTCCGCTCAAATGGGATTCGGCAAAAACTCAATTCGTCGGCGACGACCAGGCCAACCTGATGGTCTCGCGGGCCCAGCGTTCGCCGTACACGATTCCCGTCATTGATTAACACAACACCGCATGACTATTTAAAAACATGACCTGAACGACAGCCGGAATGGCGCGTAGCGCAATGACGGAATGGTCTAACCAGCGTTCTTACCGGGATACCGTCATTACGACGAGTACTTCTTCATTCCGGCTGTTGTTTCTAAAAAACATTTGATAATAAGGATCATAATCATGAAATTCAAAAATATTGCATTGACGGTCATCGCGACCCTGCTGCTTGCGGGCGGTTACGCTGCGGCCCAGGAAGTCAACCTTTCGGCGCTGATTTCGGACATGGCTTCCGACAACATGGACAAACAGCAGCAGTCGCAACAGGAATGGCAGAAAATCTGCATGACGGCCGGCGCGCCGGGAAACGCCGACATGCTCGCGGAAGTCAACAAGCAGGCGGTCGAGCAACTGGGGAAAGACCTGCCCGTCACGACGAAAGCGTGGCTCTTGCACGAAATCGCCTGGACCGGCGACGCGAGTGTCGTGCCAACGCTCGCCGCGCTGCTGAACGATCCGGAAGTGCGGATTCGCGACGGCGCCGCGATGGCCCTGGCGACGATCACCGCGCCGGAAGCGACCGCGGCCCTCGAAAAGGCCCTGGCGTCGGAAAAAGACGCGGCGAACAAAAAGCGGATCGAAGACGCGATCGCGTTTAAAAAGACGAACCTCAAGGTCGGCGTCGAAACGCAAATGCCGCAGGCCCTGCCTTATGTTTCCGATGCCGACGCACAGAAATGGCTGGCCGGTTTCGGGAAATTGAGTACGGACGACCAGTGTCGTACGCTGGTCTCGCTGACCGTGCGTGGGGATAAGGAATACCGCGAATTCGCCCTCAACGCGATCAAAAGCGACAACGCCCAGTTGAAACGTGCGGGCATTCTGGCCCTCGAAAAACTCGGGACGGCCGACGACGTGCCGCTGTTGATCGATTCGCTCGGTTTTGACGGCGGACTGGTCATGCAGGTCGCGTCGCGCATCGCCGACGACAAATTCGACGCCGCCGTGCTCAAGGCCCTGCTCGCTGAAAAAGACGACGCGAAGTTCGAATCGCTCGGACGTATTTTGGCCGACCGGAACGTCACCGCCGCGTGCAAGGTGCTGCTGGACGAAGCGAAAAAGGACGATTGCCCGAACAAGCTCGGATACCTGCAAATTGCTGCCAACGTGGCGTCGAAAGCCAACGTCGGCGACATGGTCGACGTCATGCTGTCGATCAATTCCGCACGTGACCGCGACCGCGCCGAAACGATCATCGCCGGCGTGTGCAAGGGCGACGCGGAACCGGTTTTGGCCGGGCGGTCGCGAGTTGCGCCGGCGCTGTTTTCGCTGCTCGGGCGCATCGGCGGCGACAAGCCCCGCGAAATCATCAACCAGAATGTGAAATCCAACGACAGCGCCGTTCGTGACGCCGCCTTGAAAGGGCTGTGCAACTGGCCCAACGCCACGGTGGCCGATGACCTGCTCGGCGTGGTGAAGAATGATTCAATGCCCGGCGGAGCCCGGGTGCAGGCGTTGCGGGCCTATGTCCGCGTCATCACGCTGCCCGACGACCAGATCGGCATTGAAATTTCCGCCGAGAAAAAGCTCGAAAGCCTCAAAAATGCGATGGCGCTCGCGCCCCGCGTCGAGGAAAAACGGCTGATCATCGACCGCGCTTCGGCGGTGCGGCTGCCGGCAACGGTGACCTTCGTGATGCAGTATATCGACAACGCGGAACTGGCGCAGAACGTGTGCCGCACCGTGGCCGACCTGGCCCATCATAACGAGCTGCGAAAATCGGACAAAGCGGTTTTCGGCCCGGCCATGGACAAGGTGCTGGAAGTTTCGACCGACAACGGCGTCAAGGACCGCGTGCGACGTTATCGGAGCGACATGTAAATGTGATGCCGTAACAAAATTAAAGGCAGGGCTCGCTCGCCGAGCGGGCCGCAATTACGGCGGTTTCGGCGAAACCGCCCTACCTTTTTTCTTTACGGCCTATTTCTTGAATACAAAATTTTGGAACAATGAAATGACAATGAAAACAATCCTGATTTTATTCATCATGAGCGTCATGACCGTGTCGAATCTTCCCGCCGAAGACCTGAAACCCGGGCCGGGGAAACAGGTTCTGCAGAAACTCACCGTGCCGAAAAGCACGAGCGTCTGGGTTTGGAAGGGCGGCGATGATATTTCAAAACTGCTCAGGACACCGAAACCGCTCGACAAATCCGGCACGGAGGACATGCAATATTTGCTGTACCTGCCGAAGGATTATGACGCCGATGCCGAAAAGGATTGGCCGCTGCTGCTGTTCCTGCACGGAGCCGGTGAGCGGGGCGACGATTCCAATCTCCTCACGGTGCACGGTCCGCCGAAACGCATCGCCAAGGAGCCGGAATTCGCGGAAAAATGCCCGTTCATCGTCGTCTCGCCGCAATGTGCGACCGATCATTATTGGTCGCCGGCGCAATTGCAGTTGCTGCTCGACGACATCGAAAGTCGCTACAAGGTCGACAAAAACCGCATTTACGTCACCGGCATCAGCATGGGCGGCTTCGGCACCTGGATGTTGACGGCCGACCGGCCCGAACGTTTTGCGGCCGTGTCCCCGATTTGCGGCGGTTTCGATCCGGCCGAGGCGGAAAAGTTCGTCGCCGTGCCGGTTTGGGCCTTTCATGGCGACGCGGACGGGCTCGTGTCCGTCAAGCTGACGCAAAACATGGTCAAGGCCATCGAAGACGCCGGCGGGAAAAAAGTCAAAATGACGATTTATCCCGGCGTCAATCACGATTCGTGGACGCGGAGTTACGAAAACCCGGAATTGTACGACTGGTTCCTGTCGCATTCGCTGAAGGAACGGAAGTGAATTGCGGCGGTCACGGCGTGACCGCCCTACCTTACGATGTTCGTTTTATTTGATCTCGACATGGACCGGTGAGCCGACGTCGACGGAAACGGAATTGAGTTTCTGCCGCATGATCTCGACTTGCAGTGTCGTTGTCAAGGCGTTTTTGAATTTCTGGTCGACCAGGTCGAACGCTGGCGGGTTGCCTTCCGTTTTCTGCACGAGCACCTTGTATTCGCCTTCGGGAACGCCGGTAAACTGTTCAAGCGTTTTGAGATAGGCGACGCCATGTTTGTTCGTCGTGCCGCCGCAGGACCACTTCGATTTCGACCCGTCGGCCGGAACCAGCGTGATTTTCGCATCGGCGACCGGACCGCCATAACTGTTGACCTTGAGTTCCGTCGCGAACAGTTCGGGCAGGTCCTCCGGCCTTTCCGGCGTTTTCCCGCAGCCGCAAAACCAGCTCGCGGCAAAAAACACCGCCAAAATGACGACACAAGCCTGTTTCGGACGAGACATTTTTCTGTTCCTTTCAGTGGAAACGCCGGTTTTCAGAAAAAATATTTGATGATTTTTTCATTATAAAACGATTCGCGCGAAACGCAATCACAATATGATTTCCAGTATTCAATTCAACAGGAATTTTCCGCTTGAATTGACCGCAAACCGCGAGTAAAGTAAAATTCCATTGTAACGTCTATATCGAAGGCGGGATATACGCGGCTTTTGGCGTCCGAAGATCACACAACGAGCAACTTGGGGTGACATGGAATTTCTCAGTCCGATGGCGGGGTATCTGGCGCTGCTGGCCGTGCCGATCATCCTGTTTTACATCCTGAAAGTCCGCCTGCGGCAGGAAAACGTTTCGACGATCATTTTCTGGCAGCAGGTTTTCGATGAACGCCGGACGCGGTCACTCTGGCGGCGATTGCGACATTTGCTCTCGCTTTTGATCAGCCTGCTGTTTTTGTCGCTGCTGGTTTCGGCGCTGCTTGATCCGGTGTTGACGTCGCAAAAAAAGGAATCGCGAACGGTCATCATCGTCGACAATTCGGCAAGTATGAACGCGTTCGATTCCGCCAACATGACGCGGCTTGATCTTGCGAAAACCGAACTCGCCCGGTACCTGGCCGGGACGGAGGTCGGCAACCAGACGGCGATTCTCACCGCGGGGGGCGAACCGCAGGTCGTCGTCGGTTTCACCAACCACCTGGGCACACTGCGAAAACGCGCGGCCGCGATTTCGCCGACCGACTATCCGACCGAACTGGGCAAGGCGATCGAACTGGCGCGGCACCTGACGGCCGACGAACCGGATTCCGTCGTGCTCGTGTACACCGACGGCTGTTCGCCGGAACTGGAACCGTACCTCGCCGCCGAAGACCTGCGTTTCGTGCCAGTCGGAAAACCGCTCGACAACGTCGCCATCACGCGCTTTCAACCCCGGCGATCGATCGGCGACGCGGTGGGCTGCGAAATTCTCGTCGAAGCGGTCAACTACGGCGAAAACGAGGTCGCCTGCCGGCTCGAAATCGACCTCGACGAAACACCGGTCGACATCATGACGCTGACCTTGCCGCCGAACGTCCCGCAAACGCAAATCGTGCGCAGCACGACCGATCGCGGCGGCCTGCTCACGGCGAAGCTCGACCACGCCGACGCGTTTCCGTCGGACAACACGGCCCTGGCCCTGCTGCCGGCGCGACCCGTGCAAAAGGTGATTTTTTACGGCGAAAGCGATTTTTTCCTCGGGCACGTTTTGCAGTCGCAGCAGAACATCGACCTGACCGTCGCCGCCGAATGTCCCGCCGTCGTGCCGCCGGATACGGTGCTGGTGATTCACCGGACCGTGCCGGAAACGATCCCGCCGGGCAACGTGCTGGTCATCGACCCGCAAAACGACTCCGATTTCTGCCGGGTCGGCGAGCCGCTCGAATCGCCGCTGGTCGCCCGGGAGGAAACAGACTCGCCGCTCATGCGTTTCGTGCATCTCAACAACGTGCTCATGCCGGGCGCGAAAAAACTCTCGCCGCGTCAAACCGGGGTCGATGAAACCGGCTCTGTGTCCGATGCCGCGCCCGATGCCGCCACCGGCGAATCGCAAAACGACGATGACGGCGAAGGCTTGAGTTTTTCCGCGCTCGCCTCGACGCCGGAAGAATCGCCGGTTTACCTGCAATGGCAGGGGCCGGGCCGCAAACTGCTCATGTTCTCGGCGGAATTGAAACGCGGCGATCTGGCCCTTCGCACGGCGTTTCCGATCATGATTTCGAACGCGCTCAATTATTTCCGCGACAGCGGCGGCGAGCTGGAACACGCCTGGTCGACCGCCGAGGCCGTCACGATCCCGCTGATCACCGCCGAACGGGAACTCACGTTACAAAGCCCGACCGGCGAAACGCAGCGTTTCCCCGTCAAGTCGGGGCGGCTCTCGCTCGGTACGCTGCCACACTGCGGACTTTGGCAAATCCTGCCGCCCGGGACCGGGGCGTTGAAACCCGGCCAATCAGGCGACACGATGGTCGCGGCGCAATCGCCCGACGTCGCGCCGGTCAAGCAACTCGCGTGCAATCTGGCCGACCGGGATGAAAGTAATCTGCGTTCGGCGCCGGAATCGTTTTATCGCGACCACGAACAAAATATCGCGAGAGCCGCCGCCGGACGACCGATCTGGTTCTGGCTGGTCGTCGTTGCCATCGTGTTCACCGCGGGCGAATGGTTCCTGTACCAGCGCCGCTGGGTCGATTGACGGGGAAATTTTGTGCATGGCAAGACGGTCACGTCGTGACCGCCGAACAAGCTCGGCGGCTAAGAATGCACAAAATTGACTTGGCCGGATACTAGCGGCGATTTTTGTTTTTGACCGGCTCGTAAACATGCCCGCGGTCGCGCAGGACTTTCGCTTCGACGATTCGGTCCGGCTGATCCATGATGACCTCGTCTTCCGGGTTGATCCGCTGGATGTCGGCCAGCACGTCCATGCCGTCGATGACCCGCCCAAACACGGTGTGGAGACCGTTGAGGTGCGTCACGGGCTGGAACATCAGGAAAAATTGCGAGCCGTTCGTGTTCGGTCCTGCGTTGGCCATGCTGATGGAACCGCGGAAATGCTTGCGCGGTACGGGTTGTCCCGGTTTGGGGTAGCATTCGCAGTCGATCGAATAACCCGGGCCGCCTCCGCCGGTGCCGGACGGGTCACCGCCCTGGGCCATGAAGCCCGGTAGCACGCGGTGGAACGGCACGTCCTTGTAAAAGCCCTTTTTAACCAGGCTGATGAAATTGGCCACCGAGTTGGGGGCCTGATCCTCGAACAATTCGAGCGTGATGTCCCCCTTGTTGGTGCGGATCAAAACGCGCGGCAGGTTGTCGGCCTTGGCGTCTTCGGCGCGAACGGCCTGTTCTTCGGCCCAGAGTTTTTTAAGTTCCGGGATCATGCTGCGTCGGTTCATCGCTTCAGGGGGCAGTTGTGCTTTGAGCGAAACGGCCTTGGCGTACCACTGCTCCGCCTTGTCGAATTCCATGCAGCCGAAGGCCGCGTCGGCAGCCATGACGTAGAGATTTCCGGCCTGATCGGTCAGCCCTTCCGGGCGGGAAAGAACCGCATCGGCAAGCTTAAAGGCCACTTCATAATTGTCGCGGGCGTTCTCATACTGGATCATGCTGATGCAGAACTCGGCGGCGATGAAATTGTCGTACGGCGCTTCATTGAAGGCGTCGATGGCGGCGTTGATCAGGTTTTTACGGGCCGGTTCCCCTTCCTTGAGCAGCTTGTCGTATTCCGCCTGGATTTGATCTTTGCGTTCCGGCTTGGCGGTCTGGTATTCGGTCAAAAGCGATTGCAGTTTGCCGTCGACGTTGCGGAGCGGGGTCATGGCGTCAAAGAAAGCCTTGTTCTTCGGGCCGAGTTTCGAGAGCTCCGCGACGACTTCTTCAAAAGTTTTCGCGTTTTTGATCACCTCGGGGTTCGGTTTGTTGGGGTCGTTTTGCGCGGCCGGTTGCTGCGACCTTGCCGATGTCGCACACAGGGTCAACACCAGTGTCGCCGAAAGCATGAACAAGGCAAGGCGGAATTTTTTCATCATATCGGGTCCTGATTCTGTAAATTGTGAATATTTTCTGTTAAAATGGGGAGTTGAACGGTCGCACGATCAATTGCGATGCGTTCTTGTCCCGCACACGAAGTATGGCAGGACCGGCAATCGACCGGCAATCTCACTAATTTAGAGAATATGCCGTAAAATGGGAAGCCCAATTGCCGGTTTTGCGGTTTTTAAAGTACGAAATTTTTCCGAAACTCAATACATCAACAGAAAATGGAGAAATTCCCCAATGATTTCGCTCGATAGAAGTTACCCACGTTGCGTGTTTGTTGCAGCCTTGCTCGTTGTCGCGATTTTCGGAACGCAATTGCAGGCTCAGGAGCCGTTTCGGTACGAAAAAGACATTGTGGATTATGAAAAGATAACGGTCGAAAATCCCCTTCCGGAAAACTGCACCATGTTTGTCGGCAGTTCGACCTGGCGCTTGTGGGGCGATCAGCTTGAGAAGGATTTCGCCGAATTTCATGCGGTCAATCGCGGATTCGGCGGCTCGACCGTGCCGGACATACTACATGTCATGCACCGGATCATCGTGCCGCAAAAACCGGCCCGGATCGCGTTTTTCTGCGGCGGAAACGACACCGCCCGCGGCGTATCGGGGGATGAAACCTTCGACAATTTCAAGACTTTCCTTTCGCGACTCTGGGCCGAGTCGCCGCAAACCGAGGTCTTTTTCGTTTCCGTGACCTGCGCCCCGAGCCGTGAAAAGTTCCGCGACGAAACGCTCAAATACAACATGCTCGTCAAGGAACTGTCCGAAAAAACGACCGGGCTGCATTATATTGACACTTTCGAGACGCTCGTCGGCGAGGACGGCAAGGCGGACGAGAAATATTTCCTGAAAGACCGCCTGCACCTCAACCGCGACGGGCAGGAACGCTGGATTCCTGTCATTTTGGATGCGATTCGCGACGCGGAAAAATCCCGCAAGGACGTTTCTCCCAAAGACCTTTACGAGGAACGCATTCGTCTCGGGCTGTTTGAGGACACGCCGGAAAATCGCGAAAAGGCGGCGAAATGACAATCGCGGCCGTATGCTTGTCAATATGAACGAAATTGAATTTTGTTGATTTTCAGAAAAAATATCGCCTTTGCTCGACCAAGGCGGTGTTTTTCATTATAATGGCACTGACGTTTTCCCTTTTCGCTGCGTCGTGTTTCCCGAAGACATGGCCCCGGCGATATTTTCATCTTTACATCAAGCATTTAAGCCAGTCATGCCACCACGCCCCGTTTTGCAGGCGATCATTCTCGCCGACCACGTTTACGAAGACATGCACTCCGGAAAAAAGGTTATCGCGGGCACGTTCTGCGAGATGGCCGCCGTGTCCTTCCCGTCGAAATACAACCGCGGTGCATTCCTTTTTCTCAGTCTGACCGAGTTCCAGGGCAAGCTGCCGATCACGATCGAATACGTCGATCTCGTGCGGAACGAAACGCTGCTCGAATTCGGCGATATCATCGCGTTCGCCAACAACCCGCTGGAAACCTGCGAACTGGTCGTCGAACTGCCGGAACTCCCGCTGCCGCACCCGGGCACCTACGCGTTCGAGGTTTTCCTCTACGACGTGCCGCTCGGTTCGTTCCGCTTCATGGTCAGCGTCGGGCAGGAGCCGGTCTGAGTCGGGCTGTTGAAAAATGAAATCGTTGCGGATGCCGGATAAAAACCAATCAGGTATTCAAGACCAAGAGTGAACCACTGATTGAAAAGCAAGGTGTTGCACCTATAGCCAATGCCATGTCGGATACTGAACTGCATAACAAACTTGAATCGCTTTGCGGCACTCATGAAAATGAGGTGGTCGAGTTCAAGCGTACCAGGGTCGATTTGCAGGAGGAACTTGGCCGGTATTTTTCCGCGTTGAGTAACGAAGCCAACCTCAGAAAGCATTCTGAAGCATGGCTGGTTTTAGGCATTGACGACAAGACGCATCATGTTGTCGGAACCGATTTTTATCAGAACTCGCCGATGAAATTGCACGGCCTGAAACATTCCATCGCGCAAAACACAACGGGGTCTTTGACCTTCATTGATATCCATGAAATTTTTGTTCATGATAAAAGGGTGGTCATGTTTCGCATTCCCGCGGCACGAACAGGGACGCCCACCGGTTACAAAGGGCATTGGTATGGCAGGGACGGGGAATCGCTGGTCGCGTTAAGTCAGGATAAGCTTGAAAGAATCCAACACCAGGTCAAGGAGGATTGGAGTGCCGGAATCGTTCAGGATGCGACGATTCATGATTTGTCGCCGGAAGCGATTCGTTTTGCAAGAAAACAGTATACGCAAAAAAACAAGCATTTGGCAAGCGAAATCAAGCAGTGGGACGATGTCAAATTTCTTGATAAGGCAAAATTGACCGTACAGGGACAAATCACAAGAGCCGCAATCACCCTGCTTGGAAACAGTGAATCGACACATTTTCTTTCTCCGGCCGTAGCGCAGATCACTTGGGTTTTGAGGAGCGAAAAAGGAATCCAAAAAGACTACCAGCATTTTTTTCCACCATTGCTTTTGGCCGTAGACCAAATTTTTGCGAAAATCCGGAACGGTAAATACCGCTACATGAAAGCTGGAACCTTATTTCCTGAGGAAGTGGACCGCTATGATACTTATGTAATTCGCGAATTGTTGCATAATTGTATTGCTCACCAGGATTATTCCCAAGGCGGTCGCATTAATCTTGTCGAAAAAGAGGAGGGTGAATTGATCTATGAAAATGTCGGAGATTTTCTTCCGGGAAATGACATTAAAAAAGTTGTCTTGAACGACACTCCGCAAAGTGTCTACAGGAATCCTTTTTTAGCGACTGCCATGGTCAATTTAAACATGATTGATACGATTGAGAGCGGAATTCCGAAAGTTTTTCGTGTCCAAAAAGAACGTTTTTTCCCCATGCCGGATTATGATCTTTCCGATAAGAAAGTGAAAGTCATCTTATATGGGCGCATGCTGGATGAAAATTATGCCCGGCTCTTGGCGATGCAGGATGATTTGAGTTTGCGGGAAATTCTAGCATTGGATATGGTTCAAAAGAAACGGCGTTTGCCAAAAAATACGATTACACGCCTCCGTAAAAAACATCTTATCGAGGGAAGTGTTCCCAACCTTTTCATCTCGAAGGAAGTTGCACAAAATATCGACAAAAAAGCGGAATATTCGAAATTCAAAGGCTTTGACGAAAAATATTATCAGGATTTATTGCTACAAGCGATGAAAGACCACAATCAATTGTCGAGACCGGAAATTGACCGCTTGCTTTTGGAAAAGCTGCCTGATTCTCTTACGGAAGAAAGGAAAAAAACGAAAATCAAAAATCTCCTCGCAAAATTGCGCAATGGAGGAATCATTGTGAATACCGGATCGAGAACATGTCCATCTTGGCAATTAGCTTTCGACTCGGATTGCGCAAAATATTCCTTGGATTCTTTGGATAAATAATCCAAGGAATATCCAAAGAAAAATTACAACTCATTATATGACAACATATTACAATGTAGTGATTTCTTGTGAAATCGTATGTCTTCACTTCAAATAATCCAAAGCGTTTGATAATAAACTAGCAATTCAAAGGAAATATTTCAATGTCGGGAAAGTACGATATCGGTTTGATGGGCCTGGCCGTGATGGGGCAGAATCTCGTGCTCAACATGGTCGATCACGGGTTCAACGTCGCGGTCTTCAACCGCACGACCAGCAAGGTTGATGAATTCATGGCGATGCCGGAAGTGCAATCGAAGGGGGACAAACTCGTCGGGTGCCATTCGCTCAAGGATTTGGTCGCCCAACTCAAGCGGCCGCGCAAGGTGATGCTGATGATTCAATCGAAGGACGCGGTGCCGGCACCCGATCTCAAATTGTATCCCGAAAAAGCGGCGATTGACGGCGTCATCGCCGATCTGTTCGAGCTGCTCGAACCGGGCGACATCATCATCGACGGCGGCAACACGCAATTTCTCGACACCGAACGCCGCACGAAAATCGTCGAACAAAAAGGGCTGCTTTACGTTGGCACCGGCGTGTCGGGCGGCGAAGAAGGGGCACGGCTCGGACCGTCGATGATGCCGGGCGGAACACCCGCCGCGTGGCCGTTCGTCAAGGAAATTTTTCAATCGATTTCCGCGAAAGTCGGCCCGAAAAAAGATATTTCCTGTTGCGAATGGGTCGGGCCGCGAGGGGCCGGGCATTACGTCAAAATGGTGCACAACGGCATCGAATACGGCGACATGCAGCTCATCTGCGAAGCGTACTGGATGCTCAAACTCGCGCTCGGATATACGAACGAACAATTGTACGACGTGTTTACCGAATGGAACAAGGGAGAACTCGACAGCTATCTGATCGAAATCACCCGCGACATTTTCAGCGTCAAGGACAAGGAAACCGGCAAATATCTCGTCGACCTGATTCTCGACACCGCCGGCGCGAAAGGGACCGGAAAATGGATGAGCCAACTCGCGCTCGATCTCGGTGCCCCGAGTACGCTCGTCACGCAGGCCGTTTATGCCCGTTGCGTCTCGGCGATGAAAGACGCCCGGGTGCGTGCCTCGAAAGCACTCGCCGGTCCGGGCGGGACATACAAGGGCGATGCGAAAGCGTTCGTCGAACAGGTGCGTCAAGCGCTTTACGCTTCGAAAATTTGCAGTTATGCGCAAGGTTACGTGCAAATGATGGCGGCGGCCAAGGAATACGATTGGCCGCTCAATTTCGGCGACATCGCGCTGCTTTGGCGCGGCGGCTGCATCATTCGTGCGGTGTTCCTTGAGCGAATCAAGGAAGCGTTCGACGCCGACAAAAATCTCGAAAATCTGCTGCTCGCCCCGCACTTCAGGGACATCGTCGCCAACTCGCAAGAGGCGTGGCGCAATGTGATCAAGACGGCGGTCGACCTCGGCATTCCGGTGCCCGCGTTCATGTCGGCGCTTTCGTATTACGACAGTTACCGCAGCGCGAATTTGCCCGCGAATCTGTTGCAGGCCCAGCGCGATTACTTCGGCGCCCACACCTACAAACGCACCGACAAACCCGGCGAAGGCCCGTTCCACACCGATTGGATCGCGGAGAAGAAGTAACGATAGAATTTGTGCATTCTTAGCAGCCGAGCTTGCTCGGTGATTGCGGCGGTCTCGGCGAGACCGCCCTACCCGGAATGCGCAAATGGAGTCTTGGCGAGGTACTACGGAATTACTGAATGCCAAAGAACCACGTCATCGGTTGTTTCCGGTTGCATCGGTGCGCCACAGTTGGAACTGGTTGGATTGACCGGGCGGACCGACCTGCGCGGACGGAGTGCCCTGGCCGGCTTGCCCCGGCGAAGTCATCGCGCCGTCATAGCGTTGCGACTGCGGGGCCGTGGCCACCTGCGTTTCGAAGGGGTTGACGAAGGACGGCGTGTCGTTGTCAAAGGAATCGCCCGCGGTCGCGCTGGTTTGCACCTGGTTGGAGATGCCGGAAATGCCCGAGATGACCACGCGGCGCTGTTGCTGCTGTTGCGCCACGAGCGGAACACCGCCGTCATAGGGCGTGACGCCGTATGGCATGTTGGCCGGTTGCGCCGTCGCGGGAATTCCGCTCTGTTGCGGCACGAACGTCTGGGGAACGTTCGGCTGCTGCGCATAAGATTGCGCCGTCTGTTGCGGCATCGGTTGCTGAGGACGCAGAAATTGGGATTCGGGCACCGGTTCCCGCATCGCGTACGAACCGTATTGCGGCTGTGGCGTCATGGGGGCGCTCGGCAACGGCGGTTGCTGCTGGTAAGACTCCCGTTGCATGAGGTCGGCAAGCTGCGGAACGGCCCCCATCGGCGAAGCGTTTTCGCGATAGGCCGTCGTCGGTTCGGCGACCGGCTGTCCCGGCGGTTGCAGTTGCATAAGGTCTTGCCGGGTGAGCTGCGAGGGCGAATGCGCCGGCATGGTTGGCGGGAACGGCTCGCTCATCGCGGAAGAGGGCGTTTCGGACGATTCCGTGATGGCATCCCTTAACCGGACACGTTGCGCCGTTTGTGGTGGTGACGGTTGCAACGATTCGCTTTCCGCTCTCGTCGCCGGGACTCCCGGCGTGACCGTGATCGGCAGGGTCGAAAGCAGGTGTTGCGTTTCCGACATGAGCGGGATTTGTCGCGAATCCGGCTGCGACAGCGCGGCCAGCAGTTCGTCGTAACCGATGACGTGTTTCGGGTCGGGCCAGAGAACGTCGCAATGGTTGTCGATGGTCAGCAGCGGTTTCGTTTGCGACTGCTGCACAAGTTGCGGGTAAAGTTGAATTCCCTGCGGGTCGAACAGGAAGGCAAAAGTGCCGTCGCGAAACGTGATGTCGGTCTCCGGCGGGTTGGCGTCGCGCGGCGAAAGTTGCAGCCGCGTCCCGCTGATGAGCCGGTGCAGGCCGGGCCATGAGGCGATCCCCCGGGCGTTGATCATTGTGCCCCGGGCGTATTCGATTCGCAGGGCGCCCGGGTCGTTCGACTCGCCGCGGAACCGGGCTTCTTCGAGCGTCAGCCTGTCGGCCGTACCGTCAAGGCGGAAGGTCAGAGACCGACTCAATAGCGAATCAAGCGTAATTTTGGAAAACGTCGTCTCGCTCAACTCAAGCGTTCGCGAACGTTTTTTCTGCGTGTCGACGCCGTTTTCGCTGACAATCGTGCCGGCGAAACGGCTTTCCGGACCGAAACCGGCGAAAAACGGGTCAAGCGATGCCGGCAGTCGGGCAGGAATCTCGTTGCCGCCGGACGCGAATTGCACACGGGTCGTCGCCGAACGTCGCTCGCGGGTCACGGCCAGCCGAAACGCTTCCGCGTCGGACGGTTGATCGACCAGTTGAAACGTCGCCAGTAAATCGGCTCGTTCCGCTTCGGGTCGGAACTCGAAACAGGCGTTTTTCAGCGTCACGTAATCACGTTTCGGCTTTTGGCCCTGGCGGAACGCCGCGGCGGTTTCGATGTCCGCTCCTGTCGCGGTGTCGGGTTTTTCATCGCGGTAAAAAACGTCGATCATGCCGACGAACAGCACGGCCGGTTTGACGCCGACGTTTGACGGCTTGCCGCCGGCCTGCGCGGCGGGCAGTTTGGTCATCAGTTCCAGCAACGCGTCTTTGGCCTGCGGAACGGCGGTGTCATAACACGCAATTTCAGGAATTTCGCAATGCCAGTAGCGCGGCTTCGACCCGGACAGGTTGGCAAGTGAAAAACCGATCGACGCGAAAAGTCCACGTTTATACGACGACCGCGGGAGATAGGGTTCGTAAAATTCGCCCGATGCGGTTCCGGTTTGTACTGTTTTGCCGCCGATATTTTCGACCGCTTGACCCGCGATTTTCTGCGTCACCAGCGCGGGGTCGAGATAATGCGGCATTTCGCCCAAGCATTCGAACAGTTCCCACTGCGGAATTTGCATCACGATCGCGTTGGTTTCCGGGTCAACGACCTGCATCTGCGAAAAACGCACCACCCCGGGCGCCGGGAATTGCACACCCTCGATTTCGACCCGTTTGCCCAGCGCGTTGGTCAGCAGCACCTCCCACTCGCCCACCGTACGGACCGAATGGCGCGAACCGACCTTGGTCAAAACGACGAGCAGCAGCGTCGGACCGAGCAGCAAAAATATCAACAGCGTCAACAGCCGCCGTGTCTTGTCATGTAATTTGAACATCCGTATTCAATCACTACAAGGAAATCCTTGATAAAAGACCAGACTTCATGTCCTTAATTTGAAAAGCTTGATTGTAAATCATTACTTCGACTAAATGTGATCGCCAAAGCCAAGTAAATATTCCCCCTCCGCAAGTATTCCCGACTTGAAAAGGAATTCATCCGTCTCAATCGAAATAATCGCTACTTTTTAATTTGCTTTGCGGTCAACTCGCAAAAAGCACGATATGCGGATTTCATTTCGCTAATACTGCCACAGCCGAATTTTTCGGTCAGGGCCTTCGCGATTTCAAGGGCCACGATCGCTTCCAGCACGACACTTGCCGCCGGAACCGCGCACACGTCGCTACGTTCGTACGAGGCTTCGGTCGCCTGCATCGTGTTCAAATCGACCGACGGGAGCGCCGTTTTCAGCGTCGCGATCGGTTTTTTGGCCGCCCGAATCACGATCGGCTCGCTGTTGGTCATGCCCGCTTCGATGCCGCCTGCGTTGTTCGAAGTTCGTGAAAACCCGAACGATCGCGTATTACGCCGGCTTACGTCAAACACGATGGGGTCGTGTACCTCTTTCCCGAATCGGGCCGCGGTTTCAAAACCGATGCCGATTTCAACGCCCTTGATCGCCTGCATGGCCATGACGGCCTGGGCCAAACGCCCGTCGAGCTTCAGGTCCCACTGGGCATGGGTTCCCAAGCCGAACGGCACGCCGTCGACCCGAACATCGATGACCCCGCCCAACGTGTCGCCGGTTTCACGGCATTGGTCGATCAATTGCTTCGTTTCTTCTTCCCGGTCGGCGCGAAGCGAAAAAAACTCGCTTTTGTTGCGCAATTCGAGCAATTTCGGCATCGAATACTCGAGCGCCCCGCGTACCATCGGAACGGGTTTGCCGTCAGCGTCCGTCGACAACGGTTCCAGCGAAAGGCCGCCAAGGGCAACGACATACGACGCGACAACAATGTCAAATTCCGCCAGCAGCAATTTCGCGAGCGCCCCGGCGGCGACAACTGCCGTCGTTCCCCGGGCGCTTGAACGCTCCAAAATCGGTCGAATTCCGGCGTGATATTTGATCCAACCGGCCAAATCACCGTGTCCCGGCCGCGGGGCGTCGAGATCGGGCATGTCGTTAATTTTGTAATCGCGGTTTTTGACCCAAAGCACGACCGGCGAACCGATAGTGACATCGTGCCAGACGCCGGTCAGCACCTCGACTTCGTCCGTTTCGAGTTTCTGGCGATCGCCGCGGCCGTATCCGCTTTGTCGCCGTCGCAACTCTCTGTCAATATAAGCTTTATCGAAGGTGACACCAGCCGGAAACGAGTCCAGAAACGCGATGTGCCCTTTCCCGTGCGATTCGCCGGCGGTCCAATATCGTATCATGTTCAGTGAATATTTCGAGACAATAATTTTTTGTCAGTAACAAACTTCGCGACAAGATATACAAATTGTCGTCAAAGTTTAACAGAAATTCGTTTTTTTGGCCATACGACTTTCACGGCATAACGTCAAAACACCAATGGTTTCAAACGAAAACGGGATAATTTTCACCATTTTGCGAAAACCGCATATTTTACAAAGCCTCGCAACTTTCGCCTCCGGTGCCGAATTGATATAATGTGCCACAGCACACTTTTCCGATAACTGTCCAACGTACTTGTCAACGCTTCGTGACACTTTCAACCGCAAAACATCGATACGGAATTCAATTACACAACGATATGAGCGAACTTCAAGTCATTCAGATCGAATCCGGACGCGATAAAAAGCGGTTCCTGCAATTCCCTTGGTTGTTGTACAAAAATGATCCGTTTTGGGTCCCGATGCTGCGTTCGGAACAAAAAGAACTTGTCAATTACGCAAAAAGCCCATTTTACGATCACAACGAATGCCAAACCTTCCTGGCCGTCAAAGGCTCCGAAGTCGTCGGCCGGATTGCCGCCATTTATAACAGCGGGCATGTCGAACGTTATAAGGAAAACATCGGTTTTTTCGGTTTTTTCGAGTCGATCGACGACACGGAAGTTTCGCACGCCCTGTTTGACGCCGCGTTCGATTGGCTCAAAAAAAAGGGAATGACCATCATTCGCGGGCCGGTCAACCCGTCGCTCAACCACACGCTGGGCCTTTTGATTGACGGTTTTGATTCAACGCCTTTTTTCATGATGACTTACAACCCGCCCTATTACGAGCGGCTGCTTGAGGAATACGGGTTCCGCAAATCACAGGACCTTTATTCCTTCTGGGGTAAAATCGACATGCTCCCGAAAATCCGCGAGCGTTTCGTCCCGATGGCCAAAGTGATCGCCGAAAAAACCGGGGCGACGATCCGGCCGCTTGACCGCCGGAATTTTGCCCGCGACGTCGAACTGTTTTTGAATATTTACAACCGGTCCCTGACCAACACCTGGGGGTTCGTCCCCATGTCGGAAGCGGAACTGAAGGCCATGACCGCCGGCTTGAAATACCTGATCGTGCCGGAGCTCGCGGTCGGCGTCGAGATTGACGGCCAACTGGTTGGAGCCGCATTCGGTCTGCCCGATTACAACCCGCGCATCCGGGAAATCGACGGGCGGCTGTTTCCCTTTGGTTTCCTGAAGCTGTTGCGGCACAAAGAGCAAATCAAGCGCATCCGGATTCTCAGCACGAACGTGTTGCCCGAATACCAGATGCACGGTCTGGCCCTGCTGCTGCTCGAAGGCATTGTCCCGAAGGCGATTGAGTCGGGAATTCAGGAGGCGGAATTTTCCTGGGTGCTCGAATCGAACCGCTTTTCCCGCGGCAGCCTCGAAAAAGGCGGCGCCATTCGCAACAAGACGTTTCGAATTTACGATTACCCGGAAATCGGTCGGGATTCGCTTGCGTTGCTCGGCAATGACGCCGAAGTTGCGACAACAAAAAAAAACAAGGGCGGCCATCATTGAATCATCGTCAACCGCAGTATTTGCGTCGCGGCGACTTTTGACCTGTAATTATTGATACTATTGTGATCATCCAAGAAGTAACGACACGAAAACAATTGAACCAGTTCGTCGATTTTCCCTGGCAAATTTACCGGGATGATCCGAACTGGGTTCCGCCATTGAAATTCGACCTCAAGCAGAATCTCGACCCGAAAAAACACCCGTTTTTCCGGCACGGAGACGCGGCAAAATTTTTGGCCGTCCGCGACGGCGAGGTCGTCGGGCGCATCCTCGTCTCGGACGACCCGCGATATAACGAGCAGAATCACGCGAACCAGGGAAATTTCGGTTTCTTCGAATCGGTCAACGAACAGGAAGTGGCCGACTCGCTTTTTGAACGCGCCGCCGACTGGGTTCGCGGCAAAGGGCGTGACACGATCATGGGGCCCGTCATGTTTTCGACCAATTACGAATGCGGAACGCTGATCGACGGATTCGGCACGCCGCCGCGGGTCATGATGCCGCACAATCCGCCCTATTATCCCGCGCTGATCGAAGGCTGGGGGTTCGAAAAAGACAAGGACCTGTACGCCTGGTGGTTCAACGACCCCTACGACATCGTGCAGAAATGGCAGCCGTTCATGGACCGCGTGGCGTCGCGAAACGCCGACATCACGGTCCGCCCCTTTTCCCGGGCGAATTTTCAGCGGGACGTGCAGCGCTGCATGCAGATTTACGATTCGGCCCGGAAAAACTGGTGGTGGGCCTGCGTCGAACTGACCGACCCGGAAATCCGCCATTTTTCGAAACAGTTGAGCATGTTCGCCGACGAAAACATGGTGCTCCTTGCCGAAAAGGACGGACAGCCGATCGGCTTTTCGATCACCGTTCCCGACATCAACGAGGCGGTCAAGCCGCTCAACGGCCGCCTGACCTGGTGGGGACTGCCCCTCGGCGTGTGGCGGTTTTATCGGCAATTGAAACAGGTCAAAACCGCAAGGATGATGGTGCTGTGTGTCCTGCCGGACTACCGCCAGCGGGGCGTCGCAGAACGCCTGATCATTGAAACGCTCAATTACGGGAAAAACACGAGGCAATTCAACGCCGGCGAACTGAGCTGGACAGACGAGGACAACGACAAGGTCAACCGTATCATCGAACGCATTGGCGCCAAACGATACAAGACCTACCGCGTTTATCGCAAGAAAATCGCTTGAAAACAGGTAGAGCGGTCTCGCCGGGACCGCCGCCATATTATGAGATCATTCGATTTACAGAGTACCAGCCCCAAGCGTCAGCGCGGGGGGATTTCGACGGAATGGACGGTTCAATCACCCCGCGCTAACGCTTGGGGCTGGTGAAGGTCAATTTGATTTCATTATACAACACCTCCTTGAGGCAAGCCTTGTTGAACGCCGGAGTCGGGGTAAAATGACATGTTTCCCGTCGCCGGAGGTGTGTTGAGCGGCAAACAAGCAAGGAATTGACAGAAAATTTACGGTTTTACACACGACATGATCAATAAAGAAATCGTCATCACCGGCATGGGCGTTTTGAGTCCCATTGGCAACGACCTGGACACCTATTGGCAGTCCCTGTGCGAAGGACGCAGCGGCGTGATCGTCGTCGAAACTTTCGAATCGGGCCATGCGCCGCTGTTCGCCAGCGTCGTGCCGGACATTCGGGCGAAAGACTTCGTCAAGCCGCGGAAAAACATCAAAAACATGAGCCGCGACATCCAGTTGGGCTACATCGCCTCGCTGCACGCGATTGAAAACGCCGGCTTGGCCGTCAATTGCGACAGCCCGACGCTCGACCCGGACCGGCTTGGGGTCGTATTCGGTTCCGACCTGATCGGGCTGGAACTTGACGAATTGGTCGACGCGTTCAAAATCTGCAAAATCGACGGCAAAATTGAGTTTTCGCTTTGGGGCTCACAGGCGATTCCGAAAATCTTCCCGCTTTGGATGCTGAAATACCTGCCGAATCTCGTCGCCGGGCAGCTGGCCATCGCCATCGACGCCCGCGGGCCGAACAACACGGTCACGCTGCGGCGCAGCTCCAGTCTTTCGGCGATCACCGAGGCCGTGCGGACCATCGAACGCGGACAGGCCGACGCCATGGTTTGCGGGGGGGTCGGAAATCGCGCCAACCCGGTTTTTCTTGCCCGAAGCCGTACCCACAACCTGACCCCGACCAACGGCGAGCCGACCGAACAGCCGCGGCCCTACGACGCAGATCGACAAGGCACCGTGCTCGGCGAAGGTTCCGGGGCCCTGGTCATCGAAGCCCGCGAAACGGCGGACGCCCGCGGCGCGAAACCGCTTGCCCGCATCATCGGGTTCGCCCAGGCGTTTGAGCCGGCCATGTATCAAAAACCGGTCAGCGGCCAGAGCATTCGCGCGGCGATCCGCCAGGCGATGCGCGACGCCGATTGCACACCGGACGAACTGAGCCACGTCAACGCCGACGGACTGGGCGCCGTTTGGGAAGACCAGGTCGAAGCCCGGGCCATCCGCGACGAACTGGGCGACGTGCCCGTGACTGCGCCGAAGGGACATTTCGGCGACCTTGGCGGCGGTTCCGGAACGATTGAACTGATCGCCTCGCTGATCGGCCTGCAAAAGGGGCTCATCCCGCCGACGCGAAATTATGAAAAACCGGACGTAAACTGTCCGATCAACGTCGTACACGGTTCGCCGCAATCCTGCGGCAAGACACGCGTTCTGACGCTCAATAATTCGCGGACCGGTCGCTCGAACGCGATGGTCATTGAAAAAATCTGACCCGGAATGAAAGGCGGCTTGTTATTCGACCCGCGATTTCGTAAAATTGAGAATTGTACCCCATTCTCTGTGAAAAAAACAAACAACAGATACTTCATTGAAACAGGGAGATTGATTATGCCCAATGTCACACGTCGCGGTTTTGTCGCCACGGCATCGGCCCTCGGGGCCGCGGTCGGTTCGCTGCTCCGTCCTTCGGACGCTTCGTCGCCGGGTGCGCAGGCCGCCCCGACGCCGGAACTTACATCTGGCGACGGCGCCAAAAAATATTTCCCCAACGGTTTCCCCCGCCGCAAGCTGGGCAAAACCGGCATCGAAACCAGCATCCTCGGTATGGGGACGGGCATGTCGAGCGGACGGCCCTATTACGACATGGGCGAAGCCGCCTTCATCGAACTGATGCACACCGCCTTCGACCAGGGCGTGCGGTATATCGACACGGCCCAAAGTTATCGGACGCACGTGTATGTGCAACACGCCCTGCGCGGCTGGAAACGCGAGGATTTCTTCCTGCTGACCAAAACCTTTTCGCCGACCGAGGAATTGGTCAAGGCCGACGTCGGGCGCTATCTTTACGAACTGGAGACGAAATATCTCGACACGGTGCTGCTGCACTGCACGACGAACGACCGCTGGCCGCAGGAACGCGCCGGAGCATGGAAAGCCCTCGTCGATGACAAGAAAAACGGCCGTGTCCGTGCCATCGGCGTTTCGTGCCATTCGCTGGACGCGGTGAAGAAATGCCTGGAAATCGACGAACTCGACGTCGTGCTCGTCCGCATCAATCCTTTCGGGAAGAATTTCGCGATGGACGACGATGCGGACAAGGTCGTGCCCGTGGTCAAGGAACTGCACGAAAAGGGTGTCGGCATCCTCGGCATGAAAATTTTTGGAGAGGGCCGCTGCACCGAAGCCGACCAGCGACGCGAATCGCTCGAATACGTCACCAACCTGGGTTGCGTCGACACGATGACCATCGGTTTCACCGAAATTCCGCAGGTGAAGGAAACCCTCGGCATGTTGGCCGAGATTTACGCGAAAAAGTCATGAAATCATTGTGGAATGATGAATGCAGAACGGTTGTTTTGCCGTCTGTAATTCTGCATTCTGCGCTCTGCATCAAACCATGAAAATAGCTTACTTTGATTGCGTTTCCGGCATCAGCGGGGACATGACGCTCGGGGCGCTCGTCGATGCCGGGGTGCCGCTGGAATTGATCGACCGGGCGATTCAATCGCTCGGCGTGCCGGGTTTGCGGCTGGAATCGGAAACCGTGCAACGTCACGCCATGCGGGCGCTGCGGGTGCATGTGATATGCCCGCACGAACACGCGCACCGGCATTTGAGCGACATTCTCGCGATGATCGACGCGTCGCATTCGGCCGGTTCGCTGACCGCGGGGGCCGCTGCGCTGGCCGGAAACATTTTCCGGAAACTCGCCGCCGCCGAGGCGAAGGTGCATGGCACGGACGTCGAAAAAGTGCATTTTCACGAAGTGGGGGCCGCCGATTCCATCGCCGACATCGTCGGCGCGGCGGTCGGGCTTGATCATCTGAAACTCGACGCCGTGTTCGCATCGGCGGTTCCGACCGGCACGGGCACGATCAAAATCGCGCACGGCACCTGCGGTATTCCCGCGCCCGCGACGGCCGAACTGCTCAAGGGCGTGCCGATCGCCGCATCGGACGTGCCCTTCGAACTGACGACCCCGACCGGGGCCGCGATTCTCGCTTCGACCGTCAGGGCCTTCGGGCCGATGCCCGCGATGGCGATTGCGACCATCGGGTGCGGGGCCGGCGGACGCGATCTTGCGGAACAGGCGAACCTGCTCCGACTGATCATCGGCGAAGCGGACGACATATCCGCAACGACGGAACACGGGCACCGTCACGAACATAAGCACGTTCATGATCACGGGCATCACCATGACGGCGAACATCGTCACGAGCATGATCACGATCACCCGCATGAACACGCGCATGGACATTTGCATGATCACTCGCACGAACACGCGGAACACGGCGGACAGGAGGGACATTGCTGTTGCGGCGGGAAAAGGAAACGCTCGGAGTACGAGCATGACGAAATCGCCTGGGTTCTCGAAACGAATCTCGACGACATGAGCGGCGAAATGATCGGCTATTGCGTCGAAAAACTCTGGCAGGCCGGGCCGCTCGACGTTTACACGACCGCGATTCAAATGAAAAAGCAGCGGCCCGGCGTCAAGCTGACGGTACTGTGCCGCGGCGAACAGGTCGAGTTGTTCGAGACCATCCTGTTCGAGCATACGACGACGCTCGGTGTGCGGCGCGTGCCGGCCTTGCGGGACGTTTTGCAGCGGGAAAAGGCGACCGTCGAAACGCCTTGGGGAACCGTCGACGGCAAAACGGCGATTTTCCCGGACGGCGCGAAACGCTTCGCGCCGGAATACGAATCGGCCAAACGCGTCGCGGAATCCGCCGGCGTGACGCTTGACGAAATCTACACCGCGGCAAAGGCGGCATTTCAAAAATAATAAGTTGTCCCTCGCTTACGCTTCGGGCTCTGATTGACCGAAACGACATTGAGACAGTCAATATCAAACACAAGATGACAAACGAAATCGCCCGGGAAAAGATCACCCGGTATCACTGGGTTTTGGCCAGCCGATCGCCGAGGCGACGGCAGTTGCTGGTCGACGCGGGGTTTCGTTTCGATGTCATCGCGGCTTCCAACGCGGCGGAAGACGATATTCGGCCCGGTGAAACTCCTGCGGAATACGTCGCGAGACTCGCGCGGCAGAAGGCCGAAGAAACGACCGGATTGATCCGTCGCGGCGAAATCGCTTTCGGCGACGCGAACCGCCGACCGGCGGTGGTCATCGGTTGCGATACGGTGGCGGTCTGTCGCGGCGAGATACTCGGGAAACCGCAAAACGTCGACGACGCGCGACGCATGTTGCGGCTGCTCGACGGCAATCGGCACGAAGCCCTGAGCGGCTTGTGCCTGATTAATACGGCCTCGGGCGAAACGTTCGTCGAAGTCGAACGCACGATTTTGTATATGCGGCCACTGTCCGATGAGACGCTTGAAGCTTATCTGGTCTCGCGGCAATGGGAGGGCAAGGCCGGTGCCTTTGGCTATCAGGACGGCATCGACTGGCTCGAAATCGTCGAAGGCAGCGAATCGAACGTCGTCGGTTTGCCGCTGGAACGGCTTGCGGCGATGATAAAAAAGATATGATCGCAGGCGATAAAATTTCAACGCATCCGATGGATCGCTTGCTTCGCCGCCCAATACTCACTGCGGTCCGTAGGAGTCTTCCATCTTGTCGATGTATTTCCGCAACCGGGAAAGTTCGTCGGAAACCGATTGCAGTTTGAGCAGGTTGTCGACGCGTTTGAGCAGTTCGGCCTTGTTGACCGGCTTGCTGAGATAGTCGTCGCACCCGGCGGTGACTGCCCGTTCGATGTCGCCCAGTTCGGTGAGGGCGGTAACCATGAGGATCATGATGCCGCGCGTTTTGGCATTGTTCTTCAGCTCCTCGCAGACTTCGAAACCGCTGAGTTTCGGCATCATGATGTCGAGCAGGATCAGGTTCGGCTTGAACGATTCGGCCATTTCGAGTGTTTCCGCCCCGTCGGCCGCGGTCGCGATTTCATAATCGCACCCGGAAAGGTAGGCGTCGAGCAACTCGACGTTGGCCATGTTGTCGTCCGCAATGAGCACCCGGTATTTCGCCATGATCACGCTTCCTGTCCGTCGATGTTGTTATCTTGCGTATTGCTTTCATCGGAGTCCGCGTCCGCCTTCTGTTTTTCCTGGACGCTCTTGAGCCATTCGGCGTGACGCAACTGGCTGGCCTTCATGAGAGCTTCCTCCGCTTCCTCGCGACGCCCGTTCTTCAGGCAGAGCGTGCTGAGGATCGTGTAACCGAAAGTGTCGTCCGGGTCGATTTCGCAAACCCGTTTCGCGTGTTCGATCGCCTGGTCGATTTTCCCCTGCCGGCTGTACAGTACGCCGAGAGCGTTGTGCGCCAACGAATAATTCGGGCTTTGGGCCAGCAGTTGACGCAGCATTTCAATCGCCGCGTCGACATCGCCCGAACGCTGTTTGGCAATCGCTTCGTCGTATAATACGTCCACCGGTTCCAGTTCGGCCATGGGAGATTCCCGTTTTCTTTGTGGTAAAAAATTATATTGTCGTTCTTTGCGAACTTTGTTTTCTTTGCGACTCCGCGTGAAATCCCCCGAGATTTTGTGTGAAATCTCTCACATTGGAAATTTTATCATGTGAGCGACTTTTGGCAATGTCGTGAATTTTCTCCGTCACGCGTTCGCTTTGGGGGCGGCGACCATCTGGCGGATCATCCAGGCGATAACCAGCGCGCCGAGCACGAACAAAACCAGAAAAATGACGACAGGTGATGTGTATATCGGCGACATCTGTGTATTTTCCACAAGTTTCGCAATGGGAACGATTTGCGAAACTTCAATATTTTGCACCCACTGGCGTGCGACGGCAAAGGTCGCCAAAGCGACAAGCTGACACAGGGTCACGACCGTTGCCGTGACAAAACGCCCGAAGCGGAACAGCTTGACAAAGGTCAGTCCAATCGCGCCCAAAAACGGCGCAAACATAGCCCCATAAAGCAGATACTGAAATTCCGGACGTCCCCCCTCGCCGAACATGGCCGCAGTTGCCGGGTTGGTTTCGACGAAACCTGTGTATTTGTACCAACATGCGGCGGCAATAGCCCCGCCGAGCCAGGCGATGATCACGGCGAATCCGCCTGCCCAACGGCGATAATCGTCATCGGCTTTGAGCTCGTCGACCGATTTTTCCTTGCGCCGTGGAATGAGCAGCGAAGCGTCGAAAACCGTCCAAAACGCAACGGTCGTCATCGCAAGCCCGAACATCGCGCCGTAACGAAACCACAAGGTCGGCTCGGCTGAATTAATGCCAAGTCCGTAAGTCGCTGCTGCGGCGTCGGTTCCGGCGAACAATTGCCCGTGCTGCCAAATCTTGGTCAGCGATTCCGGTCGCCCCATGAGCGACATGGCGTTGACGAAAATATATGCCACCAAAAGAAGACATCCCGACGCAACCAAACCCGCTATAAATGTTTGCGCTGATTTTTTCTCTTTTCCAACGGAAAACGCGGCGATGTACAGGGAATAATAGGCAATCATGACCAGCGGAATGATCATAATCCAGTGCCACGCCATGAGAATCGTCGCGGTGTAAAACGGTTTAAAATATACAGTCTGCACGAACAGGAGCGGCACAATGCCGAAATTGATCCCAAACGCCATGATGATCGGCAGTTGCGAAAACATACGTTTCGCGAATCGTTTGCCGTGTTTCCGCCCGAAAATCAGCATGAGAAGCAGGAGCGGGATTCCGGCGAACCAGAGATTCATGGCCAGCATGTGCAGGACAAAGCCGAGAACCTTAAAAAATTGCGTAAACCAAAACGGCGCGGGAATCGGAGGAAGATTCGCCGCGTCAAACATGGGGGTGTTTTGGGCAAACACGCAAATTAAATCGTGGGACATGGTTGTCATGGCAAAAAACACTCAAATTTCATGAAAATTTATTTTGTCAATCGTTGTTGACATTATAAACAAAAAATCATCACGAGAATAGTCTTTACGTTGTTGAAATCACCATCAAATTTTGAAAAACAATTATACCACACAAAATTCAACAAAAAACGGTCGCAAGACCGCATGATTATACCATAGTGAATTAGTCATACGCAAATCCCAAGAATGACGATAATGATAGTTAATGAAGTCAACGATCAATCAGGGGAAAATGTTCACAGGTAATCATACTGTTGAAACTGCGTAAATTAAGTCGGGAATGACGCTTAGACTAAGATGAAATCTCCCGATTCGTATGGACAGTATTACAAAATATGTGTATCCTTTACATAATAAGAACAATGTGGCGGTTCGTTTTTTTGGCGACACGGCATTGTTGGGCAGGCACGGCGGACGGTGACAATTTATTCCTCCACGCCATTTGTGCTTCACTGTCATCGCGACGCGTTTGCGGTGTTCTTCGTTTTACCGGATAAACAATATGTCTCAACCATTTCTTTTTTTTCGCGCCTACGGGTTTCGCATCATTCTCGTGGTCGTGTTCATGCTTTCGTTCATCTGGCTCGGTACGCGTTTGACCTTGCAGAGCAACTCGAACAACGTCGAAGACTGGCTCCCGGAAACCAACAAAGAGACCCAGGTTTACAAGTGGTTTGAAAAGAATTTTCCGGCCGAAAGTTTCGTCGTCATCAGTTGGGAGGATTGCAAGATCGCCAACTTTCCCGGCGTCAAGAATGACGAGGACAAGATCGAGCTTTTCGCGCGCCGTCTGGTGCCCGGGCAGTCGATCAACAACATGAGCCAATGGTTCAACCCGCAGCCGATCGTTGCCGAAGTCGACGCTTCGCGCGTCAAGGAACGCCTGGCGACGGAAAACGCGGACGATGCGGCATCCGACGCTGCGAGCGATCCCGGCGGTGCCGCACGCATGATGGCCGCCCTGACCGAATCGGTCACCACGACGGAAGCGAAACCCGCCGCTCCGCAATCCGAAGAAGCGAAAACGCAAGGCGATGCGGGCAAAGCGTTTTTCAAGTCCGTGCTGACCTATCCGCGCATCAAAAAGATGTTGCTCGAACAGAACCCAGGCATGACGGACGAGGAAATCAACCGCCGCCTGGACGGCGTACTGATCGGCCCGGACGGTTCGAGTACCGGGCTGATGGCCTACCTGAAGAAAAAACCGCAGGGCAAGGAAGCCGACGAAGTGATCGCCTACGTTCACCAGGTGGCGCAGGAACTCGGCATTGAGCCGGTTCGCGAAGCGAAATCGCAGCGGGCATGGTACCAGAAAGCGTTCGACAATTTCGCGCTCATGGTGCATGAAATGGCCTACGGCCGCCAGACCGACACCTCGGGTATCATCATCGGCGGAACGCCGGTCGACAACGCGTCCATCGCCGAAGAAGGCACGCGCACCCTGTTCCGGCTGGCCGGTTTCTGCGCCGTGATCGGGTTGAGCCTGGCCTATCTCTGCTTCCGCAGCATACGCCTGACGACCTTCGTGTTCTGGACCGCCATCCTTTCGGCGGGGATTTCGCTGGCCTCGGTTTCGTTCACCCGTTCGCACTGCGACACGATCATGTTGAGCATGCCGGCGCTGGTTTACATTCTCGCCATGTCGGCCTCGATTCACCTGATCAATTATTATCACGACGCGATTCGCGAAGGCGGACTGGTCGGGGCGCCGGAACGGGCGATCAAACTCGGTTGGCTTCCGTGCTTCATCGCGGCCCTGACGACGGCGTTCGGGTTGGGTTCGCTTTACGTCAGCGGGTTGGTGCCGATCAAAAAATTCGGCGTTTATTCGGCCTTGGGGGTCATGTGCACGCTGGTCATGATTTTCCTCTTTTTGCCGGCGATGCTCTATTTTTATCCTTCGAAAAAATACGCCCAACAGTACGGCGGGAAGGGACTGGAAACGGAAGAGCACGATTCGCGCATCCTGCGAGCCTGGCGTTTCGTCGGGACTTTCATCATTAATAACAGCAACAAGGTGGCCGTCACCTGCCTGATCGTCATGCTGCTGTTCGGGATCGGCCTGTACAAGATCAAGCCCGAAGTGAAGATGATGAAATTTTACTCGAAGGACGCCCCCATCATCGTCAACTACACCTGGCTTGAAAAGCACATCGGTCCGCTCGTCCCGATGGAAGTCGTTCTCAAATTCGAAAATGCGGACTGCAAGCTTACGACCGTGCAGCGTTTGCGGCTGGTCGACGAAGTGGCCTCGCACCTGAAATCGAACCACGTCAAGGAAGTGGGCGGCGTCATGTCCGCAGCGACCTTCGCCCCCGATTCGATGCCGTCCGATGAACGGGGACTTTTGGCAAGAATCGGCCGTCCGGCGAAGGAAGCGGCGTTTAGCAAGCTATTTGATTCCAGCGGGCGCAAGATGCTCCGCGACTATATCACCACGGAACTGGCCGGTAATCCGGAAGTCGAACAACTCGGCTTGCCGGAGAATGAAATCGCCTGGCTCAAGGCCAACGGCGTCACGCACATCGCGCAGTTGTTGAACATTCCCGCCGGCGAAGGGACCGGTCGCGTCCCGGCGGAGGTCATTGAGCCCTATCGCGAAATCGCAAAAACGTGGGAAAAAACGCACGGGGTCGATCTCTGGCGAATCAGTCTCCGCGTCTGGGCCCTCGGCGGGAACGTGGTCGACGGCACGGAAATCGACAACATCGACTACTCGGTCCTGATCGACCGGATCAAGGAAGACGTCGCGGCCATCCTGACCTCGGACAACATCCGGGAAATCGCCGATCCGATGGGCGACAACATCAACAGCCCGGGCGCCGCGGGACTTGACGCCAGGAAAGGAATCGACGTCGCCTACACCGGCATGGTTCCGCTCGTCTACCAGACGCAGCACGAACTGATCAACGGGCTTATCAGCAGTTTGATCCTGGCCTTCGTGACGATCGCGCTGGTCTTCTGCTTCGTACTCCGCAACGTCCGGGCCGGCTTCCTCGCGATGGTCCCGAACGTGTTCCCGATCATGATCGTTTTCGGCTACATGGGCTGGGTCGGCATCCTGGTCGACGTCGGCACCATGATGACCGCGAGCGTCGCCATGGGCGTGGCCGTCGACAACACGATGCACTACCTCACCTGGTTCCGCAAGGGGATCGACGCCGGGCTCAAACCCCGCGTGGCCGCCCTGCAGGCTTACGAACGCTGCGCGACCGCCATGACGGAAATGACCGTGATTTGCGGTCTCGGTCTGTCGGCCTTTGCGTTCAGCACCTTTACCCCGACGCAGATGTTCGGCAAGATGATGCTCTCGATCCTCCTGGTGTCGATGTTCGGCGACCTGATTTTCCTGCCTTCGATCCTGACCGGACCGTTCGGCAAATACTTCGTCCGAAAAACTCCCGCCGGGAAAGGCGATTCGGAGCAAAAGGAATCCCTCGAAAGCGAGTCGCTCGACCAACATGGTGGACAAAGCGGACAGGGTTACGCCGCCGCCAGCGCGTCGAACGACGAGGGAGACATCCGGCAATCGCAAGGGGCGCACCCCGGCGTGATTCGCCCGAATGTATTGACCGATCATCCCTTGTCGATGGACTCGGACTATACGTTGCACCATCGATAAAATGGATTTGCGGCAGACTACTTGAACGGCTGAGGTTTACCTTTAGGGAAAATGGCGTAATTCCATTTTCCCTTTTTTTATTGCGGCCACTGCCGCCGCCTGACGGCCGCCCCTGATTGCGACAAAAATCTTTTTTGCTTTGCTGGCATGACTTTTCGGCACTTGTTATAATATTGTGGTGGCGATAAAAAATGCACCTCGCTTCCAACGCTGCTTGCTACGCCAATGTGGAGAGTTACGCAAAAAACGTTGTCTACCGGCATTGGCGAAGCAAGCGATCCATCGGATGTGTTTAAATTTTATCGTCGGCACAATAACAATCAGTCTAAAGGTCAATTCTCAATCACGGTTCAAGGAGCAGGCTCATGAATTCACGATCATCCGTTTCGCGTCGTCATTTTTTGAAGTCGTCAACACTTGCCGCCGCGGGAACGCTGGTCGTTTCGGCGATTCCCGGCCGGGTTCACGCCGCGGAGGACAACACGATCAAAGTGGCCATCGTCGGCTGCGGCGGTCGCGGGACGGGGGCCGTCGTGCAGGCTTTGTCGACCGCCGGTCCGACGAAACTCGTGGCCACGGCCGATTTTTTTGCCGAAAAGGCCGCCGCTTGCGTCGAACTGGCCGCAAGCCAGCACCCTGACAAGGTCGATGTGCCGAAGGAACGCCAGTTCGCCGGACTTGACGGCTACAAACATGCCGTCGACGCGGTCGGGCCGGGCGGGGTCGTGCTTTTTGCGACGCCGCCGGCCTTCCGGCCACTGCACGTCGAGTACGCCGTTGAAAAAGGCAGGCACGTCTTCATGGAGAAATCGTTCGCGGTCGATGCCCCCGGCATTCGACGCATCATCAAGGCGGGCAAGCGGGCCTCGGAAAAGAATCTCAAAGTGGCAAGCGGCCTGATGAGCCGGCATTCCTATTCGCTCGACGCGGCGATGGAACAGATTCACGGCGGACTCATCGGTGACCTGGTCACCTGCTGGGCCTATCGCGAGCACACCGCCGTGGGACTGACCCCCAAGCAGCCGGGCGAAACGGAACTGGCCCACCAGATTCGTAATTACAGCAATTTCACCTGGCTGAACGGCTCGTTTCTGCTCGACTGGCTGATCCACAATCTCGATGTCTGCTGCTGGGCGAAAAACGCCCTGCCGGTTTCGGCCCAAGGCCAGGGCGGTCGTCAAACGCGTAAAGACAAGGACCAGCTTTTCGACCATTACGCCGTCGAATACCGCTTCGGCGACGGCTCGACGCTGTTCGCCCAGGGGCGGCACGTCAACAACTGCTGGGGATTTTTCGGCTGCAAATTGCACGGCACGAAAGGCGCCGCCATCCTCGGGGAAGGCATCGGCAAGCCGAAAATTTACAAGTCGTGGCAAACCACCGACGCGAACGTCGTCTGGGAACACACCGGCGAGTTCAATAATTTTTACCAGACCGAGCACGACAAACTGTTCGCCGCGATCCGCAACGACACGCCGTACAACGAAGCCGAACGCAGCGCCCATTCGGCCATGGTCGGCATCCTCGGCCTGATGGCCGTCGAGACGGGCGACGAAATCACCTGGGACGATGCGATCGCCTCCGAGGTGCGGCTCGCGCCGGGGCTCGATACGATGAGGACCGATTCCCAACCGCCGGTCACCCCGGACGACGAGGGGAACTACCCCATCGCCATCCCCGGTCAGAAATCCGTCTGGAACGCGTGAGGAAAAGTTGTGATTTTTTCCAGGAAACAACAGGCAAGAATGACAGCCGTGAACGCAGTGAGTGAAGCGAACGGAGTGACCGGTGCGGGGCGTGTCCGTTCGCGACAGCATAGAAACCGTAAAAGAATATTTCCTCATTTTTTATTTCACGCAAAGTCGCCAAGAAAACAAAGATCGCAAAGAATTCTTAAAAAGACTTGGCGTACTTTGTCTGCTTTGCGTCTCCGCGTGAAATCTTAAAAACAATGTTGGGTATTTTGTTTTTTGACAGTTACATATTTTGCGTTTTCGGCTTGCCGTTCGAAGTTTTTCGGGTATCGATGTGCTTTCTGTTTTCGGCTCATCTCTCCAGTCACTCCGCTGCGCTGCGTTTCTGGCTGTCATTGCGGCGGCCTCGGCGAGACCGCCCTACCTTCACCCTTCAACCTCGTGAAAAACATGAAACCTTTTCCATTGACCAAACGGGGCCGCCGAATGTGGTATTTTGCAATTCTGCTGCTGATCGCGCTGGTGATTTCATGCCGTCTCGCCCCGGCCGACGGCAAAGGCGACCCGCTCGTCAACGGATTCCTGTTCTTTCCGGCGCCGTACGACGCGAAAACCTGGACGGAGCCGGATTTCGATTATGAAGACGTGACGCTGACCGCCGCGGACGACGTCAAAATCAACGCGTGGTATCTCCCGGCGGAAGAGCCGAAGGCCTTCGTGCTGTTCAGCCACGGGAACGCGGGCAATTTGAGCGGCTGGGGTCATGCGGCGGAAGAAATGCGTTCACGTTTCGGCGTTTCCGTGCTGATTTACGATTATCGCGGCTACGGAAAAAGCGAGGGCAAACCGAACGTGCCGGGCATTCTCCGGGACGCTCGCGCCGCGCGGGACTGGCTTTGCAGGCGGGAATCGCTCCAACCGAACGAGCTGGTTTATTGCGGCCGTTCGCTCGGCGGCGCGGTGGCCGTCGACCTGGCCGCGGAAACCGGCGCGAAAGCTTTGATCCTCGAAAGCACCTTCACGTCGATTCCCGACATGGCGAAAAAGATAGTGCCGCTTGCGCCGCGGTCGATCATCCGTTACAAACTCGATTCGCTGGAAAGCATCAAAAAGTACGACGGCCCGTTGCTGCATTGCCACGGCGACGCCGACACGGTCGTTCCGTTCGAACAGGGCGTGCAACTTTTTAAGGCTTGCCCCACCGAACGCAAGAAGTTCGTCCGCATGGAAGGACTTGACCACAACGACACGTTGCCCGAGTCCTACCGCGAACAGCAGCAACGCCTCTTCGACATCATCTCCGGCAAGGGAGAATAGCGAACGGCGATAAAACGTCCCGCTACACGACGCGGTGGCGTTTGAAGTGCGGGATGCCGATGGCGGCGAAGACCACGATCGACAGGAACACCAGCAGCGCGCCGATCAGGAAAATGCCGGGAAACGACGCGAATTCCGCGATCAGTCCGCCGAAAAAGATCGCGAACCCGATACCGAAATCGCAGGCGGTCAAATAGGTCGAGTTGGCCGTGCCGCGTTGTTCCTTGCGGGCCAGTCGGATGAAAATCGTCTGGTAGGACGGGAAAACGATCCCGTAACCGAGTCCGGCCAGCAGCGCCGAGGCAAAAAACAGGCTTTCCCACGGCGAAAACACGAACAGGATCACCGACGCGATCAGGGTCAGCTTGCCCGCGATGATCAGCGGCAGCAGGTGGCCGCGGTCGATCAGCCGTCCGCCGAACAGACGGCTGAGGATCATGCCGACGGCCAAAAGGCTGAAAAAGTGGATCGGGCTGGCCGCGACGCCGCGTTCCCGGGCGAAAAGCGTCAGGTAATTGACGATCACGCCGTAGAGGAAGGTGGCCAAAATGACGCAAAGGGCCATCGGCAATCCCTGGGCGAGGAACATGGTTTTGAATGAAAAATGCCCCCGCGTCGCCGGCAGAATCTGGGCGTCGCCGCGGACCGACAGGCCGATGCAAAACGCGACGACCGCAACGACCAGCGCAACGGCAAAGACGCCCTGGAACGAAAAACGCGACAGGATCATCAGCCCGGCCATCGGGCCGAGCGACATGGCGACGGACGAGGTCGTGCCGAAAATCCCGATGCCGCGGCCCAGCTTGCCCGGCGGAAGCGAGTCGATGACCAGCGTACTGGCCGAAGTCGAGGCGATGCCGAAAACCAGACCGTGCATGCAGCGCACCGCGGCCAAAACCACCAGTGTCCCGGCCAGCAGGTATCCGATGAAATACGCGGCGAAGAAAAAATAGCAGAACAGGTACAGCGGTTTGCGGCGGAAATTGTCGACGAGGAACCCCGAAATTGGGCGAATGATCAGCCCGGCGATGGTGAACGACGACAAAATGACCCCGGCGATCGATTTGCCCGTGTGGAGTTCGTCGACCAAATAAAGGGGCAACACGGGAATCAGCATGTAAACCGACGTGTAAAACAACAGGTTCGACACACAGGAAGCCACGAAACTCCGGTTCAGGAGCGTATCCGCGGGAGCGGTGGATGTAATGGTACTCATGTCAGGGGGTGCGAAAACGCAAAAATCCAACCGGCGGCAAGATGCGAGAATGGGCGAAAACGGTTCGTGTTCTCAGGTTTCTCTTTGGTGCCGGTCGAGGAAAGACAACCATCCCGGTAATCCATTTGCCGGGACCGTCTTTTCATGAATAGTTACTTTATCGGCATTTTTTATGCCAAGTAACACTCATTCCATAATTATACCTGCTAAAACGCGGCAGGCCAGTGAGAGCGGCGAAATTCCCGGTTTTGGGGCGATTTGTCGAAGGTAGGGCGGTCACGGCGTGACCGCCGCAGCCAGAGCCCGAAGCGGAAGCGAGGGACATGAATCAGAGCCGCGACAGTCATGGAGCGGTCACGGTGGAACAGGCACGGCACAATGGATTGACAATTCGGCGGCGGTCACGGCGTGACCGCCCTACCTTTGCTCTTGCTTACGCCGCGGGGTCTGATTGCATCATCAATCAAGCATGAAGCTCTTGAGCACTTCCTGCGGGGCGGGGCCGTAGTTGAGCGGTTCCATCGAACTGGAGGCCCGGCCCTGGCTCAGGCCGCGCATCGCCGAAGTGTAGCCGAACAGGTTGGCCAGCGGCGCTTCCGCTTCGAGCACTTTCAGGTTGCCCCGTTGCAGGGTTTGCGTGATGACCGCACGGCGCTGCTGCAAGTCGCCGACGATGTCCCCGAGGTATTCCTCCGGCGTGACGACTTCGAGTTTCATGATCGGCTCCATGAGCGTGACGCCGCCCGTTTCGAGCCCCTTGCGGAAGGCCTCGGCCACGGCCACGCGGAAAGCCGTTTCGTCGGT
>JAVBQX010000051.1:0-37211 GCA_031548645.1 Thermoguttaceae bacterium
ATGGCCACCAGCGGCATCCACACGATCCAACTCGCCCACCAAAGCCAGTTCCCGGCCAATCCGTAAACGAGAAGGAGCATGACAAAGCCCCCGTTGCCCGACTGGTAGGTCGCCGTGTTGGAAATCGCGATCGCCCACCAAGGCAGCTTCCGGTCGCCGGTAAAGAAACTCGCCGCCCCGTGCCGCGAGGAAAATCTCATGACACAGGTCCCGGCCACTATCGTAAGGACGACCATCCCCACGACAACCACCCAATCAATCGCCGCCATGAAAAAACCCTGTTGTTCTGTTGTTAAATTAATTGAGACACACTTTTTTTACGGAAATCAACCGGACAGGACCAATCAATCCCGAAGGCAAAAGAGTATCGTCTTGAGACCAAAGATTCCACATGCAAAATGTTTCACGGCCACTTGGATCGGGTTGACCTTCAAGGAGCCATTCGGGCCAGCGAAGAAGTGCTCCGTCATGGTTTCTTTCCGCATTGTCAGGAAGATGCTCGTCTCCGATCAATCGATTCGGCCAAAGGTTGGTGACTTGAACCTCAAGGTTGTTTGTTTCGTTCTTAACCAAAATATCCGTGATATCGACGATTTTGTCAAGTTTCCAGAGTATCCCCAACTCTTGGCCGTTCAACGTCAATTTCGCTATGGAATCGACCTGTCCAAGATCAAGGTAAATTCGCTGATTTGGATCCAACAGTTCTTGCGGAACTGAAAAGGATTTGTGATAAACGGCCGTACCGCTGTAATACTTGATGAAATCGTCCTGCGAATCCGTCCAGGAAATCAATGTGTCAAATGACGTTTGTTTTTCAGGAAACTCGACCCGCCAGGGACCGGTGATTTCCAACGGGTTCGGAATTGTCACATCGAAATCCAAATTTTTCCCGTTTACCAGATTGATTCCATATTTGCCCGAATTCCAAAATTCCAGGCATGGCCATCCCTGGTTGTCAACACAGGGTTTGACTTTCTTGTTCATTGGGGAATACAACCGTTCCACATTGACCAGCATTTCATCATTACCTTTCCATGTTGTCGTTTTTCCTCCCGATTCGTATGTCATGGTCAACGTTTTTATGATACCTGATGCAGGGTCAGCCTCTCTTGCCAACCTTGAGACACGAAACCTGTTTTCACCGGCATCAAACATTTTTTGCAATTTTTCCGTGACATCAAGCGTTCTTTCCGTGTCCTCCAACAGTCCGTATGACGCTGAGAGAACGTTGATACTTGGAACAAAACCGCCGAAATATACTGTTTCGCCATCTTCACCGGAGATGGTATACTTTTCACTTTCTGCGGTGTACTCAATTCTCAATGTTTTTTTTGTTCCGGATTTCGGGTCGCCAACGATTTTAGCCATTTGCGAAACCGGTATGCCCGTCATTCCGCTTTCAACCATTTTCTGAATGGTTGAAGTCACATCCATAGCGGTCGTTTCATCATGGGGTACGGCATAAATCGCCCGATCAATTCTTACTGTTGAAGAAGGAGAATGATTCAAGTCGGCAAGAATTCGCCCACCTTCGGTGATCGCGGTGATTTCAACGTGTTTCTTAATGTTCCCGTCTTTTCGGAAAACGACAAATACAGATTCCGTGGCCTCAAGCGGCAACAATGTCGTCGTTGTATCGTTCGTATTCCGGTAGATCGCCAAAGGCTTGATCTCACCTGTTTCGGGATGCCAGATTTCAGGTTGTCCTTTGACACGAAACTCGGCCGTTGCCAGTTGAAAAGCATTACTCGGATTGGCAATGAAATATATATCCGCCATATCGGTTTTTCGATGTATTTGATTCAGGTGCCGATTGGAGGTAAAGTCACAGGGAATTCCTTGTTCTTGAAGAAGAGTTTCCGCGGTTTTGCCCCAAACAATTCGTCCTCGTCCGTAGATTTGTTCTCCCGTTTTTTCATTCGCTTTTTCTCCCCAGAGTTCGCCAGCCAATTGTTGAATTGTCAAGTCCTTGTTCGGGTAATCAGTCAATCCAAATGCCATTTTCGGTCGGGAACCGATCACGGTTGCCCCGTTTCGGATCAAATCCATGACCTTGGTCAATAATTCAGGCGTCATTCTTTCATTTTGCGGCAATACCAGGATTCGATAACGCATTCCTCCTTCAGAAACGACCATCCCGTCCCGAACCGTCATTTGATACACCGCGTGAGTACCGCATTGATCCCAGGGATAACCGAGATGAGGATGGTCCGCCAACCCTTGCGGCGAGTCTTCCGGTTCGACATAACAAATGTCTGCGCAATACATCCCCTGTCGTAACATATATTGACAACGAGTAAGATACTGATGCCATGCCGGGGTCAGTTCCCACCAGGTTTGCGTACGTTCGTAATGAATCCCCCAAGGCCCCATCATCATGCCCGGCTTGATGTCATTCCACGGTTGAAAGGAGTAACGGTGAAACACGAAACGGTTGATTCCGGTTGCGAACGCCTGGTCTCCCAGAGTTTTAAATAAACCGGGATGTTGCAGCCATCTCTCGGAATCATCAGCCGTGCAGGCTTCCGCTCCGACAACGGTTTTCCCGTAAATATGAGCCGACGACGCCATGCCGAAATTACCGGTCATCGGCATGTTGAGTTCTCCAATCCAGAATTCACTCATCGGCTCATCCACGATACCGGCATATTCAAAAAAATCACAAGGACAATGATAAGCTTCGGCTGTCAGTCGCAAATGATGTTGATTCGCCAAATCACGGATACGACGAACATAATGATCCAGGACCAGTTCGGAAACCGTCCTTCGAAAATCCCACAGGAATCGTTCGGTGATTTCGGGCGTGTCGACAACATAACCGGCAAAAACAGGCAAAAACGGCAACAAGTCATATTGACGACGTTTCATGAAGTCTTCCCGCATGGAAGACGTCCAGTTTTGTGAACCGTTTTCCCAACTGTCGATATGTGTCGCAACCAAAACTTTTCCTGCAAGTTCCTCGTTATCTGAAACAAGCTTTGCCATTTGGCCCGCAAACATGGCATCGGCCCCGCGAATCGAAAGCTTGTCACATTCCAATCCCATGCCGCTCGCCGGACCTGGCCTTGCCATTGTTCCTTTGCATGTGTGACCGACGCGCAGTATGATCCAGCTGCCTTGTGGGACATCCCACGTCAATGTTCCTTCAGGCGTCATTCGATCACTCAGGTCAACCAAGTTTTCCCGTTCAACAACCGCCCTTTGCGTAACTTTATCCGAGGGTGTGGCACGACGATGAACATTGGGCCCCAAGGGTTCTTTGGTCGACAGATCTTTCGGAGTCGGAAACGCCCAAACAACAATATCACGGTAATAATCACATCGAACGTCCGGTTTTTTCAAGGTGATCGTTTTCTGTCCCGAACCATCGACTTTCAACTCCGACCAGGAAAGCATTTGCATCGCTTCTTCCGGCTTGATCCAGGGACCGGCGCTTCCATTCCATCCCGGGCCGTTGTTCATATTGACTTCCATGCCGTGTTTTTGGGCTTCTGCAAGCATGTATTGAAACATGTCACGCCATTGTTTGCTCATATAATCGACCGGCCCACGCGGTGCCCCCTGATCAACTTCCATGACCAGTACGCCACCGATGCCGACACGATGCATCGCTTCGAGATCCGCTTTGATGCCTTCTTCCGTCAGGTTGCCGTTGTTCCAAAACCAGTAAACCCAGGGACGGTATTCCGAAGCAGGAGATGCGAATTCTTTTGCCAATTGATTTGTATCCGTCTGACCATTGACGTGATCACTGAGAAAAAACGCCATGGAACAGGCAAAAAGCGCTACGAATCGCAACAGAGAAAGACGTCTCATACTTCAAATCTTTCGTTATGTTATTGGCTGGAATGAAATCAGAGCCCGAAGCGTCAACAACGCCAACTCGGACACTGCCATACGCCACATGCTCTGATTCTTTTGCATCCAAGTTTTATGCGACCGTTCGAGCGATTGGTCTATTTTTCAAAAATTCCCACCCAGGAATCGGAAAATCCGAGGTCGGTATTTTCCAGTCGCAGCGTCCTGAAACCGCCGGGAACGACCCAGTCTTTCGGCACTGTCAACGACATCAAGCCGGTCGATTCGTTTCCGTAATAAGCCAAGCGACGGTATTCCAGAATGACACCATCCTCTTTCACAGTCCAGGATTCATCATTGATGTCGATCTTAAACGTCACCAGCGGTTTGTCATTCATGGCCAAACGTACTTCCAATGGACGGTTCGGAATAAAACCGATTCCGAACATCCAGTGAAAGGTATAGGTTTCCTCGTCGTCGGGGATGGGAGCGACCGGTTTCGTTTCCCATACAATTTGATTTTTAGCGTCAAATTTCATGGATTGCAGCATAGCAGGTCCCCCATAATAGTTTTCACCGAAATAATGAAGAGGACTCTCCAGCGTTTTATTCCATCCATTCAAATGAGAGGTGACGATCTCACGCAATTGCTCTTTTTCCAGATATTTTTCGCAATCCATTTGCCCTTGTGGCTGAAACGCGCCGGATTCGGCGTATCGGATCATCTGGTCGAGCAAATATGTTCCTTCGGGTGTATCATCAAGCAGATCAAGTCCCTGGGTGATCAGAACTTTCCCGTTTTCGCCGGCGATGGCCTGTGCCGCATAAAGGTAATATTCGTCACGGCCTTCCCCGACGGAAAGATATTCGGCCTTTCTCAAAGAGCCGTCCTTTTGAATCGGCATTCCGCGTTTGATGAGCCGGAACCAAAGCGGGCCAAGAAGTCCGTCGTGTGGAAAATCTCCGAATGCAGCGTGCCTGGCAAACGCCGTTCCGGTTTGTTCGCCGATCGACCACCAGCCGAGTTTGACATTCGGTTCCCCGTCGGCGGGACCGATCAGCATGACTTTTTGTCCTTTTTCAAGATACCCGATCATCGGTCCAAGCATGGTACCGATCACGAGATTCGCCGAATCCCCCTCGGGGGTTCCGGTTCGCAGCAAACCGTCATATCGGGCCGACAGGATGTCCCAAAGTTCCGGCGTCACGGCCACATTTTGCAGTACGATCGTTTGACGTCCGGGGAAAGCCCAGAAATCCCAGTCATTGGTCACATCGGCATTTTCCAAGCGCACGGAGAAGTTCAAATGCTTCGGTTGATTCAATCGTGGCGCGACGAATTCGGCAACACCGATTTCTCGGACATCACCCGTCGCTGCATTGATATGATCAAGTGTTCCTTCGGCAACAACATCGTGGCTGTCGGAAATCTTCCAGAAAAGACGACCGTTTCGGATATCGTCGTAACCGAAGTGCGACAGCATAAGTTTCAAACGGACGGTTTCGCCGGAAACAAGGATCGGCGTTTCGCGGTCGGGTTTCATCAAAATCGCCGTCGGACCGTTGAATTTCGCGAAATCGTCCGGTGTCGTACCGTTGAATTTCGGCTCCCAAAAGGCGTTGTAAAGCCCTTGTCCGGTGAAAAAGTCACCCGATTTCACGATGACGTCGATGATTGTCCAAAAACTGTAACCGTCGCAAGTCGGATCGCGTCGCGCGGATTCAATTCCCAGTTTTTGGTAATATTTTTGCAACGCATGTCCCGCATCAAGGCAGGCATCGCCCCACTTGCGATCAAGGCCGATGTCATCGAGCCGTTTTTCATATTCGTCGATCGGCTGCGGAGGAAGAATCACCCCTGTGAAACGTTCGGAAATTCTTGGATCAAACTTCAAACCGAGATTCAAGTATTCATGGGCAACGTAAGGAAGCTCGCATCGGAAGGTTCCCGGTTCCCAAATCATGATGGGACCGGTGAAAAAATCGGAATTTTCCTTCGTGTTTCTGCCCCCGTCGTTGTGCAACACAAGGCGTCCCGGATCTCGCTGCTTGACGAGTTGCTTGAGTTCATTGTCGATCGGCGTCCCGAGATGCCCCTCGTTGCCCATCGAATAGGTACTCAATGAGACATGACGGCGGTAATGGTCGATCACTTCGTTCAGGTCGCGTTTGGGGTCGAAATCGAACAATTCCGTCGTATGATGTCCGTTAAACGGATAGTAGGGCAGCTCCGGCTGAATCATGATCCCCAGTTCGTCGGCCATGTCATAATGTTCGGGAATTTCACAATGCGTGTGATGCCGCACATAGTTGAATCCGCTCTTTTTCGCGATTCGCAAATTGTGACGATGGGCGTCGCGGTCGACCGGCGAAATGAACGTCAGCGGATAAATATAATCGTCGCCGTAGCCGCGAAGAAAATACGGTTTGTCGTTCAGGTAAAAACGGTCTCCTCGCACTTCGAATTTTTTAACGCCGAAACGCTCCACCCAGCCATGGGCAACGTGTTGCGGGTTTTCACCTTCAAGAAGTTCGACCGTTGCCCGATAAAGATTCGGCGTCTCAGGTGACCAGGGACGAAAATCCGCGATATCGACCCTTTCCTCAACTACGGTTTTCGTTCCTTCACCAAGCACGATTTGAAAAGAATGCGACGCCCCGGATTCTTCGACGGCAACTTGAGGATTTTGAAGATCAAGGGGCCGTAAAACGCACTTGACGTTCACCGTTTTTCCTCGATCATCGGGTGAATGCCCGATTTCAAGGTGGATATTCGCCTGGCGGTTGTCGAAATCCCCGCCGCACACCACGTTATCGAGATAAATCTCAGGTGTCGCTTCGATTTCAACGTCACGGGAAAAACCTCCCCAAAGATGACAGGCGCTCATGTTTCCCGTTCGGCTCGGCACGTCGTTGCGAACCAATGCCACGATCGTCGCAGTTTCTCCCGGTTTGACGAGATCGGTGATTTCGAATTTGAATGCCCCACAATAGTTCGTCACATGCGCGACAGGCTCCCCGTTGATCCAGAGCCATCCTTGGGCGCGAAGGCCGCCGACTTTCAGCCAAACACGGCGATTGTTCCAGTTGTCGGGAACTTCGACCTTCGTTCGGTACCAGGCGGAACCGAAGTAGATGTGTCGCATCGGGCGCGGAACGCAATCCCAGTCACACAGCCAGGGCACGCCCATGCCCGGCTCGCCACACCCATGCGTCTCCCAGTTCCCGGGCACCGGCATTGTACGCGAATTTTTCCATTTTTGCTCGGGTTGCATCCATTTTTCGGCCAGGCCGACCGCATCGGGATCGGTGACGAATTCCCAATCGCCGCGCAGCGAGATGATCGACTGATACGGTGAACGCACAAGCGGGTTGACCACGGCCAGTGACGCATCACGACCGAACGGCGCATCTTCCGGCCAATTTCGCGGTTCCCTCGTATCCGCCACTTTGGGGGAAATCATTCCCGGCACCGCCAGACAAATCGGACAATCCGGATCCGCACATCGAATCACTTGCCCACTGGCATTCATCGTGCATGAAAAAACCAGAAAAACGAACATCATGACTGACATGAATACACGCATCATCTCACCTCATTTTCTATTCAGAATGTGTCGCGTATTGGAATGATTCAACCGGATGACGGCAGGAAACCGCGATTTTAGTTTTTCGGAACTGATTGTTCAAGGCTTCGCTTCATCACTTCGATGTTTCCACGTACCGTTTTAACGGCGGCCGTGAATTGTTCCGGGAATTCATTTTCCAAACGATCCGCGATGGCTTCCATTCGTTCGATGAACTTTTGGCCATCCTCCGGACTCGCGTTCAATTCGACGTGGAAACGCGCTAAGGCCGGATTGTATCCCGTGTTGATCGTTTTGTCGAAAAGCATTCCGGGATAGACTTCCACGAGGTCTTTCAACACCTGACGCTGCGATTTCGTCGACGCCAGACGCAAAATCGCCTGTCCGATGGAACGTTGCGGATCGTACGCTTTCGGGTTCCAGGCATAATCCGCGCAGGTCAACATCGGAATCCTGTTGATGCGGCTTTGTGCGTGCAGCGGGTTGCTCATATATCCGTCGACGAATTCCCCCAAATCCGGGTCTCGGACGGATACCGCGGCGAGATGGAGTGTCGGCGCTGCGTCGTTGACGGGATAGTTGTCCCAGAGAAACAAACGATGATTGACGATATCACGATATGTTTTCGCGGCTTTCGTGGTGATATGCCCCGTGACAACGGCATCACCGGTCCAAAAGACATATGCGTCTTTGTGAAGGTCTTTTCCGAGTGCCTCCAGATATTCGCGATGGTCCGGCGGCGTTCCGTCCCCCCAGTAGGGAACGGGACAGAAAATCATTTGAGCTTCCGGGTCGTTGTTCCGAAGCCGCTCGAAAATGATATTGACCAGCTTGGCATGTTCCCGACCTCCTTGCGACGGCCCGCCATCCCCCCAGGTGACGTCGTCCAGCGAGATGCTGAACCATTTGACTCCTTGTTGCTGCGCCCATTCGATATTCTGCCAGTAATCGTCGATGTCCTTCATGCTGTTCGGGTCAAGAGGCCGCGGCGAACAAAGCTGCGAGTGCGCCGAAAAACAGAATGTGATCCCATATTCGCGGCACTTCCTGATGATTTCCGTCAAGTCCTCTTTCATCTCGGAACGCAGCGGTTTCCACCATTCGTTGGTGCCGAGAAGCGTTCCGTCCGGCGTGAACAACGTCGCGTAGCAGTTCATCAGGAAATTCATCTTGCATTGAGCCATCACGGGAATCTCGTCAAGGTACTGCTGCCTGTTCCACATCCAGCCTTTGATGCCCCGAAGGGGAAATCCGGGCTTTTCCCCGACGGCAAGCGGCTCCGGAAATTCCCGCATGTCATTTGGGATAGCCACCACGTATTCCGGCATGGTGATTTTGGGGAACCGATAATGTTCTGACGCAATCGCCACACGCGCGACACGAAACCACGGCGGCATTCCAATCGTCCCTTCCGGTTCCAGGTTTCTGATCGCGATATCGTTCGAACCCGTTTTCAAGGTTGAATCCGGGATGGCAAAGGATTTGTCCTTCAAGGTTTTCGGAAATTCGTTCGGACCGCGAAAAAGAACAGTCCCGTTCAGCGTGATTTCAATTTTGCAGTGAGAACCGAAATCGTCGTCACAACCTTCGATCAAAAGGATGAGAGGAGTTGAAGGAATTTTTTCCAAGGTAAAGGCCGCTTTCATGATCGAGTGCTCGCCATTCGGTTCGGCGTAGACGTAATTGACGTCGTGACGCCCTCCTGCCGTTGTTCCGTAGAGAGTTTTGCCCCCTCCTTCAAAATCCTTACCGGCGAGCTCAATAACGGCTTCGTCTGCAATCACCGGAACGATGAAGCAGCAAGCGATACATAACGAAATCAAGTTTCTCATGTGATTTTATCTCCTTTGTCTCAGTCTTTCAGTTCGATAACGATATTTTTATCCCCTTTCGAACCAATGGTGCATTTCAGGTCCGTTGTTTTTTGAGACATGTATTTTTCCGGAACCAAAGGTTTTTGGGGCGCCATTTTCGGCATGGGACCTTCACCCCGTCTTGCTTTCAGTGCGGCTTCTTCATCAATTTTTGTTGATGTGTATTTCGAGACGGTGACAATGTACTCTCCCGGTAAAATTCCATCGTCCGGGTCAAGGGTCATGAGCGTAAAACGACCGTTTTCATCCGTAAAAGCGTTTGCGGGCCTTGTCCCGAGAGTTTTTTCCTGCGGCACGAACGTCACGGCGGCAACAGCCAGAGGCTGCCCCTTGTATGTCACGGTCCCCTTTGCCGGAACGAGGCCTTTCAGTCCCGATTTGCCGCACCCCGAGGCGACAAAAGACAAGCTCACACATAGCGCCACCAAGATCAAGCGGATATTCATACGTTTTCTCCTTCGATTGATCAATGATAAATCTCCAACCCGCCCCGGGCAATTTCGAGAGGCCGGGCTTCACAAAAACAGTCGGCAACAGGTAAATTTCCAATGCAAGGCTCCATGATCAAAGATCAATCAGGAGTCTTGCGATTGGAATATGCGGAAAGACCGTATGCCGGTCTCTCCGGTCAACCATCATACGTGTTTACAAGGCGGTTTTGCTTTCCCCACCGTTGATGGAACCCATGGCACCCCAAACTCCGTAAGGTGAAATCCCTGTCCGTTGGCCATCATCAGTTGCACTGTTACCTTGTCCATAGGCCGTCGGGTCACCCGATTCCACGGTTTGGGAAACGAAATGGACCGAACCGTCCCCCATCGACACGTTGACGCCACCGGTATGAAAACTATTTGCGGAAATCGGGCCCGGTCCCAAAACGGCCGTTTCACTGCAGCTGGGGGAGTTCGGAGGAAGGACCGTGTAGAACAACGTATACATCGTATAGTAACAGTTGATTCGACGTCCCGAAGCATCCCATAATATCGTAGAAAAACCGCTGTCTTCGACTTTTTTCTGATTCAAACTATGTCCCGATCCTTTGAAGGCCAGGCAAAGTGAGGGATTTTCCGCGATTGATTTTCCCATGCCGCTGACGATGCTTCCCAAGTCGTATCTGGACGAAGGAACCGCCCTTTCCGAAAGAAAGATCGTGTTGGAAAGACCGTCCGTGATGGAACCGAGCGTTTTCCACTCACGCTTGTTGCTGGCGGTGCCAAAAGGACTTCGATTGTTGGTCCATTCGGAATAATTCGTGTAATCCGCCCCGCTGAACACGTAACTGTGACGTGTTGAGAAAGAAAGCCCTTCCATGTTCGCATTTCCGGGAACGAACCAACCGACGGCCGTGTTCTGGTCTCCCCATTTCCAATTATCCGGTATTTCCGTCTTGGAGACATTCAATGATTCGCCGTCCGAAGGGCAACAAAGCACACTCATGGAGTTGGCCCAGGCTGGATTGTACCACCATGAAGCGGTATAATTCGCAGGGACATAACTCTGTCTTGCCGCTTGCTCAAGATACCCCAAAATCGACATAAAGGGTGTCCAATGCGCGCCACACCAATCGCTTCCATAGTTGGGAAGTGCCCCCTTGCTGGCATCCATGTAGTTATGGAGCGCCAAGGTGATTTGCTTCAATTTATTGGTACATTCCATCCTGCGGGCGGCTTCGCGAGCAGCCTGTACGGCGGGTAACAAAAGTGCGATCAAAATGCCGATGATCGCGATGACGACAAGGAGTTCAACAAGGGTAAACCCAAGCTTCGTCCGGACTTTTCTTTGATGAGTTTTCATTTTTTTCTCCCAATCAAAAAAGTAATGAAAAAGTGAAATTCATGTATTATTATCAAACGTATGCATGAGTAAAACCCCGGCTTCATCGCCGAGCCGTTCCAGGCACCCTTTCTGAAGTCGCGGCTGGCGGTAAAACAGGCAGGATTCGTGGACTTCGTAACAATGGTTTTCATAAGCGGAAACAGGACCGATATATCCTGAACTGCCGTCGGTATTACCGATGATATACGGAGGCCGGCACGAAATGCCGATATGTTTCAAATGAGCATCGATGACTGGCGACAAATGAGCGAATATTTCACCACTGACCGTGACGAATGTGATATCGTCAAATCGCATGACCCCCAGTTCGACGGAAAGCGAATGCACTCCGTGGCGAAGACGGTCCAGCATATAGGCCTGCCAATCGTTGGCGACCCGCGAATACTTCTCACCAAATTCCCGGATTCCCGAACCTTCGGATAAGGTCGCCTGCACGAATGACCGAATGTCGTCTTCTGTCGTATCATGCGCCAAAAGGCCAACGGTTTGACGACGGCAGGTCAACTGTTCCATCGTCTTCATGGGAAAAGAATTTCTATTGATCGCGCTTAAAATATTTTCCGCGATTTCTTCTCCCCAACGTGTCATTTGCCGATAATCAACACCGACACCGGGAGGGTCGATATTGCCGCAAGCGCCGCTTGTGACCAATGCCACTGGATTTCCCCTCAGTGAAGAGGAAATCGTTCGCGATACGACACCAGGCCAATCAGCGCTGATTTTGTTTTCTTTCAGGCAAACCGGGTGCATGGAATAACTCGTGAAAACGGCTTTCCATGCGTCGCTTCCGTCGGTTTTTTTCCAAAGCAAAACGGGAATCCTGGAATCAGCGAATTTTTCCGTGCCGCGATGCCGGTCATGCCCAAGGGACGAAGCGGACTCCGTAAAAAACATCTCGCATTTTTCGGCGGATTCCATCGCCTGCCGAGCCGCATGGAGTGACGCCTCCGGCAATGCTTCCACGAATTTTTCATCGTAATCTCCACATTCAAGAAGAATATTCACCGCCGGGCCGGAATGCGTGTGCGTGCAGGTCAGGAAAATACAATTTTCGTCGATATTGACGTTTTCGACGATAATATTCCTGATCTTTCTGAGCAACTCGCTTTCCAAACTCAAGAGATCAAAAACAAGCCAAAGCATGGTCACCTGATCGGATTTCACGTAAAGGGCACGCACCATCAGGGAATCCGCCACGGCGATTGACGGTTGTTCACGAACCGCAAACCCCTGAAGCTGCGTGCCTGGCAAAGGGGTAATATCAACTTGTGCAACACCGACGTCCATCATATCGTTCTTCCCCCGTAATTTTCAAAAGTTCTCAAAGATTTCATTCGTTTCCCAAGTTCGGTGACAATGGCTCAGTTGAGCCAATGCCGCGCCAAATTAACCGCTTGGCCCGCATCCGCGGCGTAGCCATCTGCGCCGATTTTCAACGCAAAATTATCGTTGACCGGAGCTCCCCCTATCATGATTTTGACATGGTCTCGAAGTTGGCAATCCATAACGGCATCCACAATGCGGGCCATTTGCGGCATCGTCGTAGTCAACAGGGCCGATAATCCCACGATATGCGGGTGATATTTTTTGATGGCTTCGACATATTCCTCCGCTGAAATATTGACTCCCAAATCGACAACTTTGAAACCGGCTCCTTTGAGCATCGTCGCCACCATATTCTTGCCGATATCGTGCATATCGCCAAAAACCGTTCCGATGACGATTGTTTGTTGTTCATCTCCCGAATTTTCTTGCGCAAGATAAGGTTCCAAGGTTTCCATGGCCTGGTTCATGGCCCTTGCCGACAAAAGAACGTCAGGAATAAAAATTTGCCCCGAGGAGAACAAGGGACTGATGACATCCATGGCTTCCACAAGTCCCCGTTGCATGACAAATTTCGCATCCATGCCCATTTCCAGGAGCCGCTTCACTTCTGCGGAAACATGCTCGTCGTCACCGTCAAAAACCATTTGTCGAAGTATCCTGCATTGATCCGGTTCCATGCCGGCAACAGATCGATGATCGACATGTTGTGTCACTGGATCGGGAGCGTCATGTTTGATAAATCCATTTCCGCCTCCCGATAAAGGAAGACGGGATTCATTGGAAATGCGCTCCCCAAGGCGACGCAAACGGTCCCAGTTGGCATTGGGAGGAGTCGTATCGGCAATGCCGACGATCATTCTGTCACCGGGAATCAGGGTTTTCAGCATTTGGTCCAGATAGCCGTCAAATTCTTCGTCCGAGGCGCATTCATCCAAAAGAAGATTGGAGGGAATACCGCCGAAAATGGTCAGGCGGTCGCGCCAGCGATGGTAATATTCCTCAATACGGACTTTCGTCATGGGCCAGGGGCAAATCGCTTCGGCGACGCAAAATCCGGAATCGGGCAGCAGTTCCATCAGCCCGTGATTCTCGCCATCGCAATGTGAAAATGTGATTTGCCCGTTGGATTTGAAAGCGGAGCCGGCCTTGCGCAACCAAGGTTGAATTTCCTTGGCAAAATACGCGGGATACGTGATCATGTCGTCATAGTTGCCGCCCCATTGGATCGCTTCGGCCGGAGAGTCGAGCATCAGCCGGAGCATCCTGTCGTAATGGATTTCCAAAGACCCGGTAAGAGCGGCTATTTCCCGCGCGTGGTCGTTGTAGAAATAATAAAATTCAGTCGCATCAAGAAATTCGCGTTGAATATGTTGCATCGGAGAGGCCGCCAGGGAAGCAAAACCCGCTCCGATGCCGCCCTCGCCGATTTCAGTATCCAACCAATGTTGAAATTTTTCATAATTCGGTTCCAAGATAAGATTTTCAAAGATATAACCGACCGCAGCACAATCCCCGGGCGTTTTGATTACGTGTTCGACGATCCAGGTCAACGAGGCGCCGGAATTTTTCACTTCATCGGAATATGATGTTTTGGTGGAAACCGTACCTTTGGGAGTATGATAGACAACCGTCATGAAATCCCCTTCCTCGCGGATATCGACTTCAATCGTATCAGGAAATCTGACTGTAAACGGTTGTTCGGGAACGTTGCATATTCCCAAACCGCGATGGATTTGTTGACCATTTCGTAAAAAATGGGGAATCAAGTGATGGGTCGCCCAACCCTCCGCGGCACAAATCTCATCCAATGTTCTGGTTGCATGTTCCTTGGGCAAGGTCCCCCTGCTTTTGTTGGCGTTGTACCAAACATCAATGCGCGGTACGAAAGGCCAGTGATCAACCATTTCGCCACGGGCGGCAGCCAGGATGCTTTCTTTGAATGTCGGGGGCATGATTCACCACAAATAAACGTAAATACCCATGTAAAACAAAACGAAAATAATCCACCAAAACGGGACGGATTGATAAAACGGTCTCGGTGAATCCCCGGGGGGCAACCACAGTTGCGAAATCTGAAAAGTCAGGGGCCTGATTTCAGAAATATTTCTCGACCTGGTCACCAGGCTGACACCGATCATCAGCGCAATACACGCTAATTGCGTTATTCCCCCGTTGATAAAAAAATTGTCAAGGCTGTACTTTTTAATCGTTTCCGGCGAAAAGCAGCCTGGAATGAAAATATGGGACGTGAGGAGTCCGATCGGTATTCCTGCGACCAAAACCGCAAACGCCGCTGTTGGGGTGGCCCGTCTCCAGAAAACGCCGACCAGGAAAACCGTCGCGATCGGCACGGTGATGTACGATGCCAACGATTGAAAATACTGGAAAATACCGCCGCTGAGATAACCGATCATCGGTGAATAAATCACGCTGAAAATCATGAGCACGAATGTCGCGACCGTACCGACACGGACCAGTTTTTTTTCCGAGGCGCTTTTATCGATCCAGATTTTGTAGACATTCATCGTAAAAAGCGTCGAAATCGAATTGAGAAAAGCGGCAATGGTCGACATGACGGACGCAAGGATGCCGACCAGAACCAAGCCCTGGAAGCCGAGTGGAACCAACTGACGGATCATTATCGGGAAGACATTGTCGACTGGTTGATCGTTCAAATTGAACGCCGGATCAAAATTTCCGATGGCACGACACATCAAACCGGGAAATATTTCGACAAAGGGCCGGATTGCCACGAAAAAACCGGCCACGAGCAGACCGATTCGCGCGTCCCATTCCCGCCGGGCCCCAAAACAACCTTGAACGAGCGATTGGTTGGCACAGGAATAATAAAGGTGAATTCCCAGCAAAGTCAGTGGAATTGCGTGCCAGGGGATATTCGGATAATCGGTGGGCCGTATGAGATGAAAACCGCAAGGAGCGCTGGCGACGACATCCGACCAACCGTTCGGCAAGCGCATATAGGCAAGGAAAAAAAGATAAAATCCGGAAAGAAAAATCAAGGCGAATTGAACAACCGACGCATAGGCCGCCGAAGTCATGCCGCCATACATTGTGTACAATCCGGCGACCAGTCCGAGAAGGACAACACCACACCAGATGTTCAGACCGAAAACCACTTCGAGGAGTTTAGCCCCTCCGTAGAAAACAACGGCAAGATTCATCAAGACGTAACTGACAAGAAGGATCACCGTAAAAACGTTTTGCGATCGCAGGTCGAAACGGCGACCAAGATATTCCGGCATCGTCATGATTTCGTTACGGAGATAGATCGGGAGAAAAACGAAAATCAAAAGCGAGTAGACGATGAAAACGATATAATACCAATTGAGAATCGGGAGGCCGATTTGATAAGCCATGCCGTTCTGGCCGACCAACTGTTCCGTGTTCATCCCGGTTGCGACGAATGCCGCTGCGATGACCCACCAGGGGAGCGAACCCTTGGCGAGAAAAAAATCCTTTGTCTGGCCGCGATGTCCGCGTCCCTTGACAAATCCCACCGAGAGGATGATCGCAAAGTAAACCGCGATTGTCAGGATGTCAAACAGATTGGCGTTCGCCATATCCACGATTCTCCATACGAAACCGAAGGATCCTTTATTGCCTTCGATTTCGATCAGCAATTAGCAACATGACTGACATGCCTCATGAAAACGTTTGGCAACGGACTTGATTTCTTCATCGGTCGAGGTGACATTGACGCCGAATCCCGCGCCGAGTCCGCAGTCCACGACACCGACACTGATATTCATGGCACGATTCAACAGATCATCCGTGCGAGGATAAGTCCCTACTGCAAACGGTTTTCCATGCGACTTCATGTAGGCGGCGACATGCTCCATGTTGGAATAGACATGCCAACCGCTATTTCGTATTGTTTTTGTCCCGAGTTTTTTGCCCACCGCCTCGGCATCTTCCGGCCGGTCGAAAATGACCGTTAAAAGCGTGGCACATTCTTCCGATTCATCATGAATTGTCCGAAATCGTCCTTGCGGCACCGAACCGATGTGCGATTTCAGCATTGTCTTGATTTCGCGAAGCCGCCCCATCAACCGATCCGTTTTTCTCAGTTGGGCAAGCGCAATCGCGCCCGTCGGTTCATTCATCCGGAAATTCAACCCCAAAATTTTGCGATTCCCGACTTCAACGCCGCATCGATTCGGCAGGTGTCCCTGATCATGGAACGCGAAGGCGCGTTCATACAAATCCCGATTGTTCGTTGCGACCAAACCGCCGTCGCCCGAGGTGATTATCTTGAATATGTTCAAGGAAAAAGCCCCGATATCTCCGAGCGTGCCGATTCTTTTGCCCCGATAGGAAGCTCCAAGACATTGACAGGCATCTTCGATCACGGGGATGCCGTGCCTGGTGGCAATGTCCATGATGGCGTCCATGTTTGACGGATTGCCCAACATGTGAACCGGCATGATCGCTTTTGTTCGCGGTGTGATGCGGTGTTCGATATCGTTTGGATCCATCGTGAGAGAATCGTCGATTTCCGCAAGTACCGGAATGCCGCCCTGGAATATTATGGAGGAATAACTGGCAACGAACGTATAAGCGGGAACGATGACTTCATCTCCGTTTTGGATATCCAATGCAAAGAGCGACGCCAACAGCGACGTGGTGCCGGATGTCGTCGCCAATGCGTGACGGCATCCGCAGAATTCGATGAACTCCTGCTCCAGGTCAAAAACCTTGTGCTTGAAGCGAACGTCTTTCATATCGCCGTATCGGAACAAATAACGGGAATTCATGACTTCGTCAAGTTCCTTTTTCTCATCATCTCCGATCCAATAGGCTCCCGGTCCCGGCATGGCTATTCTCCAAGTATGTTTATTCCACCCTGAGTTCGAAATTTGGAATCATCGCGTAGCGCCGCTTCCCGGTAAAATCAACCTTTTCTCCAAAGCGGGCTCGCTTCCAGATATTGCGGCAGGTAGTGTTGGACGAACGTCCTCCCCCATCGAATGGAAGGGCGGAAAGCTTCCGCGTATTTGCATCCGGCCTGAAATCCCCGAAACGATGCGGGAATCTGGAGAAATCCTTCCAGGTCGGTCCCGAATATATCGAGCATCCATTGATTTTGGCTTTCGTGTTTACACAGCATTTCAACTTTAATTTTGAAGGTGGAGGTGATGTCAACATAGATTTGCGGCTCAAAACCCACGCCCCCGGGCGTATCCATGTAGTAAACATGAGGAATTTTGCTGATGGGCCTGGTCTCCGTCTCTATGAGCGGAACGGAGGCCATATGGATGCAATCGTCGACTATTCTTCCCGAAATCGAATGATCGGGATTGTAGTCATCCTTCCAATGGCAAAACACCACGTCAGGATCAGCAACACGAAAGGCTTCAATAAAACGATGCCGCGTTTCGATGCCGTCAAAAAGAAACTCGTCATCAAAGTCCAACCAGATCAATTTTGCCCCGATTAACTCGGTGCTGCGAGTCGCTTCGGAAAAACGGATTTCGCGAATTTGTTCTTTTGACAGCGTTGAAGAACCGATATTTCCATTTGTTACCACGCAAAAATAAACATTGACTCCCATTTGAGCGTATAACGCCGCCGTTCCACCGGCATAGGCCTCAATATCATCGGGATGCGCGCCAACAAACAGAATATTCATCACCTAAACTCCACATAAAATGTAATAATCATCAATTTAAAACGAATTCAGGAATACCACGGTGTTCTCACATGATTATCCTTATAGGAAGAGTGCGTTACACATCGTTTGGAAATATCATTCGGAGCAAACCCGCGAAATTCTTACGTTTTTGTTAGGTCGGTGTTTATGAGAATCTCCCGCAATTCAACAATATCAACCTCAACTCTTTGACATCCTATGAGGGCGTTACTATAATTACAAGATGTTTTATTTCGCCAAAATTGTACAGCGATTTCGTCATTTATCGTACAATATGTCTTTGCGTCGATATCATCGAGATGTATCACGGAAATAATACGGCCATGAAAACGAAAAAACGTATCCTGCTCATCATCGAGTCTTCCACAAGTTATGGGCGCGGTATTGTCAAGGGAATCGCAAGATATGCCCAAGAAAGAAATGAGTGGTGGATTGACATTGAAAATCGGGGAATTCATGAACCCACACCGTCGGAACTGAAAAATTGGAACGGGGATGGAATTATCGGGCGAATTTATACCCGCGAAACCATTGATTTGGCCTCAAAATCGGGATGCCCTTTCATCAACCTCATGAGCAGCGATCTGGAAGCATTGACAATTCGCGTTGACGAACATGAAGTGGCTCGAATGGCTCTGGAACACTTTCTGGAAAATGGTCTTAACCGCTTCGGCTTTTATGCTTTTGGAAAATGCCGGTGGCTTGAGAATCGTTCTTGCGTTTTTGACCGAGCGGTTCAAAAAAAGGGTTTCCACTGTTACCTTTGTCCAACTCCCGTCAACGAACAATTCACGGCGGAACCGATTTGGAAAAATGAATATGAAAAACTTCTTTTTGACTGGTTGCCGACCTTGCCGCGCCCGATTGGAATCTTCACGGGAAATGATTCCCATGCCATTCGGCTCGTTTCGGTCTGTCGAAAACTCGATATTGCCATTCCGGAAGAAATCGCGGTTTTGGGAATCAATGATGACCAGCATCTATGCGAGGCGCTGACTCCCACTCTGTCGAGCATGGATCTTAATTCTGAACGAATTGGTTATGAAGCGGCACGGCTGCTGGACAAGAGCATGAATGGAAAACGCCAGCCGAAACATCCTATTGTTTTACCCCCGCTTCGAATCGTTCGAAGACAATCGACGGATATGTTGGCTATTGAAAACGACATCGTCGTCGATGCACTGCGTTTCATTCGCGAATATGCGACTCAAGGAATCAGCGTTCATCATGTTCTTGACGCCATTCATGTTTCCGTCAAAACACTGGAACGGGGATTTCATAAATTTGTCGGCCGAACTCCCGAAAAAGAAATTATCCGTGTTCGGATCAATCATGCAATAAATCTTCTGCAGGAATCGCAACTTTCTATTGATGAAATAGCACAACTGTCTGGTTTCGGAAGCAAGCGGTATTTTCAGCAAATTTTCCGAAGAGAACGTGGCGAAACTCCAAGTCAATTTCGCAATCGAAAATAATTCGTTCGCAAGATGTTCTTTCGCACTTTTTGATCATAGCTGCACTTTCCAAGAAAGTATCCAAACATTAAACCCGGGCTTTCCCAAATCGACAAACCAATTTTCAGACGCGTCGACAACGATATCTGCAATATTTGGAGAGGTTTGACATGCTTCCAAACAAAGGGTCGCGTTTCCATTCGCATATCGCCTCAATTTGGCTTCACGCAATAGAATTCGACTTCCCAGAGGCGGGCCAGGTTGCCGGGGGTGAGGGTGATCAGCAGGCGTAACCGTTTGGTTTCCACTTCGGGACATTTTCAGCCGAAATCACCGGATTCGTTATCTGTCACGTCGCTGCCGTGAACGTCGACCAACCACATACTCACCATTTGTTGCAGGGAAAAATCGGTGATCGGCGTCTTGGGTGAGCCGCTTCCCGCTTGGCCGCTCGGCACGCGAAAGGCGTTGATTTTGACCGGCTTTTCCCATTCGAAAACGACCCAGCCGCCCTTGTCAACAAACGATTGCGCCTCGAAGAAAACCGTGACGTTGGGGTCGTATTGCGTCTGGCCTGCCGATGCGGACGGCATGTGACATGTCGATAACACGGCAAGTAATATTATCAGGTGAAAAAACGTTACATCACTTTATCTCTTGGCAAAAGGCATTCGTTCGTAAACGTCATATTATTTGTATGCCACACCGACCGTCGCCGTGCAATCCGTATCGATGACGGCACGCACCCAATGGGCGTTGAACCCTTGCGGCAAGGGGATTTCACGGGTTGCATTCGGCGAGACCGTGAATTCAAACGTTGGAACGAAGTCCCCCGAATGGTCGAAATCGCATTCCAGCCGAAATGTGACCGTGACACGGGAGTGGTTTGTCAGAGCCACCGTTTTTTTGTCGAAATTCGTCATCAAAAACGGCAGCGACGGCGTGTCGGCTTCGACCTGCTCCTTGAGCCAGATGAAACCATGCCCCGAGGGTTTGCCCAATTTCCAGATGTCGTCGATTTGGCCGAACCAGAGTCCGTTGCCGTCGGAGTCGGCGAAGAAATGTCCGTCTCTTGCCGCATTTTTTCTTGTGCCGCTGAAAACGAGCAACCCCCGCCAGGAACAGAAATCGACGATGCGTTTGTCGTGTGTGGCGATCGGTCGCATTTTTTCAAAGTCCGGCGTCCGATTGTCACCGGCTCGCGGCATTTCATAAAACGTGCCGTGGATGTTGCCGAGCCAGCGTTCGGACTGCACTTCGCGAATGGTCCGCATGGCGTTGTCGGCCGTCGGAGCGTCAAATCCCCGGTCCCCGCGCGGAACGAGAAACTCGCGGCCCCCGGCATCGGTGAGTTTGATCGCTTTTTCGAGCACGGTCACGTATTTGTTGTCGATTTTGCAGACGTCGGAAACGAAACGGACTTCGCCATCGGTCGCGCCGGAAGTTTTGCGGTCGACAAATCGCAGTGCCGCCGGATTGTCCGGGTCAATGTCAATCTCGCGATAACCGCCGGGCATTGGTTGACCGTTGAGATCCGTGATCTGCCATTGCAGCGATTGATTGCGAGCGGCCGGCCGGATGAGTCCCCCGACGACCGGGCTGTTTTCGGCACGCACCGAGTCAATCGCGTTGAGAATCGCCTGTTCGTTCGTGTCGGTCTCACGCGGCGTCTGATAATGAAAGTACGCCGTGGCCGTGCAATTCCTGTCGGCGGTCAAACGCACCCATTCGCCGGCGGTCGGCGGCGGAACGATCCAATGGGCGTGAGGGGATGAGGCCGGGATTTTGATTTCACGAAGCGTGCGCCAATGACCGTCACCATGTTCGTCGATTTCCACCGTGAACGTGACCGATTGATCGGCGTCATGTTTCAAGTACAACACGCGCTGCTCGTACCCGGCGAACAGGAACGGATCGGACGGCACGCCCGCTTCGACAGGGTCGTCGCGCCAGACGCCGCCCCAACCGGCCGGCGGCCCGAATCGCCTGATTTGATCAAGCGTCCCGAACCAGAGATTCGACTGGGCCTGCCCGCACATGGGGTTTTCCATCATGGCCGCTTCATCGCCTGCGAGCAGAATTTTACCTTGCCAGTGCGTCACGTCGGGAACGTACCGCAGATGCGTTGCCAGCGGACGAATGCCCGCCGTGTTTGCCGACGCAAAGGTTTTCGGAAATTCGAACATCGACGCGTGCATGATCATCATGAGATGGTCCGGCGCGTACTCGCGAATCCGCGGCCATTCGGTATACCAGCCGTGCCGGTGATCGAAGGCGTGCGACGCTTTCGGCAGTCGAAACGTCGACCATCGGCCGTCGTCAAGCAGTTTGAGCAGCACGGAATTTTTGTCCCAGCCCATGGACCAAAGCGGCGCGGCATCGTCCGGCGAACCGTAAATGCCGTTCGGGCCGGTCACGTCGGTAAATTGCTTCCGCTCGACGATGCGGAACGTTTCCTTGCCGTCCCATTCGGCCAGGACGCCGGCTTCCTGGAGATTTTTCGCCTTCCCGCCGACGAGCAAATCTCCGTACTCGCGTTCGGATTCGCCGTTGTTGGCGAACACCACGCGATTCTGCGCCGTGTAAGCCCCCTTGCCGTGCCAGCCGGGAAAGGGTTTGTCGAACAGCTTTTTCACGACAAGCGTTTCGACGTCCACCTCGTAAATCGCGCCTTCCATGTCAAAAAAATACACCAGTCTTTCCGGCTCGGAAAGGTGACGCATCACGGCGGTCATGCGTCCGACAAGTTTTTGAAGGTCGCAGGCCCGCACGTTTCGATCGGTATCGATAAAATACGGCCCGATGATGAGCTGATTCGATTCGGCATGAATCATTCGCGAAGCATGCGTCCCCCCGACGCTTTCAGGACGAAGCGTGAGATTCATGTCCTCGTCGACCTCGTACAGTTTGTCGAAACTTCCACGCACCTGGTGTTGCGGATAGGCGACGTACCAGAGGCGACCGGCCCAAGGGACGACGGCCCCGATTCCCGCTTCGCCGTGCTGTTGACGCAAGGGGCTACCCGATCCCTCCGGCGGCTGGTTGTGCGTGGCCAAATGCGGGTACACGCCGCTGATTTGGAGGTAACCCGTGTCTTGCGCCGGGCATGCGACGGAAAGAAAAAAAAGAAATATTTCGCAAAGAACAAAGAAATAACCTGTTTTGTAAATCATTTTTTGTTGGCCCGAATTCATTAGCAGTGTTTTCAATTGACATGATCGCATTCCGCATCATATCACTTTTCAAGGTGGATATCCACATCCGTACCATTCAATTGTGGGGAGGATAAAAAAAGAACGCAGCATTCTTCGCGTTTTTTGACTGCGATTCACAAATCCGGACTGATCGGGTAAAATGGCCCTTTTGTCTTAATCCTTATGTTTGAATCCGGGAAAATCGCCATGCAAAATCGCCTTGAGTACGCCGTCGAAATCGCCCGCGAGGCCGGGGAACTGACGCTGGAGTATTTCAACAATCCGAACCTCGTCGTCGAGCGGAAAAGCGACCGCACGCCGGTCACCGTGGCCGACCGCGGGGCCGAACTGCTGCTTCGCGAACGCATTGCCGAACGTTTTTCCGACGATGCCATCTTGGGCGAGGAATTTCCCGACAAAGAAGGCGGCAGCGGCTTCCGCTGGCTGCTTGACCCGATCGACGGGACAAAGTCGTTCATTCACGGCGTGCCGATTTACAGCACGCTGATCGGAATTGAATACGGCGGCGAACCGGTTGTCGGCGTCATTCGCTTGCCGGCGCTCGGCGAAGCGGTTTGGGCCGTGCGGGGGGGCGGGGCCTGGCACGAATCGCCGCGGTTCAAAACGCCACGACAAACGCAAGTCTCAAAATGTCAAGACGTTCGGGAAGGATTGTTCCTCACCAGCAGCGTCACGTCTTTCGACAAAATGGGGCGGGAAGACGCCTTCCGGGAAATTTCGCGGAAAATGCTGCTCACCAGAACCTGGGGCGACGCTTACGGTTACTATCTTGTGGCCACCGGTCGCGCCGAGGTTATGATTGACCCGATCATGTCGCTGTGGGACGCCGGGCCTTTGCAAACGATCATGGAGGAAGCCGGCGGTCGTTTTACCGATTGGCAAGGCGCACCAACAATTTACGGCGAAGAAGCGGTCGCGTCAAACGGAATTTTACACGACGAAATCATTGCCGTGACGCGTCGGTTTCCAAAAAATGAACGAAAATGAATGATCGTCCGAAACACGGATTTATGTCGCGATATTCATTTTTTTATTGTATTGTCTGCGGTGTGCCATCTATTGAACGCCGGTATTATTCCTGATAATTTCCTGTTTTTTGGGGTGCTCCCGAATTAAAATAGGTATTACAAGACAAGTGCAAACCTTGCCACCCTTTTCTTGTCGAATCTTTTCAAAGTATTGATCGCGCACGTGATGGCCACTCCAAAGAGGAATTTGATTTTCGTTTTTACGATTCTGACGGCATTGGTTTCGCCCCATGCCCCGGCGTTCGACGAACAAAACGACCTGCTTCTGGTTTCCGCTCAGCAGACATTGGACGAATATCGACAGGAAGCGGAAAAGTTGGCCGTGTGGTGCGGCGAACACGGCCTGGAGTCGCACGGCAGGCTGACCCGGGATTTCATCCTGCCGATTGTGGAAGAAAAAATCTACATTCCGATGGTTCCGCGAAAAAAGCAGACGGATTTCCTGCCCGAAAACGCGTCGGCGGAAATCGTGTCCTGGCACAACAACTGGATGACGATGCGACAGAATCTTTCGCTGAAACTCCAGGAACTGTCGAAACTTGCGATCCAGCAAAAACGCGTCATCCTGGCCATGCAGATGATCCACATCGCGCTGCACGCCGACCCGGACAACGAAAAACTGCGAAACGTGCTGGGGTTCGAGTTTTACGAAGGTGAATGGCGCACGGAATGGGAAATCGAGCAGTTGAAACGCGGTCGGGTCAATCACTCGCAGTTCGGTTGGATTCCGGAAAAATACGTCGAGCGATATGAAGCCGGCGAACGCCTTTACAAAGGCAAATGGATCAGCGCGGAGCAGGATGCCCGGGAACACGCAAATATCGACGACGGCTGGGTCGTCAGCACGGAGCATTACGACGTGCAGACCAATCACAGCTTGGAGGAAGGCGTCCGGCTCAGCCGCCGACTGGAACTGTTTTATTATGTCTGGAAGCAGGTTTTCATTCAATACACGGCCTCGACCTCGGAACTTGCCCAGCGGCTGGAAGGCAAAAAACTCCGCTACAAGGAACCGCGGCTGAAAATCGTGTTTTTCCGCGACCGCCGGAATTACGTGGAAACGCTCGTGAAAAACGACCCGAACGTTGAAGTTTCGGTCGGCTTTTACGACGCCCCGACGCGGAAATGCTTTTTTTACATGCACGACGGCAGCACCCCGGAATCGGAACGGGACATGTTCCGCACCGTCTTTCACGAGGGCACGCACCAGTTGTTCAATTGCGCCAAGCCGGTCAAATTCAACGGCCGCAACAATTTTTGGGCGACCGAAGCGGTGGCGATTTACATGGAAACGCTGCGTCGCGAGGGGAACTACCACGTGCTCGGCGACCCGCTGGACGTCCGTGTACTGGCCGCGAAATACCGGTTTTTCCAGAGCAAATTCTACATGCCCATCGGCAACTTGGCGAAACTGGACACGCGAACCTTTCAAAGGGCCCCCTATCTCAAGGAACTGTACTCGCAATGCGGCGGGATGGGCTATTTCTTCATGCACCACGACAAGGGAAATTATCGTGACGCCTTTGTCGCGTATCTCAACGAAATCTACATGGGCCGCAGCGCCCCGCGAACGCTCTTCGAAATGCTCGGCGAAACGCCCGATTCGCTGGATTCGCAGTACGAAAAAATGCTGGAAGCCATCCCGGTCGAATTCCGGGAGGAATAAGCGTCTGATAAATTTTGACGCATTTTTTTGTCGTCGCTCTTGAGATTTCTTCGGAAATATGCGACGATATAAGGGAGGTTGCGCCTTTTGACGCAGAATCCCTATACAAGTATCGTTTTGACAGACAGCAAGATTTCTTTATTTCATTTGAAGGAGTACAGGACATGGCAGCGTTTCCCGAAGTTTCCAAGATCAAATTTGAAGGCCCCGGTTCGTCCAATCCGCTGGCGTTCCGATTTTATAACGAATCCGAAATGGTCGAAGGCAAATCGATGAAAGACCATTTCCGTTTCAGCGTCGCCTACTGGCACACGCTCCGCGGTTCCGGGGCCGACCCTTTCGGGCCGGGCACCATGCTCCGCCCGTGGGAAGACGGCACCGATTCCGTGCAAAACGCTTGCAATCGCGTCAAGGTGTTCTTCGAATTCTGTGAAAAACTCGGCGCCCCGTATTACTGTTTCCACGACCGCGACGTGGCCCCCGAAGGCGCGACGCTCGCCGAATCGAACAAGAACCTCGACGAAGTGGTCAAGGTTTTCAAGGACGAACAGCAGCGAACCGGCATCAAACTGCTCTGGGGGACGGCCAATCTCTTCGGCAACCCGCGCTACATGCACGGAGCGGCAACCAGTTGCAACGCCGACGCATTCGCCTACGCCGCGGCGCAGGTCAAAAAGGCCCTTGAAGTGACGCTTGAACTCGGCGGCCAGGGCTACACCTTCTGGGGCGGTCGCGAAGGCTACCAGTGCATTTGGAACACCGACATGAAACGCGAAACCGACCACCTCGCCGCGTTCATGCACATGGCCGTCAATTACGCCAAGGAAATCGGTTTCAAGGGCCAGTTCTACTTCGAGCCGAAACCGAAGGAACCGACCAAACACCAGTACGACTACGATTCCGCCGCGTGCATCAACTTCCTGCGGGCCTACGGACTCGAAAAATACGTCAAGATGAACATCGAGACGAATCACGCGACGCTGGCCGGGCATTCGGTCGAGCACGAACTGGAGTACGCCGGCAGCCAGGGTTTCCTCGGCTCGGTCGACGCCAACGCGGGCGACATGCTCCTCGGCTGGGACACCGACCAGTTCCCGACCGACGTCTACATGACGACGAAAATGATGCTCCTCATCATGAAATACGGCGGCTTCACGACCGGCGGTCTCAATTTCGACGCGAAAGTCCGCCGCGAAAGTTTCGAACCGATCGATTTGTTCTACGCGCACGTCGGCGGGATGGACGCCTTCGCGAAAGGTCTCAAAATCGCCGCCGAAATGCGGAAAACCGGCGAAATCGACAGGATGCTCAAGGATCGCTACAGCTCGTGGGACAGCGGCATCGGCGCCGACATCGAAGCGGGCAAATGCGACTTCAAGAGCCTCGAAAAATACATGCTCGGCAAAGGCGAAGCGACGCCGAACAAGAGCGGCCGCCAGGAACTGCTCGAAAACATCGTCAACCGCTACACGTTCCAGTAGTGATCAGGTAGCGTTAAAAGGCAAGGCGGTCACGCCGTGACCGCCACCGGATTAACCGTCTCGCGTTCCTCAATTCTCGTATTTGATCTTGAAGCCCCAGTTCCACTGGTTGAAGAAGAGGTTGCCGCCGCGCCATTCGACCTCGCCGCGCTGGAAATCGACCGTTTCACTGCGAGGGTAAATTTTCGCCGGGTAGAACGACATCCCGTAATCCTCGTTGACGATCCAGCGGTAGGAGTCGATGCCGGAACAGAAAAAGACGTCGAGGGCCGGGTTGTCGGGGAAGTTGCGCCGCCCGAACGACGCGTCGACGGGCACCCAGCCGACGCCTTCAAAATAAACCTCGGCCCAGTCGTGCAGGTTTTTCGCGCCGGGGTGCATCATGAAACCGCTCTGCCATTTGGCCGGAATGCCGTTGTAGCGGCACAACGTCACCATCAGCAGGCTGACCATCCCGCAATCGCCGTGCTTGTTTTCGATGACGTAACCCGGGATGTTCGTCATGGTCGAATATTCGCGGGCGCTGGCCCAGGGATAATTGGCCGTGATGCCGTCGAAAATCTTCCGGACGATCTGCACCGGGTCCTTTTCGTCGCCGACGAATTGTTCGGAAAGCCGCCGGATGTCTTCCGTGAAAATCACGTGGGCCTCGCGTTCGGCGGTGTATTCCCGGTACAAGTCCGAATTTTTGTCATACGGTTTGACGTCGAACTGCGACAAGTCGAAATATTCGCCCCGGGCGGTGTAGCGGAATTGAATTTGAAACACCGTCGGTTCGTCCTTGACCGCGATTTTTTCGGAATAGATCGAACTGTGTTTGTACTCGACCGGCGCGAAGATCGGATTGGCGAGATTCGAATCGATCAGTTCGATGTCCCCCTGCCGACGGTGGTTTTGATGCGGGAAGGGCAGCCAGCAGCGAAGCGTTTCGCCCGCCGGGACGGTGTTGGCCGGAACGGTCAGCGTGTAGGTGACCAACATGCGTTTCGGTTCCTGGTTGTTGGGTGAACCGTTCGCCTTGGCAGTGGCGACGATTTTCGGCAGGTGTTCGACCAGGCAATCGTTCAAACTGTCGCGACCGGGGCCGTCGACGGCGAGTTTCTTTTCGCGGGCTTCCTTGCTGATCCGGAACAGGTTCGGGCCGGCGGAACCGAAATACCTTTCCTGTCCGTCAATGGTCATCACTTCGAGCGATTTTTCCGCTTTCCAACGGGCCAACTGTTCCGGCGTGACATCGGGGAAATACCGCTTGATGTAAGATAAAACTTCGTCTTCGGTTGCGCTGAAGTCATCTTCGATGCGGTCAAGCTGTTCGCGACGCAGCAGCAGATCCCAGGCCGTGGCGGGCGGGGTGGCCGGATCGACCATTTGGCGGTTGATCAGTGCTTTCGCCGCGGAAAAATTCCCGGCGGCGATCTCATCTTCGATCGAAGCGGTTTGTGCCGAAATAGGCGTTACGATTTGCAGAAGGAAAAACAAAATCAGGCCCAAGCCGATATGTCTCATGGTGGGTTTCTCCAAAAAGTGATAAAATCGGTGATATATTGAAGTTCGGCAACGCCGCGCGAACCACTTGCCGATTGTACCATAAACGAACCGCTGATGCAAATTATCACTGGCGAAACATCCGACAGTACTCCTGAATCTGTGACAACACAGGCCGACCGCCAAGGTTTCGCCAGATTTTTTCAAAAAAACGATCTTTTTTCTCAAAAAACTTTCAAGTTTTTCTGTCGCACTTCCGCGTCGTTTGATCATTGACATGTTAGTGAGGGACGCTCAATCCTTCGCAACAAATCAAAATAGTTTTATAAGTCAAATGAACGGAGGTGTATGATGAAAAAGTTCGCGAATTATCAAATGATCGTTTGTGGTGCGGCCTTTGCATTGATGATTGCCCTGACCGCCTCCAACGCACAAGCTCAAAACAACGCTATCCGCAGGGCGGAACCGGCAAGACCCAATAATGTGCAGGTTCCGCATGTTGCGGCGATGCCGCAGAAAACATCGCCGCAAATGGCACAACAACCGCAGCATCGACCGGCTATCGCCCAAGCCCCCGCCGTCATGCCGACTGTGAATCATTACAAACCGACGCCGGTTGTCATGCCAAATCACCAGCCCAGCCACCACCCGATGATTCCGACAGCACCGACGAAATACGAGCCCCCGAGAGTCGCGCAACCGGTCGCCCCGGCCCATCATGTCACGGTCAATCCGCCGCATGTTCAACCAGCCCCGCAAAAAACCGTGATCGTCGAACAGCAGCCGCAAATCATCGTCGTGCAGCCGAAAAAGACGCTGCTGGATAGGCTCTTCGACAAGATTTTCTGATACGTCTCAATCATCGATCAACCCCGAACGCCCGGCATGTCCGGGCGTTTTTTTGGGGCGTCCGGCATGGGCATATGGGAGGTGGATCGCCTGTATCATTTCATGCAGGTCAGGTTCAGTCGTTCGATCATTCGGCGGTCGGATTCGGGCGTGATGCCGCTGGTGGTCAGGTAATTGCCGGTCATGAGGGCGTTGGCCCCGGCGTCGAACATCCGGTGCTGCCTGTCGGCGAGGATTTTTGGTCTGCCGCCGCAGATTCGCAGTGACGTTTGCGGCAAAATCAACCGGAACAGGGCGATGATTCGCAGGGCGTCTTCCGCGGTCAGGGGCGGGTGATCGGCCAGCGGCGTGCCCGGGTGGGCGTGTAAAAAGTTGAGCGGTACGCTGTTGACGCCAAGTTCGCGGAGTGAAACGGCCAAATTCGCCCGGTCCTCCCAACTTTCGCCAAGCCCGAACAGCGCCCCGCTGCACACTTCAAGTCCGGCGTCGATGGCCCGGCGAACGGTTGCATGGCGACCTCGCCAGTTTTGCGTATCACAAATCGTCGGATAAAACGCCTCCGACGTTTCGAGGTTGTGATGATAGCGGGTCAGGCCCGCGTCTTTGAGCCGGACGAGCGATTCGCGGTCGAGCCGGCCCAACGAGGCGCACATTTTGATGCGGCCCGAACGCGAGACGGTTGACACGGCCTCTGCAATTTGCCCAATTTCGCGTGAAGAGACGGTTGCCCCGCTGGTGACGATGCCGAAATGCGTCGCCCCGCTATCGGCCGCCGCTTCGGCTTCCGCGATCAGTTGTTGCGTCTCAAGCATTGGATAGGTCGTCACTTGCGAATTGTGGTGCACGCTTTGGGAACAAAACGCACAGTTATTCGGGCACAGGCCGCATTTCGCGTTGACGATCATGCAGGTTTCGATCTCATCGCCGAACGACCGTTCACGAAGGTTTCCCGTAACGCGAAACAGTTCCTCAAGTGGCGTTTCCGTTGCGAGTTTCAAATTGTCGCGGGTATCAAATTGGTTTGGCATGGGCGAATCCCTAATTATCCGGTAGGGCGGTCACGCCCTGACCGCCCCCAAGTAGCGCAATGGATGTTCCGGCGGCGGTCTCGGCGAGACCGCCCTACCTTCCGCCGAACAAGTTCGGCGGCTAATAATTTGCGGCAAAAGTCTATATCATGCGAAAAAGGGGAGTACTCTTGACGTTGAACGAAAATGGCATTAACATGCGGTGATATATCATTTTACAGAAGTGACGCGATCCGAAAAGATGAGGCGGACCGTCACGGCAGAAATTCAGAATCCTCATTCACGGGATTATCATGACGGACATCCTCTCAGTGCGAGCGGCGCGGCAGGCGGAAAACATTGGCAAAACGGTTTTGATTCGGGGCTGGGTGCGAACCCGGCGCGACTCGAAAGCCGGATTCAGTTTCATTGAGTTGAACGACGGTTCCTGTTTCGGCAACGTGCAGGTGCTGGCCCCGAATTCGCTGGCCAATTACGATTCGACCGTCATGCAGTTGACCAGCGGTTGCAGCGTCGCCGTGACCGGGCTCGTCAAGGAATCGCCGGGGCAGGGCCAGGCGACCGAAATTGAGGCGACGCAGGTCGAGCTGCTCGGCTCGGCCGACGCGGAAACCTATCCGCTGCAAAAAAAGCGGCATTCGCTCGAATTTTTGCGGACGATCGCCCATTTGCGGCCCCGCACGAACACTTTCGGGGCGGTCGCCCGGGTGCGGAACCAGGTCAGTTCGTCGATCCACCGCTTCTTCCAGGAAGAAGGCTTTTTGTACGTCAACACGCCGCTCATCACGGCCAGCGACTGCGAAGGGGCCGGCGAAATGTTCCGCGTATCGACGCTTGATTTCGACAACCCGCCGCGAACGCCGGACGGAAAAATCGACGATGCGAAAGACTTTTTCGAGCGCCGGGCCTACCTGACGGTCAGCGGACAGTTGGAAGGCGAGACCTACGCCTGCGGGCTGGGACGCATTTACACTTTCGGGCCGACCTTCCGCGCGGAAAACTCGAACACCGCACGCCACCTGGCAGAATTTTGGATGGTCGAACCGGAGGCCGCGTTTTACGAACTGCCCGAAAACATGGACTTGGCCGAACGCTTCCTGAAGCGGATTTTTCGCGATGTCATGGAACATTGCGCCGAAGACATGCAGTTTTTCAACAGCCAGATCGACAAGACGATCCTGGAAACGCTGACGAAAATCTGCGAAAGCAGCTTCGAACGGGTGCCCTACACCGAGGCGATCGACATCCTGCTCAAGTCGGGCGAAAAATTCGAGTACAAGGTCGAATGGGGCATTGATTTGCAAAGCGAGCACGAGCGTTATCTCGTCGAGCGGCATTTCAACCGGCCGGTCATTTTGTTCGACTACCCGCGAACGATCAAGCCCTTCTACATGAAGGTCAACGACGACGGGAAAACCGTCCGCGCGATGGACGTGCTCGTGCCGAAAGTCGGCGAAATCATCGGCGGCAGCCAGCGCGAGGAGCGGCTCGACGTTTTGCAGACGCGCATGGCGGAACAGCAGCTCGACCCGGCCGATTACTGGTGGTACGTCGACCTGCGGCGCTACGGCACCGTGCCGCATTCCGGCTTCGGACTCGGGCTCGAACGCGCCGTGCAGTTCGTCACCGGCATGGCCAACATCCGCGACGTGATCCCCTTCCCCCGCACGCCCGGCACCTGTGATTTTTAGGTGACGATTCGATTCAATTTTCATGGCCGAAGAACTTGTTCGGCGCGACCGCATCACCTTTTTGCGTCGAACAAGTTCGACCGCTAATATGGAAATGGAATATGTATCGCGCCGGACTTGTCCGGGGATTGCGCTGCGTTTCATCCCCGGCTCTTTTGCTTTCCGTTCTTTTTCATTCTGTATTCTGCATTTTGCATTAACATCACATATCTTCTTTGTGATTATATGTTTCCGACGGGTATAATTTGCCGGAAAATTTCACTTGCGTTGTTTTGCCGTATGTTTTTTTGGCTTGTATTGACGACAAGCGTTCGACACGGCGGTCGACGATCCGGCAAACGGACGATTGCAGATGTCACTGACACAGAACGAGAAAGGTATAGACTGATGAAAAAATCGACGATGAAAACGGCGGCTTGCACGACCATCGCGGCACTGGGTTTGGCGGTCGGCGGTTGCGCGGTCAATGCGCAGGAACCCGTGAAACCCCTGCCGACTCCCCAGACAACGACCCCCGGCAGTGTGATGCCGCACCAACACACGGCTCCGGCGACCACCCCGGCCAAACCGCAAAGCACGCCGCAGACCACCACTCCGGCCACGCCGCAGAAACCGGCCGCGACGACTCCCGCCGCGAAATCGCCGGAACAGCCCGCGAAGACGATCGCGGACACCTTGAAGGGCATGACCGAATGCTCGACCTTCATGAAGAACGCGGAAAAGAGCGGCGTGGCCAAGGAATTCTCCGAGAAGGGGCCCTACACCGTCCTGGTGCCGGTCAATTCCGCCTACGAGGCTTTACCGGCCAAAGTGCGGGATGACATCACCAAAAACGAGAAGAAAGACAAGGCCGTTTCCCGCTTCCACGTTCTCAAGGGCGACTACACCGTCGATGCCTTGCAAACGAAGAATGAAATCGACACCTTCTGCGATGAAGGCGAAGATTGCACCATGGACTTCGTTGAAATCACCAAGCCTGCTAAGAACGTGATTCTCAAGGAAATTCCGTGCAGCAATGGCCGCATTTACCTGATCAACATGGTTTTGATCCCCGAATCGCTCAAGGAAGGCAGTCTCCTGGAACGCACCGGCAAGGCTGTCGGTTCCGAAGCGAAAAACGTGTATAACGAATCGCGCGAAGCGGTCGGATCGGGCCTGAAAAAGGCCTCGGAATTCGTGACGCCGACCCCGGCGAAATAACGCAATGTTTCCAAACAAGGTAGGGCTCGCTCGCCGAGCGAGCCGCGAATTCGGCGGTCTCGGCGAGACCGCCCTACCTTTTTCTTGTCGCCAAATTCGATTTTTTAGCACATCATTGTCGCGGTTCTGAATACCGTGTAAATTTCCGGAAAAATCGGTGTCGCTGGCAGTATGGGGGGAAAATGCTATAATGGTCACCTGTTGACATTTCAATTTTTCCCTCCCGAGCCGGAGTAAAACATGGCGAAGACACCCGAAAACGGCATCGACGAAAACGCGTCCGCGGACGCACCGGAGAAGCGGCTCAATTTCATCGAGCAGATCATCGAAGACGACAACAGAACCGGGAAGTTCGAAAACCGGGTCCACACGCGATTCCCCCCGGAGCCGAACGGTTATCTGCACATCGGGCACGCGAAGTCGATCTGCCTCAATTCGGGCATCGCGAAGAACTATCGCGGCACCTTCAACCTCCGTTTCGACGACACGAACCCGACGAAAGAGGAAACCGAATACGTCGAGTCGATCATCGAAGACGTCGAGTGGCTGACCGGCATGAAACAGGACCGCATCTTTTTCGCCTCCGATTATTTCGGGCAATTTTACGATGACGCCGTCGATTTGATCAAAAAAGGGAAAGCCTATGTCTGCGACCTGACCGGCGAGCAGATTCGCGAAACACGCGGCACGCCGACCGTTCCCGGCACCGAAAGCCCGTACCGCGACCGGAGCGTCGAGGAAAATCTCGACCTGTTCGCGCGGATGAAAGCCGGCGAATTCCCCGACGGCTCGAAAACGCTGCGGGCGAAAATCGACATGGCCTCGCCGAACTTCAACATGCGCGACCCGGTCATGTACCGCATCGTACATGCCGAACATCACCGCACCGGCGACGCATGGTGCCTGTACCCCATGTACGATTGGGCGCACGGCCTCGAAGATTCGATCGAACGGATCACACATTCGATCTGCACGTTGGAATTCGAACATCACCGCCCGCTGTACGACTGGTTCCTCGACCAGCTCGGCGTTTACCATCCGCAGCAGATCGAATTCGCCCGGCTCGGGCTCAATTACACCGTGATGAGCAAGCGGAAACTGTTGCAGCTGGTCAAGGAAAATTACGTGGGCGGCTGGGACGACCCGCGCATGCCGACGATTTGCGGGCTGCGCCGCCGCGGTTATACGCCGGAATCAATCCGCGAATTCTGCCGCCGGATCGGCGTGGCCAAATTCAATAGCACGATCGACGTCGTGCAACTGGAAAACGCGCTGCGCGACGAACTCAACAAAACGGCGCAGCGTCGCATGGCGGTGATCCGGCCGCTCAAGGTGGTCGTCACCAACTACCCCGAAGGGCAAACCGAGATGCTCGACGCGGTCAACAACCCGGAAAACGAGGCCGACGGAACGCGGCAGGTGCCGTTTTCAAAGGTCATTTACATTGAGCGGGACGATTTTTTCGAAGAGGCGCCGAAAAAGTATTTCCGGCTCGCGCCCGGCAAGGAGGTGCGGCTGCGTTACGCCTATTACGTGACCTGCACCGATTTCGTCAAGGACGCGGCCGGCGATGTCGTCGAAGTGCATTGCACCTACGACCCGGCGACTCGCGGCGGTTCGTCGCCCGACGGCCGCAAAGTGCAGGGCACCATCCATTGGGTTTCGGCCGAACACGCGCTCGACGCCGAGGTGCGGCTTTACGACCGGCTTTTCACGAAGGAAAACCCGGACGATCCGAGCGACCCGGTCGATTTCAAAACGTATTTGAACCCCGACTCGCTTGAAATCGTCACCGGCTGCAAGCTCGAACCGTCGCTGCGCGGCGCGACGACCGGCGACCGTTATCAATTCGAGCGGATCGGTTATTTTTGCGTCGATTCCCGCGATTCGTCCCCCGACCGCCCGGTCTTCAACCGCGCCGTTTCGCTCCGCGATTCGTGGGCCAAGCAGGCCGGGAAGTAGTGTGGAGTGTGGAGCTCTTAGCCGCCGGGCTTGCCCGGCGCGAAACATTGCAATCCCCGACAGGTAGGGCGGTCACGCCGTGACCGCCGCGGATTGCGTGAACGTCATCACGTTTTTAAGATTTGCACCGTACCAGGGGTGATTACACCGCGTTGGGAGAATCGAAAATGGCCTTGAAAAAGATCAGCTATAAAAAATTACGGGAAGTCGTCAGTGAAGCCTATAAAAAAATTTATAAGGGAGATTTTTCTCATATCATCGAAATTCTCAATAAACACAAAATGGACCTTCAAACGGTCGATCCCGAAGGCTGTACATTCCTTTGGGCTGTTGGAACTGGCTTGAATATCTTGAACCCTCCGAAAGAAAACAGGAACATCATTGCTTGTATGCAATTTCTGATCAATCACGGGGCTGATGTCAATCATAAGATAAATGATGGTTGTACGGCGTTGTTTCTCGTCGCAGGCAACGGTCGCAGCAATCCCGAGGCTGTCGAAATGTTGATACGGAACGGTGCGGATGTCCATTGTCAGGATAATGACGGCAGTGTGGCGTTGGTGAGAGCGATTGCGGGTTTTGAGGACAACAAGCCTGAAGCGTTTACACCCCTGTTGAAAGCGGGCGCCGATCCGTACCACAAATTAAATAGGAAGCTATTTGGTTGTGACTCACCAATGGAAATGGTGGAACGAAATGAAAGTGAGAGACAAACACAACTCAAGGCCGCTTTTCAAGAAGCCGTGAAAAAGTATTACAAGAAAAAATGAACCGAAGCCCGAAGCGTAAGCGAGGGACGAAATCACGTTCGGTTCGGAACCATATTTTTCCCACGACCTCAGGGTCTGGCAGTTTTTCCAAAACCTCATTTTCACCTTATTTCCAAAAACAAAACAACCTCAGTAGCACGAGTCGCGCAATAAACACAACCTCATTTACCTTATTTTTTGATGGGTATGAAATGAGGTAAATAAGGTGGGATTGTTTTTGGATATGTTGCTACTGAGGTTGTTTCGTCAAAAAAATGAGGTGAAAATGAGGTTTTTTCAATTTCGCATTTTCCCTAAAATGACGAAGGCCAATTCGATAACTTTATAGTAAAGCGGTCACGGCGTGACCGCCCTACATTTTCGCAAAAAAAAATAAATACAACAATAGAAAGATAACGTCAATGGCTGAACGTTCCGTAACGATCGGCGAGGTGGAAATTGGACTGAAACAGGGGCTGGACGACCGGCAGGTGGACCGGCAGCGGGAGGCCTTCGGCAGGAACGAACTGACGCCGCCGCGTCGCGAGGCGTGGTGGCGGCAGCTTTTGGAAAAATTCGACGACCCGACGATCAAGATTCTGCTCATCGCGGCCTTCGTTTCCCTGGCGATGGTTTTTCTTGAAAAGCACGTGCTCAAACATCCCGAGGCAAGTTACATCGATTCGATCGGCATCTTCATCGCCGTGCTCCTGGCCACGCTCGTCGGCTATTTCAGCGAACGAAAAAGCGCGAAGGAATTCGAACTGCTCAACAAGGTCAAGGAGGACATCCCGGTCATCGTCGTGCGCACCGGCGAAGTCAACGAAATTCACATCGGCGAACTCGTCGTCGGGGACGTCGTCAAACTCGAACCGGGCGACAAGGTGCCGGCCGACGGCGTGCTGCTCGACTGTTTGGGCCTTTACATCGACCAGTCGCTGCTGACCGGCGAGTCGATGCCCGTCTCGAAGCGGGCCTGGCAGGGCGAAGGCGAATTGCGTTCGCTGATCCGCGACGCCCAGGTCGACGAAACGATGCTCGTCGCGCGCGGCACGATGATCGGCGACGGACACGGAACTTTCGTCGTCACCGAGGTGGGCGACGCGACCAAGCTGGGCCAGATCGCCGAATCGCTCGCCGACACCGCCGGGGCCGACCCCGAAACGCCGTTGCAGCAGAAACTCTCCGTGCTGGCCAAGCAGATCAGCGTGATCGGCATCACGGCCGCGATGATCATTTTCGCCGTCATGTCCGGCGTCGCCTACGTCGTGTCCGACCTGCCGGAACATCTCTGGGAAGAACATTTCGCCC
>JAVBQX010000118.1:0-18085 GCA_031548645.1 Thermoguttaceae bacterium
CCGCTCAAGGAGTTCGGGGAATCGCCCGTCACGGGCAACGCGATCAAGGTGTTGAGCGGTCGGTTCGGCAATTACATCACCGACGGCGAGACCAACGCGACGGTGCCGAAAGACGTGGAACTCGACGACCTGACTTTTGAAAAGGCCCTCGAACTGCTGGCCGATCGCGCCGCGAAAGGGCCGTCGAAGAAACGGGCGTCCCGCAAGAAGGCCGCGGCGAAAACCTCGACGAAAAAAACGCCGGCGAAGAAAGCCGCCAAAAAATCCGTGAAAAAAGCGGCGAAAAGACCGCCAAAACTCCGGCCACCAAAAAAGCGTCAAAGAAAGCCGTCAAAAAAGCCGCCACGAAAACCGTGAAAAAAGTTGTCCGCAAAAAAGTCCCGAAAAAGCCGTGATGCGGAAGCATGAAGTGGTTCACGAGACGTGACCAGGTGGTCACGGAATTTTCATATTGACGCACGGCGCCGGAAGCGTCATACGAACTTGCGGAAAACAATGTAGAGGAAAGCCGCCGCGAGAGTCAGAACGGCGATGCGTTGCGTTTTGATCGGCCAGCGCAGCATGGCGAACAAGCCGAGGAAGAAAATGACGATCACGCCGATGTCGCCCCAGGGAATGACGGGATACACGAAGCCGCGGTCGCTGAAGGGCCAGAGAATTTTGATGGGCCAGTCGGCGTAATCCGCGTAACCGGAGAAGATCATGTCGCTGAAAACGTGCGAAAGCGTCGCGATCAGGGCGACGAGCGACCAGGCGAGCAGTCCCTGCATGGTGAACGACGAACGCACGACCAGCTTCGACTTGTCAACCGCCAAATGCAGTGGGCGGACGCAGAGCCGGGCCAGTCGCGTGACGAAATCCAAGCGGTAATCGAGCGCGGCGAACACCAGGGCGATCGGCAAACAAACGATGAGGGCATGCCCCCAGCAGCGGTGCGCCCGATCGCACAAATCGACGCCGCCGAGCAGGGTCAGGCCGTCCCAATCGGGCAAAACGGCGACCACGCCGGCCATCGCGACGAGCGGCCAGCCGTAACGACGGTTGACGCCGCTCGCCAAAACAAGATACCCGCCGAACAGCGCATGCTCTATGGTTGTCATGGCACGTCATTCTCATTCCTTGTCCGAACTGATGGCCGCGAGCATGTCGTCGGAGGCTTTTTTTCTCGGGACGCCGGCGGCCCAGTACATCAGCCCGACGGCACAGTACACGACCAGGGCCGTCAGGGTCGGGGCCAGCATGTTCTGTCCGTAGCTGGTTTCAATGAACAGGTTGTACTTCGTGATGACAAAGGCGGCCAACCCGGCAAACACGGAGGTATAGGCGGCCACGGAATTGCAGCGCCGGAAGAAGGGCAACAGGCCCAGGATCATGGGCACCGAGGCAGGTCCGAGCAGGGCCGCGAACCAGCCGAGAATCAGGCCGATGATACCGCCGAAATTGTCGCTGAAAAAGGCGATCACCGCCGTGGCCACCATGAACAGGAAGGTGATCGTGCGTGCCATGAGGAGCGATTGGCGGTCGTTGAAGGACGCGGCCGGTTTCCAGATGCGCGGGACGATGTCGCGTGTTAAAACGGCGGTGATGGCCGTCGCGTCGGCCGTTGTCATCGCCAGCGTGTGGGAAACCAATGAGGCGAGCATCAAGCCGATCAGCCCCGGGCCGAGAAAATCCATGACCATGCGGCAGTAACTTGAATTCAGGTCACCTTCGGCGAGGTTCGGCAGCAGGATCGGGGCGGCCCACATCGGGAAAAAGAGCACCAACGGCCAGACGAAATACAGCGACGCGGAAAGGAGGGCGGCTTTTTTCGCGTCCTTGCCCGTCGGTGCCGCGATGTACCGTTGGGCAAGATTCCACGTCCCGCCGTTGTAGCTGAAAATATCGATGATGAGGATGGCGATCAGGAAGGTCAGGTCCCATTCGCCGACCAGCCATTGGCTGTGCGATTCCGGCAGCCGGTCCCAGAGCGTCCAAAGCGAACTGAAACCGCCCAGTCGCGAGATGGCCACGCAGAACATGACGACGCCCGCGGCGAACTGCACGATGAACTGCACGAAATCGGTGAGCGTCCCGGCCCAAAGTCCGCCGATGGTGCTGTAAAACAGGCCGATGGCGACGGACAGCAGGATGGCCCAGGCGAGGTCGATGTCGGTGAAGGTCGAAATGATGACGCCCAGCGCGGTCCATTTCGCCCCGACGTCGAGCACTTTCAGCAAAACGCCCCACCAGCCGAGAAGCTGTTGCGTCGGCACATCGTAGCGGGTCGAGAGAAATTCCATCGGCGATTCGATGTTGTACCGCGTCCGCAGTCGCGACCAGCGCGGCGCGAAAACGAACACGCCCAGGAAACAGGCGAGCGAAATCGGGAGGGCCCACCAGATGTAAATCGTAAAGCCGTATTTGTAGGCGATTCCCGCATAGGCCGTGAACGCGACCGCGCTGTAGCCGGACATGTGATGCGAAATGCCGACCAGCCACCAGGGTATTTTGCCGCCGCCGGTGAAAAAGTCCTTCGTGTTTTTCACCAGGTATTTCGAGTACCAGCCGATGGCGATCATCAGCGCGAAAAACAGCCCCATGACGACCCAATCCTGCCAATACATGCTTTTCTCCATAACGAGATATAATGCCGATGTCCAGCGAACCGCTCCTCGACGAAACGATTTGCCACCACATGTCACTGTCAAAAAACAAAATACCCAATTTTAGTTTTTAAGATTTCACGCGGAGCCGCAAAGCAGACAAAGACCGCCAAGTTTTTTTAAGCATTCTTTGCGATCTTTGTTTTCTTGGCGACTTTGCGTGAAATAAAAAATGGGGAGGTTATTTTTTGACTGTTTCGAATAAGCAAATCGGCGATTGCGATTTCAGTTTTGATTATATCAAATATCAATCCCGCTGAAAAGACTTGACCGTTTCGACCAGCGCGATGACGTTTTCGACCGGCGTTTGCGGCAAAATGCCGTGGCCGAGATTGAAAATGTAGCCCGGGCGGTTGGCCGTTTTTTGCAGGATGGCGTGCGCGTGCCGGCGGATGACGTTGACGTCGCCCAGCAAAACGACCGGGTCGAGGTTGCCTTGCACCGCGCGGTCGTGCCCGATCATCTCCCACGCCGTGTCGATCGGGATGCGCCAATCGACGCCGATGACATCGCCGCCCGCCTCGCGGAAGAGCGGCAGCAGCATCGGGTTGCCCGTGCCGAAATGGATGAGCGGCGTGTCGGGGCAGGCGGCCCGCACCATGTCGAAAACCTTCCGGCTGTGCGGCAGCACGAACTCGCGGTAGTCGTCGCAGGAAAGGCAGCCGACCCAACTGTCGAAAAGTTGCAGGAGCTGGGCACCGGCGCGGGCCTGTTCGATCAAATAACGCGCGACCGATCCGGCGATCTTGTCGAGCAGCGCGTGCCAGGGTTCCGGGCGGGAATACATCATCGTTTTGGCGACGCGGAAGTCGCGGCTGCCGCCCCCTTCGACGGCGTAACCGGCCAGCGTGAACGGGGCCCCCGCGAACCCGATGACCGGCAGCGATTCGTCAAGCCCCGCCCGGGTTTGCCGCACCGTTTCGAACACGAAGTCGAGCGGCGAGACGTCGGTCAGCTCGCGAACGCGGGCCACGTCGTCCGCCGAACGGACCGGGTTGTGGATGACGGGCCCTTCCCCGGCGGAGAATTCGAGCGAGAAGCCCATCGGTTCCAGGATCGGCAGCAGGTCGGAAAAGATGATCGCCGCGTCGACCCCGAGCCGGTCGACGGCCGTCAGCATGACCTCGGCGGCCAGGGCCGGGGTTTTGCACAAATCGAGAAAGCCCGTTTTTTCCCGCACTTCGCGGTACTCGGACATGTATCGCCCCGCCTGGCGCATGAGCCAGACCGGCACGCGTTCCGTCGGCAGCCCGCGAGCCGCCCGCATCATGACCCCGTCATCCCACTTCTTTTTTCCGGTCAATGTTTCCCCCGGTCGGTTGATTGTGATTGTGTTTGTCGAATGATCGCCGCATCGGCTCATATCTCAACACGGAGCCCGGAGCGTAAGCGACGGGTCATCACCGGGCGCTAACGCTTCCGGCTCTGTGTTCATGCCGAATGCCATTTTGGGGTTTGGTTATTGATGTTCGGCGGCAAACTTTTCCGATTTCCATTCCGTTTCAAATTCATATGTGCCGGAAGGGTTGGTAATCTGAATTTCAATAATATCTTCATTCCCGTCCCAAATTTCGACACCATCGGGCAATTCATCAAGACTTTTGCCATTCAATGTGATCTTGGACCAAACTTGTTGAATGAATTCTTCTCGTGACCTTCTATATTTCACAGATTCATCCATTGTTTCAAAAGTTTTCATTTGATTTGCCTCAGTCATGAGAAGCGTAATGCCGGCAGTTTCACACCCGATCGGGATTTCAAAATGATATTTGATCCGGTTGCCTTTGATCTTCCACGAACTGACAATTTTCCCATACGGACTGTTCCATGTTCCTTCCGCGGAAGTGAGATCACCGACAGGTTTTGGATTTAAGGCAATTATTTTAAAAAACGTGTAATCCACTGTAATACCCGCTATTGATTCCATGAACCATTCCTGGGCATGCCCGAACATGCAGTGGTTCATGGATGAACCCGGCCCGTCCCATGTTTCCGAGAGCGTTTTCATGCCGCAATGTTTGAGCATGTAACCGTAACCCGGCTTTTCCGTGCTCGTGATGATGTCCCAAATAATATCATTACGTCCGACACCTTCCAGAGCATTCAAAAGATAAGGAAACGCGACTTCACCAACCGTAGGGCGGTGATTCGTTTTTTCCAGCGATTTGATGAGTTGCTTACCAGCATCTAAATAATATTCTTCGTAAAACAAGCCAAAACATGCCAGAGAAATCGCCTGTGCCGCCTGCGATCCGGTGGCAAAGGTTCCATCATCGGGGTGCGCATAGGCTTTGAGGTAATCATCCGTAACTTGTCGGGCAAGAGTCATATTCTTGCTGTTTTTATGGTCATTTTCAATGTCGTTAAAATATCTCATCCAATGGAGCGAAATAGCATTATTATGCAGCATCGCCGTCGCCGTCAGTTCTCCGGGCGTATGCTGCGAATAACCGGCGTGCCCTTTTTCGGGCGACCAGTCGTACCAATCGCCAAGCCCCGCTTTGACGAGTCCCTGCTCGTTGCGGGTTGACGCGAGATAATTGACATAGCGTTCCATCGTTTCCATTTGCTGATGCACGATTTGTTTGTCGCCGTAAACATGAAACAATTGGTACGGCAGTTGCACGCAGGCGCTTCCCCATTCGGGCGATTCAAAAAATCCGGCGTTGAACCGCGTGTATTCCGGGGCGATGTCCGGCACGAGACCGTTTTCGAGTTGCGATTCGGTCGTGTCGCGGCAGATTTTGCGGTACAGGTTCTGCACGTCGAACCGCGACATGATCGACGGGCCCATCAGGTGCGAGACTTCGAGCCAGCCGAGTTTTTCGCGGTGCGGGCAGTCGGTCAGCACGCTTTGCAAATTGCTTCGCACCGACCGTTCGATCATCTTGTCGATCTCGTTGATCGTCTCGTTGCTGCAATGAAACGTCCCGACCCGTTCGGCGCTGCTCGTCGTGAAATCGGCCTGCACGGAAACCAGCGTCGGCAGCTCTTTGTCCGCGTCGGTGCGATCCGAATCAAGCACGGCCCCTTCGATCCGCAAAAACTGGAACCCGAAATAGGTGAACTTCGGCAACAGCAGTTCGACCGTTTCGTCGGGCAAATCCCCGTTGTTTTCGAGCGGCAGATTTTTGCCCGATCCGGTGAGCGTATACGTGTAACTGTGCCCTTCCCAAATCCGGTCGACGAGTTCGCCGGTCTTGACCGTGACCTTGCTTCCCGGCTTGCCTCGCAGCAAAACGCGCGGCCGCCCCGAAAAGTTGTAACCGAAGTCGGCGATGTATTGCCCGTTCTCCAGCCGCCAGACCTTTTCCGGCTTCAGCGTTTCATCCACGGTGATCGGCGGGGCCTCCTGCGCACGCAAGACGCCGCCGGGACTGTCGACCGTTTGCACATTTTGCCATTTGGCATCGTCAAAACCGGGCCTGTCCCAATCGGCGTCGATCCGCGTCGCGTCGAAATCCTCGCCGCCGTACACGCACGAAAAAACAATCGGGCCCAGCGCACACCGCCATGTGTCGTCCGTCGTGACGGTTTCGCGGCTGCCGTCTTCGTAAAAAATTTCAAGCTGCGCGATCAGTTTCGGCGGGCCGAACGTGCCGGTGAATTTCACGTATCGACCGCCCGGCACGTTGTACATGCCGTTGCCGAGCATCACGCCGAACACGTTTTCGCCGCTTCGCAACTGTTGCGTCACATCGTAACTGCCGTAAAGGCACGTTTTTTTGTAGTTCGTCCAACCGGGATCAATGAACGAGTTGCCGACCTTCGCACCATTGAGCCGGAGTTCGTAATGCCCCAGCCCGCAAATGTGCATGTACGCTTCTTTCACGGTTTTGTCGAGCGCGAAACTCTTGCGGAAGATCGGCATCGGGTCCTTGTCCGTGCGGGTCATCGAAATCCACTGCGCCTTCCAATCGGCGGCGTCGCACAATCCCGTCACGAACGTCGCCGGCGGTTCGAGCGTTGCGGTTTCGTCACGATTGTTTTTGACGCTGACCGTCCAGTAATATTTCGTCGATGGCGAAAGCGGTTTGCCGGCATATTCGATTTCGACCATTTCGCTTGATTCGACGGTACCGCTGTCCCAAAGATCGGCGTCATCACCGGCGAGCAGTTCCGGCGAACTCGCCACACGAATGCGGTAAGTTTTTTGCGACGTGTTGCGTACGTCGTCTTCGAGATTCCAGCGAAACACCGGCGTCTCGCTTTCCAGCCCGATCGGTTCGACGCGATGGTTGACTTTCGGTCGCACGACCGTCGTTTCGGCGAAAACCATGCCGCACGTCAAGTACGCCGTTGTCAAAACGGCGACGCAAATCGCGGAATACAGGGGCTTGGTAAAAAAAATTCGCGTCATGATCAGTTCTCTTTCTCAATCGGGACAAGTTTGAAAATTCTCAACATGCTGGGGGGCGGCGTTTTCATTTCAGGGGCACGATCCCGGTTGACGGGCAGGGTTTCCCAACTCATCGTATAAATCACGCCGGGTTCGTCGACCGTGCCGGAATCGGAAGCCGACCGTCGCTGGTGACCGGAAAAACCGGATTCGTTTTTATAAATCTCCGGCGGCATTTTCGTCGGCGCGGGGGCCTGTCCCAACGGCTTGAGCGTTTCGGGATCAAGCAGCCAGCGACCGCTTTTGTACTTGATGTGGCTGTACGTTTGCGTGAGTTCGCCGTTTTGCCCCGCGACCACCGGGCCGAACGAGACCTCCGACGGAATGCTTCCGCGCCCCTGGAATTCCCAACGATAGTCCCAGTCGCTGGTTTGATAAATTTTGAAACGGTCGCCTTCGAGACGGGCGTTCATCAGTTGGAAATTGCCCGCATCGTCATATTTCGAATAGGAAACGATGACCCGGTCGTCGGCGTCGAAACCGATCGTCTGGCAGGGATTCAAAATTCCGCCGCCGGACGGAACGGGGTCGATGATCTGGCTGTTGGACCGCGTGATCGGCAGCGGTTGCGGCGTGCCGTCGGACATTTCCCAGTCCCGCATGTTTTTCGAGCGGGCGTAGCTCATCAGGTGGTTCGTTTCGCAATCAGGCGTTGCCCGCCACATCCAGCAGAGATGAAACCAGCCGTCGGGCCCCTTGACCGGGCCGTGAAAATAGGCACTGACTTCGCCTTCGCCGTTGAAAAGGGGTTTGTCGAGAAAACGCAACCATGATTTTTTCGATTCGTCATAGATATTGCAATACCATTGGCCGTCACCGCTTCCGCCGTCGCGGTACAGGAAGAGCAGTTCCCCGTCGTCGGTCGTCTGGAACTGCGGATAGGTACAGCGGTCCTCGTTTTCGCCGACCATTGATTTGACACGCCGAAGCGATTGCACGTCGAGCGGTTTTTCCGCGCGAAAATAAATCAAAGGCACACAGTGCATGTTGCCCGCGACGTGTAAAATGTCGTCCCGATCAAATATCATCGTGATCGAATTGTGGCTGTCCCAGCCGACTTTCGTGTCAAGCTTTTGAAACACCCAATCACTTGCGTCCCGTTCGCGCGCGCCGATGACCATATTGCGTTCGGCGTCGTAAAAGCCGACGAACTGTTTGCCCTTGTGCGATTTGAGGCAAAAGCCGACCGGGTGGCCGCTCCAAACGCGGGCGATGTCGTCACGTTGTTCAATCCGGTATTCCTGCTGTGCCGCGACATGCCGGGCACAAAGAAGGCTGACAAGTATCACAAAAAAAATTCGCATTGTCGTTTGATATTCTCCCTTACCCGTCTATGGTGCAAAAAGTCATTGACGCAGCGGCGTCTCCTAAAATTGGCGGAACCCGAACACACACCGCCACAAGATATACGATACCCGATTTCGTTCACAAAAGCAAGTCGACGGCGCATCATATTCAAAAGTGGGGAGTCGCCGTATTTTACGAAATACGTGGCGGCGGGAAGAGCATGGATTCGGCGAAAATGCCGGAAAATTCGGGAAATTTCGACAAATCGACGCACACGGCCGTGTCGGCGAGAGATTGCATTCCGTCATAAACGGATGCGCTGAGCAGCGCGGCTTTCGCGCCGGCAAGCGACGTGTTGCCGAAGAATTGAATGCGCTCGGTCGGAATTTCCGGCGGCAACAATCCGATCTGTTGGGCGTTTTCGCGCCGAATGTAATTGCCGAACCCACCGGCGAGAAATACGTTCGCGAGTTCTTCGGGCTTGATTCCCGCCTTGCGGAGCAGCAGCGTCACGCCGGCGCGAATCGCCCCCGCGGCAAGCTGCACCTGGCGGATATCGAGTTGCGTCAACGTAATCGGCCCGTCAAGTTCCGATTCGTCCGGCGGCGTGATCACGAACGTCGGTTGCCGTTCCGACATTTTGAAACGATCGCGAATTGCATTAGGAACGCTTTCCGGCAGTTGGTCGACCGCGAGCAGTTTCCCCGACGATGTGACGGCTCCGATGCGAATCAGTTCGGCGACCAGATCAATCAAGCCGGAACCGCAAATTCCGCGCGGCGGTCGGTTGCCGATCGTTTCGAGATGCAGATCGTCGGTGACGGCGACCCGTTCGATCGCGCCGGGAGCGGCGATCATACCCCGGGCGATGCGAGCCCCTTCGAAGGCGGGACCGGCCGCCGTGGCCGCGGCGAGCAGGAGACCATCGGGGTGCCACAAAATGATTTCGCCGTTCGTGCCGATGTCGATCAGCAGCGAAGGGGCGATTTGCGAACAAAGCTTGGTCGCGATCATGCCCGCGACGAGATCGCCGCCGACGAAACCGCCGATCACCGGGAAAAGCAGGCCCCATCCTTCCGGCGAAATCGTGAGTCCGCATTCGGCGGCACGCACGGGTCGATAATGTTTCGTTGCCGGTTCGAAAGGCGAATGGCCCAGCGGTTGCACATCAAGCCCGACGAACAACTGCTGCATGACCGTGTTGCCCGCGACGGCGGCCAGGGTGATTCGTGTCGGAGAAATCGCTTCCTCGCGTGCGAGCGCCGCGATCAGTTCGTTGATTGCGCCGACGACGAGCGAGCGAAGGCGTTCGGCGTTTTCCGGACTTTCAGACGCGTATTGAATCCGCGAAATGACATCGTCGCCGAAGCGGGCCTGGGGATTGCGGCAAGACCGTACGCCGCAATGTCTATGGTCGAGATTGCGAAAACCTGTTTCCGTTTCGACGGCGAGTTCAGCCTGTCCCGTTTGCACGCACATCAATTCCGCCGCAATGGTCGTCGTCCCGATGTCGACGGCGACGACGTATTGTTCGGCGCGGTCGTCGGGAGTTTTCGCATGTGACGCATTGGCCCCTCCCGCCGCCAGGTGCGCGGGAGTCAGCGGAACATCGTCATGATCGGGCGAATTCAAGACGCGATGCGAAGTCAGTATTTGCGGGGCGTCCGCTTGTTGCGATTCCTCCGAAAGCCAGACGACCAGCGGCTCGCGAACGGGATATTGGCAGGCGAGCACCTGTTGAAACGGATACATTTCCTGGAGCGTCGCGAAATTGTATACCGCGGGGGAATGTTTTCGATACAGGATTTTCAATTTGTCGGGAAACGTCTGGCCGGAAGCGACCCAGACGACACACTTGCCGCAGGTTCCGTTTCCGCCGCACGGCGTTGACAACGAAAGGCCCGCCCCGGCAAGAAGCTCATGCAAACGCACGCCGCTCGGGCATGAAACGGGAATACCGCCGGGAAAAACAAGGATTTCAATTTCAGCGGCGGCATCAGGCATGTTGGACGCAAACTCCGGGACACGACAGGAACGACTTGAATCAAAAGACAACGCATTTTAGCATGTTTTTCTCAATCGTGCCAGTGCGTCCCGATCCGCCTCAGGTTTCGCCTTCGATCACGCTGTCCCACTTGTAGTCCGTCATGAGCGAGATGAACTTCGACATGGCGGGAGTGAAGACCTTGCCCTGTTTGTGAACGATGCCGAGCGGCAGCGCGATTTTTGGCGATGTGATCGGGATACTGACCAGCGTACCGAGCTTGACTTCGGTCCGAACGGTGTTGGCCGGCAAAATCGCGCTGCCGAGGCCGACTTCAATCGCCTGCTTGATCGTTTCCACGTTCTCGTATTCGGCCGTGATGTTGATTGCGACCAGTCGTTGGCGGAAATGGCGGTCGATTTCCTTGCGCACCACCTGGTCGCGTGCATAGGCGATAAAATCATTGTTATGCAGCTGATCCAGAGAAACCGACTTGTGGGCGGCCAACTCGTGTCCCGGCTTGCAGACGAAAACCATTTTCTCGGCCCCCAGGGGGATGACGGTGATTTCCGAACTGGCCATGGGATAGGAAACGACGCCGAAGTCGATTTCCGCCGTCAATACCGATTGGTAGATGCGATCCGAGTGCATCAGCTCCAGGTTGACCTTTGCCTTGGGATAGGTCTTGATGAAATTCCGCATGACTTGGTCCATGTCATGCAGGCCGGCCGAATAAATGGCGCCGACCCGGATATTGCCGCTTTCCTTGTCATTCAACGTTTGAACCATCGAGATGACCGTATCGTACGACTCAAGGATTCCGCGGAATCCGTCATAGCAAATCTGTCCTTCAGGGGTCAGTATGAACGGGCGTCGCGACCGGTCCACGAGTTGTACGCCGAGGTGACGCTCCAGTCGGTGTATCGACTGGGTTGCCGCGGATTGACTGACTTCGTTCACCAAGGCGCCTCGGGAAAAGCTCTGGTGAAGTACCACGTCACAAAAAATTCGTATCGTGTCAATATTCATAATTCGGACATTCTCATATTTTACCGGGACGCACATCAAAACGAATCTTTATAATCGCCGGATTGCACGTCTTTCCAGTTGTTTTTCAATTTGGCAAACCATCCATCGAACATTACATCTTTGATTTCGAATGTTTTTCCAGTGAAAAATGACAGTGAAAATGAACACTTTTATGATGTTACTTATTCACTTTCGCGGGAGAACTTCCGAAATCCCCACAATGAAACATTATTCATTGCAATTATTTTGCATATTCGTAAATCTAATACTAGACTGGGTTTAGCAAATTACCGTCATAGTTTGGATTACGATAACACATGATACACGATCCTTACAAGGGGGGTTTGGAATTTTTTACATTTAATTTTGTCTTTACTTATGTTTCCGCATCCATTAATACTATGACGCTTCCCGGTATAACTTTCCGTATGATTTTGAATATTAATTCCGGGCAATCTCCATGAGCGTCACGGCATGAAAATAAAATGAACTTATTGTCCGCAACGGATAAATCATTCATTTGGTTCGTGCTGATGCTATAACATCACACATGAAATTCGTGACCGGCGAGTCCCTTGGTTATTTTGGAAATCATTTCCTGAAGATATAAAATTATTTCCGTAAGACGCTGTCAACGCGGAACAAGATGCGTAACGGCAAGCAAAGAATTCGCTTTCACAAGAGATGCCGGGATGGGAGGCGTCCGGTTTTGCCTGGAGCGGTCGGGCATGTCGTTTTTCTACGGAATATTCCGCCGCAGAATTATCGGTTCTTATGCTCGTCAGTGATGGTTTCGCTTATCAATCTTCGATGCTTCAATGACATTTGCTTCTCTGTAAAATGTTTTTGCGTAATGCAATATCACGCTCTGGCAGAGCTATTGCAGGAAAATTATTTTGCAAAAAATTATTGATTCAGAATGGAAGCGTGCGACGATTCTGAAACCATTGATCGCTGTTGATGCCCAATAACTTTGCGTTCAATACAAGATTGCATTAGTCCGACAGCGCAATACCCGGTTTGTTTCGAATGGCAGCCCGGAGCGTAAGCGACGGGTTTTACCGTCCCGCAATCGTTAACGGTTTATGATTTTTTCCGGGAAAGAATTTGCCAAATGGAAACGAACCGGAAAAGAAAGCTTTAACCCGTCGCTAACGCTCCGGGCTGCCATTTTTCGATGGAACCCGTTGCGCTGTAAAATTAGGGCGACATGCAAAAGCTTTGTGAGATGTTGCCGCGGATGACCGAGAGGAGTTATACCATAGCCAATTGAATTTTCCGGTGAAGCCGTCCGTTTACCCTTTTGGAAAACGGACTCCCGTATCACGGAGTCGGGAATTTTCAAACGGCTTAGGTATATACGTCGGTGTTGCATTGCTGTCGAACCGCGTTGTCATGCGTTTCGTCGACGGCGAAGCAATAATGGCCGATCAGCAGTTCCTTCATTGCCACGGTGAGAATCAGCAACATAAGATTGAAGAACCAGAGAACGATGATCGCGACGGCCGCACGACGGACGATCATGTGCCACAAATTGTCTCCTACGACCGTGAAATCACAGGTCGACACGAGCACGAGCAGGGCCATCGGCAGCAGGACGATGCAGGCCACCAGCGTCAGAAGCGTCTTGTGGTAATAATTGATCATCAGGCCGTCTCGTATTTCAAAAAAAATGGTTCAATCGGTGAAACGCCGTGCGATCAACGTTACGTTCTGGCCGCCGAAACCGAAGCTGTTGCTCGCGATGACGTCGCATTTCGCTTCCCTCGCCGTGTTGGGGACATAATCCAGATCGCAGTCCGGGTCGGGCGTCGTGTAGTTGATCGTCGGCGGCAGGATTCCGTCGCGGATTGCGAGCAGGGAATAAATCATCTCGCTGGCCCCGGCCGCGGCGATGAGGTGCCCCGTCATGCTCTTGGTGCTCGACATGGGGACCTTGTAGGCCCGGTCGCCGAACACCGACTTGACGACGAGCGTTTCGACGCGGTCGTTGACGCCCGTGCTGGTGCCGTGCGCATTGATGTAATCGACTTCGTCCGGCGAAATTCCCGCATCGCGGATCGCCATGCGCACGCTGGCGATGGCGCCGCGGCCTTCCGGGTGCGAGTCGGTCACGCGAAAGGCGTCCGAGGTCGATCCGTAGCCGATGACTTCGCCGTAAATTTTCGCCCCGCGCTTTTTGGCGTGCCCCAGCTCCTCAAGCACGAGCATGGCGGAACCTTCGCCGAGAACGAAACCGTCCCTATCCGCGTCAAACGGTCGCGAAGCCCCCTGCGGGTCGTCGTTGCGCGTGCTGAGCGCGGTCAAAAGGTTGAAGCCGGTCACGCCGAAAGGATGGATCATCGTGTGCGCTCCGCCGGCGATCATCAGGTCGGCTTCGTTCCTGCGAATCAGTTCGGTCGCTTCGCCGATGGCCTGACTGCTGGCCGCACAGGCGGTCAGGCAGTTCGCGTTCGGGCCCTGGGCGTTGAACAGCGCGGCCAGGTGCGCCGCGGGCATGTTCGGCTCCTGTTCCAGTTCGCGGATGGGGTGCAGGATTTCCAGCCCCTTTTCGATGAAGCCGCTTTGGTCGAAGGATCCGTCCGGCTTGAAACCGGCCAGCATCATGGCGGAAAAATCGTCGAAATTCTGCTGGCCTTCGCCCGCGCCGGTGTAAACGCCGAAACGGGTCGGGTCGTAATCCTTTTGCGTCAGGCCGGAATCGCGAAACGCCTTGGTGCCGGCGCCGACGGCGAAATGGGTGTTGCGATCCTGATTTTTCCAATCGTCGGGATTTTCACCGATGTCGGAAATATCCCAATTCCGAACCTCGGCCGCGATCTTCGTCGGGAAGGACGAGGCGTCGAACAGGGTGATCATGCCGACACCCGATTCGCCCCGCAAGAGACGTTGCCAGACCGCTTCGACGTCCGCTCCCAAGGGAGTGACCAGTCCCATACCCGTAACCACGACGCGTCGTTTCATCAAACTCACCTTAGGAAATATCAATTCGTTTCGACGGCGCGATCAACCCTTGGCGCCGTCGTGCTATTGTTTCCGCGTCATGCGGGGGCGTTGCGTTCCGGGTCGATCAGGCGGTTTCCGTTTTCGTCAACGCCGATTTCGTATACGCCGAAGATTCGCATCATGTCGATCAGGCTGCCTTCGCCGAAAAGCGTGGTTTCCGAAAAACCGCTGCGCAGATGCGCGAAAACCAGTTCGCCTTCGGCCATGAGCTGGTCGCCGTTGTATACGGCGGCCTCGACGATGGCGCCGTCGCGGCTGATGTTCTTGGCCTCGACGGAATAGGTCAGCACGTCGCCCGGCACGGCGACGGTATTGTGAAAGACGAATTTCGGGAGCTTTCCCAAAACGACTTTTTCGCGGTAACCGTTGGCCTCGCCGACGAGCAGTCCCCCTGTCTGGGCCACGCCTTCGATGATCAGCGACGCGGGCATGACGGGAAAATAAGGAAAGTGGTCATGCAAATGATCTTCGGCCATGGTGATCAGCTTGATCGCCTTGGCTCGTTTCGGACTTTCAAACAACACAAAACGGTCAATCCAATACCAGTGCATGGCTCAACGGACAAAGATTCAGGAACATGACTAAAAAAGCCGCACAACATTGGGCGGCATGACAACGGTCTCAGCCTTGCAGCTTCGATTCGATCAGGTAGCACATGTCGTTCACCGTCAGGACGGTGGCGATATTCTGGACCATCGGATTCTTTTCGAACGCGTCCAGATTGGCATGGGGCAGGCGTTTGCGGAGTTCGGCGACGCCTTCCGGAGTCAGTTTTCCGTCGTCCTGCTTGAATTCCGGCGAATTGATCAGGTCCGAAGGAATCAGTTCCGCCTGATCGATCTTGATTCCGAAGGTCTTTTCCAGGCGATAAATGATGTCGAGAATGTCGATGGACTCAGCCCCCAAGTCTCCGACCAGGGTGGCATCGGGTGTCACGTCCTCGTCATCAACGGCCAGTGCGTCGACCAAAGCCTCTTTGACACCTTCAAAAATCTCTTCCTTCGATGGCATGTTCAATTCACCTCCAAAATATCAATTCAAACCGCGGAATCTGACGGCCATGTCCCGAGACACATTCGGGCAACAAGGGCTGAAATCCTTCAGCGATCCAAAACAGGTAATAACTCGTTCAAAACGACAATAATCTTTTTTCTTTTCGATGCGGAATGACGGTCCGTATCAGCCGTAGAGCCGGGCCTGGTATTCCGGCCAGATCAAAGCCAGGCTTTCTTTCAGCCGTTTGACCAGTTTATCATCGTCAAAAACCCGGTCGGGATATTTGTCGACGACGCGGACGGACTCCAAAACCAACTGCGCGCGAAGGATCGTTTTTCCTTCCATGCCCCCTTCGGACTTGACATACGTCAGGTTTCCCTCGCGGTTGATGATATTGGATTCAATCCGGAGCATTTGTCCCGGCTGGACGAATTTTCCGTAGCGGACGCTCTTGACTTCCTTCAGCAACACCAAACCATTGGCGAAATCTTGACTGACGCGGATCAGCCAAGCGGCCGACTGCGTCAAGGCTTCCAACATGAGAACCCCCGGCATGACGGGAAAATTGGGGAAATGATCCCGCAGGTATTCCTCGGCCATCGACAGGGATTTCGTAGCGACGATTTGGCTGTCGGGCACCAAAAGTTCAATTCGGTCAATGAGGGAAAAATGCATTTTTTCTTTGTGTGTGGTTCAGTTTTCCACGGGTACCCATTCGGGATACCAAATCCTCACCCCGTCAACATCGTGATGAGTTTTCTACTGCCGGACAAGACCGTTCCTACTGCCGACCAACATCCCTTATAAAGTGTGAATTATAGTCTGTATTTCATCTTGCGACAAGCCCCAACCAATTGGGTATATTAACAAAGAGTATCGTTTAAACTATTTTGCGCCGCCTGCGTGTTCTGTGTAAATTCCGGTCGCGATGAAGTGTCAGAGTTAAATTGTTCAACAATCAAATTATTTCTGGCAATTTTTCAAGACGGCTTGTATAATGTGTCGGTATGGCCCCTGTATTGGAGTGGGGCCATATCTTGCCCGTTTTTCTTAATTCGTGGTTCGTAATAACAATAATACTCAATAATGATCAATCTGTTACATCATTTGAAACGACATTCGTTTGTTTTCTGTGCCGCTTTTATTCTTGTGATTGTCGCTGCATTTCATATTTTCGGTGACGAAACCGCTGATGCGGAAAAACGGGAGCTTATCGCTGTTGAACGCTTTTGGTCAATTTTGGAACGCAACCCCCGGCGGGGAACCTCATTGGACCGAGTGTACGGTTATTATGTCGACACAGGCCAGATTGAAAAACTAATTGAAAAAAGTACGAAACGGACTCTTGCATCGCCTGAGAACGCGAAAGTTTGGCTGTTGCATGGTTTGATTCTTGTGCGTCGCAATGACGAACTCGCGGCCATCGAAGCCCTGCAAAAGTCAGAATCACTCGACGCAAATGACGCCATGAGTTCATTTTACCTCGGTGAGCTTCTCATCTCGCAGGGGCGTTTGCGCGACGCCGCCGAGGCGCTTGAACGGGCTCTGTCGCGAAAACCGGCCAAAAACGATGCGCTGGCTATTTTGCAGACACTTGGGCGGGTGTACGAGCGTTTCGACGATAAAGAGAATTCGGCAAAAATTTGGGAAAAAATGGAGGAAATGTTTCCCGACGATGCGGGAATTCTCGTAAGAATCGCGGAAACGCTGGAAGAGGAAGGTAAATTCGACGAGGCGTTGTTGCGTTACGAAAAACTGGCCAAACTTGCGAAAACCCAGAATTACGCCCGGGTTCGTTTCACATTGGCCGCCGCCGACATCAAAATCCGGCTTGGCCGCAAGCAGGAGGCGATTGAAGATTTTGAAAAATTGCTCGAAGAGCTGGCCGGGGACGGTTGGCTGGCCGATTCGGTGCGGGATCGCGTCGAACGCGTGTTCGTGCGACAGGCCGACTACGCCGGCTTGGCGAGTTACGATCGCAAACGCCTGGCGGCGCACCCAAACGACCTCAACACGGTACACCGGTTGGCCGTCGCCCTGGTGCGGCTTTCTCGAACCGACGAAGCGAAGGAACTGCTGCAAAAGACGCTCGAAAAGGCCCCGTCGAACGTCAAATTGCGGCTCGCGCTGATCGATCTGCTGGTCAACGACCGAAATTTCGACGAAGTCGAGCGGCAATACGCGATCATCGACGAACAGGACCAGAACAACCCGGATCACATCAGCCAGTGGGGCTTGGCCGTTCTCGAAAATCGCCAACTGGACGAGGAATCGCGGAAAACCCGGGCGGCGGAAATCTGGCTGCGACTGGTCAAGGCCCGACCGAACGATCTGGCGACGCTTGTCATGGTCGCCGACCTGATGGCCGGAAAACGGATCGACGCGGAAGCGGAGGAATTGTATCAGCGGGCCGTCGAACTCGCCCCGAACGACCCGACCTATCGCGAGTATCTCGGGTTCTTTTATCACCGCTCAGGTCGGAACGACAAGGCCGTGACGACGCTGCAAACGATCGCCGAAGGCGAACGCCGGACGGCGGCCAACCTGTCGCAGCTTTCGAATATTCTGCACGGGCTCGGGTACATCAAGGATTCGCTTGAAGCCGTCGAAGAGGCGGCGAAACTGGCGCCGCAAGATTTTGCGTTGCAATTGCGCTGCTGCGAACTGCTCTCCGAAAACAACTGGTCCGACGAGGCGAAGCGGCAACTGGCCGTCGTGCAACAACTGGTCGAAACCGAC
>JAVBQX010000257.1:0-8268 GCA_031548645.1 Thermoguttaceae bacterium
GTCATGGCCTGGCTGATCGCGTTTCCGCCGCCGTGAACGATGACCGGAAACATGCCGACGCTTTCCATGAAAATCGCGTCGAGCAGCAGGTGCATGATGGCGGATTCCTCTTCCATGAGGCTGCCGCCGAGTTTGATCACGGTGATTTTGCCGCGGTACTGCCGAATCCACTTGAGGGCCTCGACGAGAATATCCGCTTTTTGCATCGCCTGTTGAACCATCATCGCACTGACTTTCGGGGGTAAGCGTTGTTCTGGTGCTATGTAAATTTCTATAATATTATGAGAATATTCTCACGCGATCCGGCGGCGGTCTCGGCGAGACCGCCCTACCTTGATCCTGTTTGACATACGGGAATAAAAAAAGAATGAGACGCCGGAACGCCTCATTCTTGCTTGGAAATACAAAAAAACGAAGGCGTGCAAAACGACATTGCCCGATCAAGACAAGTCCTGCACGCCCGGTCATTTTTTCTGGCGAAATCGTTATCGATCAGTCGCCCACATACGGCATGAGCGCCATGAATCGTGACCGTTTGATGGCCTCGGCCACCACGTGCTGACTTGTCGCGGCACAGCCGTTTTTACGACGGCTGATGATTTTGCCCTGGCGGCTGGTCAGTTTTTTGAGCAGTTCAATGTCCTTGTAATCGACGTAAAGCGGTTTCGGGCGATTGCCATCGACCAAGAGCGGGTCTTTTTTCTTGACGCGGATCTTCGCTTTCGCACGTTTACGGGCAAACTTGGCACGCTTTTGAAACGGGGGTCTCGACATGTTTCTCTCTGTTGAATCGCAAACGGAAAATTTATACAAGTATCCCGACTGCCGAAAACCATCGCTTGGCGGCGGGAAATTCTATTTCGTCCCGGAAAAGGCCAAATCTTACCAGAATTCCGCTTCCCGACAAGGGTCTTGCGACCAAAATGCGACAAATTTTGGCGATTTGCAATATTTATGATGCGATTATCAAATTGTTATTGCGGCGAAATCTGGCGGGAATCGGCGAATCGGATTTTTTCGGGGCAAATCGAACACGCCTGGAGCGGCCCTTTCATCAGGAACAGGTGAGCCACGATTTCATCGGCGGTCGCGTCCGGCTCCAGGGGCGTATATGTTTGCGTTACCTGCCACGCATCGCCCAAAGCCCCTTCCTGCCATGCCATCGCGGCGTTGGCAAGAATACTGCATCGATAAAGCTTGTTGTTGTTCAGGTTGAAACAGGTGTTCGGACCGCACATGGTCCAAGAGGCTTCCGGCCTGCTTCGATAAGGGACAGGGTTGCCTGCGTCGTCGAAAAAATAATATTCCTTCCAGCGACTGGCACTGGGAATGACGACCGTGTCAACTCCGGATTGCTCCAGCATTTGCCGGGCCGAGTCAAACGCAGCCATACCGTCTTCGTCCGTCAGGTGTTCGGACAGCAAGACCTGCGTCCGGGTTTCCAGCAGCACATCGAGCAATTGCCGACCTTTTTTCGGAAGCAACAGGCCGTTTGTCGTCAGGATCAACCGGGTTTCCGGCCAGCATTCCCTCGCTTTTCGCAGCAGGGCGGGCAGTTCCGGGTGCAGGAGCGGTTCGCCGCCCAAGAGCCCGAATTTTTTCGGGCGCACTTTCCTCGACCAGGTTTCCATGCCGGTCACCAGCGTTTCCGTCGGAACGATGCCGCGGCGATAGGGGTTGAAATGACTGCAATAACGGCATTTCAGGTTGCAGCCGTTGGTCAGGTATATTTCCAGTTTCCGCAATCGCACCAAACCGTCCGGGGCAACGTAAAACGATCGTCCCAAGCCGGAATAAAAGAAAAAACGGCGGATGTACAGCCCCATCGCTTTGTCGAAAAACCTCCTGATCTGACGTCCTGTACGTGTCAAGGACATGTTTTTATTTCCATTTTCACCGTTGAACTAAGCGTTTTTGATCGTTTCATAAATTTCGAACGCCTGATCCGGTTTGGCGCCGTCGTGTACTACGGCCCGCACGGCCGTGATCATGCCGACGGGGCAATCGGATTGAAAAATGTTGCGTCCCATGTCAACTCCGGCCGCGCCCTGATCAATGGCACGCCAAGCCATTTCGAGGGCCTCGCGTTCGGCCAGTTTTTTCCCGCCGGCAATGACGATCGGAACCGACACCGAATTGGTGACCTGCTCGAAATCCTTGTCGCAGTAATACGTTTTGATGACATGGGCACCGTTTTCGGCACAAACGCGGCTGGCCAGGCTCAAGTATCTTGCGTCGCGAACCAATTCCTTGCCGACGGCCGTCACGCCCATCGACGGAATGCCGTAACGCGTTCCCAGATCAACCATTTTTGTCAAATTTCGAATCGTCAACCCTTCGTGCCTGGGGTCGCCGACGGCCACCATCGCCGCAAGAATCGACGCATTGACGCGGATGGCGTCTTCGATGTCGAGCAGGCATTCGTCGTTGAGATAGGTCAAAATCGTCGATCCGGCGGAATAACGCAACGAAATCGGCTTGTTGCAGGTCGGCGGGACAATCGAACGCAAGGCACCGCGGGTACACATGATACAATCGGCGTACTCAATCAGCGGCACGATGGTCAGGTCGAGTCGTTCCAGCCCGGAAGTCGGCCCCATGATGTAGCCGTGGTCGAAGGCCAGCATGACCGTATGGCCTGATTTCGGATTGAAAATCCGTGAAAGCCGGTCTTTCATTCCCCATTCGAGGTGCCCACAACCTTTCAGGAAATATCCTTCGGTCCGTTGCGGTGTTCCAATCCCATAATTCTTTCCGGAGACAATACTGTCATTATCCGCCATGATTGAGCCTTTCAAACAAAGTCAATACGTCACTCTCACTCCAAATTGCACAACGAAGCAAATTCATAACCGCCGAGTATCGTGGCGGCGATAAAAATTTTTGGTGCCACCGCAATTATGCAACTCAACCGCCCCAGTATAACAAATTTATGATGGACGTCGAGAATGTGCCATATCGGTCACGATATTTTCCACAGAGACGTGGGCTTTGATGAATCGTTCCGGCTTTTTCCCTGCGGTGTCAGCAATTCCAGGAGTTCCCCGAAACCGGCGCCGAAATGAATCGCCAGAAAGATCGGCGGGAACAAAAGCAACCCCTGCGGGAAACGGTTGATGACGCAGAGACGAATCGTTTCACCTGCGAGAATCAGGGCGTAAAGAGCGAGAACGGACGCATAGGCAATCGCGAGCATCGGCGAAAAGCAGGCCAAAACACCGCCGAACACAATCCCGAGAATCAGCAGCGCCGGCAGGAACATTTTCCAGGAAAACGATTTCGGGTGCTTCTTCGCCAGCCGCACCCGTCCGCGGCCATAGCGAAACATCTGCCGGAACAATCCGGAAATTGACCGGCGAGGCTTGTAACGGATCGCGATGTCGGGAGTGAAATAGCAGCTCATTTCAGTCTGGTCGAAACGGTAATTCAATTCGCAGTCTTCGCAAGCGTCAAAATGCTCGTCGAAAAGGCCGATCCGGTCGAAAACTTCGCGACGATAGGCGACCGCCGTGCTGATAGCGGGCACGATTTGCGGCTGGTCGGAATAAATGAACGAGTCCGGGTGATGACCGACGCGTGAATTGCGGGCCATGGCGATGGCGCGTTGCGTCTGGTTGGCGTTGTCGAGGAACAGCGGCTGGGGCCGCCCGAGCGCGAAAACACCGGGCTTTCGCATGGCCTGATCGACGTGCGTCAACATGTCCCGGTTGTCAATCAGGCAATGACCGTCGACGATGAGGATGATGCCCCCCCGGGATTCGCGTATCCCGATATTTCGGGCCGCGCTGGAAAGGAACCGGGGATTGGAGTAAAGCCGGACGTTGTCGTGACGCTTTGCGTAAGCTTCAGCCACTTCGCGCGTTTGATCGGTCGATTGCCCGTCAATGACGAGGATTTCGCGGCGTTCGGCCGGATAATCCTGATTGAGCAGGGAATCCAAAACGGCGGCCAGGTGCGGCTCTTCGTTTCGCACGGGGATCACGACGGAGATCAGCGACGCAAGACCGGTTTCATCCTTGGAAAGTGGCTCGGGAGTCGTCATGATTGCGGTATTTTTGGCGTGTTTCTGCTGATCACAAAGTGTGGACATGACAATTCTCTTCGCGTCGACATGCGGTTTTTGATACGTAAAAACGTAGCATACAAATGCAACGCGAAAAAGCGAAAAGCAAAACGTGTTGCCGTAAAGCAACACGTTTCAAAAAAGCAACGCCTTGATTCAATGAGGGACGCGAATTCACAGGACGGCCGGTCGGGCGTCCTCAAAACGATCGACGGCGGCCATTTCAAAAAGCTGGCTGAGCTGCATGGAACGGCCCTGCGCAGAATTTTCGCTGATCGCGCCGACGCATACGGCCCACGGGGAATCTTCAACTCGGCGGTAAATCCCCAGGGCCTTGAGGTGGATCGTGCCGAGGAATTTGAAAAAACGTCCGAGCGTCCCCATGAGAATGACGAAATCGAACCAGAATGATGCGTTTTCGATATATTCGAAGTCGAGCGAAATTTTCCGCTTGACGTCGGCGACCTCAATATCGGACGGGAGGTTCAACTGGGCATAACCGGTCACGCCGGGCAGAACCGCCATACGATAACTGTAGCCGTCAATTTCGCGGCTCAAAATCCTGATAAACTCATCACGTTCGGGCCGCGGACCGACGAGGGCCATTTCACCGCGAAGTACGTTAATCAATTGAGGAAATTCGTCCAGATGAAATTTCCGCAGGAATTTGCCGATCAGCGTCACCCGGGAATCATTCCGGGAAGCCCAAACGGCTCCGGTTTCCTGTTCCGCATTGGCAACCATGGAACGAATTTTGTACATAGTGAAGGTTTTGCCGTCTTTTCCGAGACGTTCCTGAGCGTAAATGCCTGGTCCTTTGGAAGTTAAGCGGACCAACAAAATCAGGAAGCCAATGATCGGCAGGCAGGGAATCAAAAGCAATAGCGCGATCGAACGATCAACGTAACCTTTGAATCGAAAGTAACGCGAAATATAGGGTTTAGGGCATTTATAGCCTCTAACGCCATGAGAGAAGGACATGGGATTTACTCAATATGGTGGGTGTCAAAGTTGTCTTAATCAAAGGTGAAGTCGTGTGTTGCTGCGTCGATCGCCAAATTTTCCTCCAAAAAACCGATCGACGAGGGATATTGCCCAATTCAGTAGTTCAGCCCATTAATCAATCATAACACGAATTGAAGTCATATTTATGAAACTTGCAATTATCATGCCAACAGGTCAACTATTTCCATGAAGGCTTTTCATGGCAGCGAAGAACGTTTTTCATTGCCAACGTAATACTGAGATAAAACCTCGAAAACATACAGTGAACAAATATACAGTAAGTTTATATGGCTTCTAATATTACGCATTCTTTTATTAATAATTGATCAATCTTAATTCTATTCCAATTGAAAAGAATTGCCACCCTTGTTATGCGTTATCAGGGGAATTTTTCAAATTTATTTATCGCTCGACATCTGTACCGTGGAATCGGAAAAATCGATTTGAGCATTCAGGAGTGGCCATTGACTGCGAAAAAATGCTGCGGAATGGCTGTCATGACAGATCGTGTTTATGCGTATTGTAAGCGTCGGTGATCTGCCGGATCGCGTAATCATCGTCTTTCGCCTCGGCGAGCAGTTCGGCATATGCGTCGATGTGCTTGCCGAAATCGGTCACGGACGGTTCGGCCACTCTCCGCGGACGTCCGAAGATCGGCCATTTGTAGAAACAGAATGTCGTACATAAAACTATCAGGTGGAACAAAATCACCGAAATCGGCCAGATGTGCAACAGCGTCAACAGCACATGCGGCGACTCGTCACTGACGTCATTCGACTTTTCGAAGTTGATTTCCGAAAAGCCGATGTATACGTAAGCGCGTTTTTTCTGCGAGCCGAACATGTCAAGCAGGCGGCCGGACAGCTTGCGGTGCTCGTGATTGACGAGCGGGTAATTGAGCAGGAAACCGGCGTTCGTGACGAAAACCGCCTGGCTTTCACCGACTTTTTTTCGCGCGACGAGCGTCCGCCCTTCGACCGATTGACTTTCGCCCGTCGGGACGACGGTTTCCCCGTCGGCGATCAGCAGCGGCTCGACGTCATCGGCGAAATCCCAGTCCTCGTAACAGGTCAATTGCAGTTTGTCCGCCGCGACGTCTTTCGTCCAATTTCCGTCGCCCGAAATCGCGGTGACTTTGCATTGACGTTCACTGCGTGAGGCGTCAAACCACGAACAGGTGGTGTTTTTTCCGATCCGGGAATCGTCTTCGTCAAAAAGAAAGAACGTTTTGCCCGGCGATTCTTTGACTTCCGATTTTTCGACTTGTTCAGTTTTTTTATCGTCCGGTTTTTTATCGTCCGGCTTGGCCAAAAGGGCACGGAGTTCGTTGCCTGCCTTGAGTTTTTCGGCGGCGATTTTCTGCCGGTCGGCGTCCGTCGGGGCCAGAGGCTCGACGGCGGACCAGTAATCATAAGTCGACTCGAAGGCCCGCCCCACATACACGAAGGTTCGCCCCGGTTTCGCGGCGAGCCAGTCTTCGACCTGTTTGACGGTTTCCTCCTGCGGACAGCCGGTGCGACGCGCGAACCAGACCAGCACATCGCCGTTTTTGGCGTAGGAATTGAGGCCCATCCCCGTCCGCAATGCGTGACCGCGTCGCATCGTCATGTCGTTGAAAACCGTGATGCCGTTGAGGCTTTTGTCGTAACCCGGCGGCGGGACATACGTCGTTTGCACGGGTTCACGCCAACAACCGACTGTCCCGAACAACAAACCGCAAGTCAGCACGAGCAGCATGAGCCCGCCCGACGGACGAAAATGGTTGCCGTCATCCGTTTTTTCCGCGGATTCATCAATCACTTCGGCATCAATATGCTGCGACGCAAGAGGTCGCGATTCCGGCAGATCGACCGTCAGCGTGAGGCTGTCGCGGAGCGCGGCGGCACCCGCGCCGTTGAAACTTCCCGCACCGTTGAATCGCTGTTGCCGGTTTTCGTCGCGGCGACGCTTTTCTTCCTTGACGGCACGGCTGAAATCGTGGCGATGCTCCCAAATTCCGAGAAAGAGCAAACGCGTGATCGGGTGATCGCCGTAATAGACCGACTCGAACAGCGCCATCGAACTTTCGTAATAGGGGAGCACTTCGGTCGCCTGTTTCAGTTCGCGGGCGTATTCGTGGTTCGTTTTGCCCTTGTGCATGCGGATCAACTCGTGCATATCGAGCCAGACGAGCTGGTGGCTGAAATAGTAAATCAATGCGTTGCGGTATTGCCCCGCCTCGAAAGCCCGCGTGGCCGCGCCGATCAGGTCGTCGAACATGTCGCGGGCCTCTTCCGGGAGCGTTTCGATGCGACGCAACCGCTCCTTGTACTCCTCTTTTTTCCAGAGTTTCCTGAAAAGGTCCTTGTTGCGATACAAAACGTACCAGGCCAGCACCAGGATGAACGCCAGTACGATGAGCCCGATGCCGAGCAGGGTCCAATAACTCATTGTCGCGAAGAAGCCCCAAAACGCCCCCGGTTCGCGGGGGGAACGGGTTTCGCGTTCCACGCGAGGTTTGTCTTCCCTCTCTTTGGGGAAAGGCACAAAAGCCGCGCCGTCCGTTTCCGACGAATACCAGGGGAATTTTTTCACCCCGACGGTCGACTGGCCTAGTCCGCGTTTTGCGTCGGCGACGGCCCTTTCGTCGTTTTTCGCGACGGGAACGTTTTCCGCGGCCCAAAGTTCGGCGTCAAAATCGCGGCCCGATCCGCCAGCGCAGAACAACACGGCAACAAAAATGAGAATCGTCACCGGCCGATTTCGTCGCTTGATGTTGTTTGTGTTCTGCATCATTCCCCTCCTGTCATTCGGGAACGTTCGGCGCGAAAGACCAGTTCGACATCCCAGCCTTCTCGCTCGATCCGCATGTCGATGTAGCGGAGGAAATGAAACACGAGCAGGAACAGGGTCACGGTCCAACAAACGACCGGAACAACGATGGCCAGCCACAATTGCCAGTGCATTGAAATCGGCCCGTAACCGAGGTAAAAAATCCCGGTCGTCAGCAGGCCGATCCCCGGCGCGAGTATGACGCAAAACAGGAACAGCGGGTACAGCATGGTGAACTGTTCGCCGAAACGGTCGCGGTGAAAGTTCCGCAAACGCCGAAAAGTGGTGATCTGGTCTTTTTTTCCACGGAACATCGGCGAACGCTCCAGGGCGACGATTTCCGGCATGCAATCGTAAGCGAGGATCAGCGGGACGAGGATGATATTGAA
>JAVBQX010000274.1:0-11438 GCA_031548645.1 Thermoguttaceae bacterium
TGAAGACAATGATGACAAGCCGGCTGCCCGCAATGCAGACACGCCCACAAGCGATTCCCATGATGACAATGATGAGAATTGCGTCAACACAAAGCCGATGGAGGGTGGAGGGTATGTCCCGGATTTTAAGGGGCCAATCAATATCACGCCGGAATATCTTGAACGCCATGGATTTGAAAAATCAATCATGCGGCATGGCATTTACTTCTATTGTTATGAAAAAAAGATTGCGAGGGAAGAATTTATTGATATTTTTGGTTGTGGCATAGAAGAAAGCGGCTGCATGTCACCGCCTAATTCTCACATACCGTATGAATTTGGAGGAAATATTGAGCAGAAGAAAACTTACCAGAACCAAACATGGGTAGCAAAGGGGCAGGATTTTTGTATCGTTGTTGATGAATATGTCACTCGTCATGAAGACGATACCCACACATTTTCGCTCGCGCTCAACATACAATTTCCGCCGGATTTTCCGGAGTTTACCCCCAAACGTGAGATCAGCAGGGAATATTTGAAGAAGCACCAGTTCGTTTCGTTAGACTACGGGAAAGCCATCGGCGAGGAAAGGTTCAGGCGAAATGTTTCTCCCCGTCAGCTTGAAGATTTCCTGGGCTGCGAACTTGCCGAAAGCGGTCTCACGCTTGTGCCGCAGGAAAATTTGTCCGAAAAAACGGATGCCCTGAAAGAAGGGGAAACGGGCGACGGCAACATTTGGGGCGGCACACACGATCATTGTTCGTTGATGGTCGTCGAAAGAATGAAACGAACGGACAACGGACTGGCACTGGATCCCTATGACGTCGACGTGAGATTTTTTGCACCCGGTCACAAAGGTGATGTTACGAACTGAGGCCGCATTGATTTTGACCACAACATGGGCCATAATGGCGTCAGTGAATATGCTTTCAAAACAGGATACCCCTTTTCCACGGGAGGTTGCCATGAAAAATTTTCCGACGATACGATCCGTTAGCTCAATGTTGTGTTTGACCATGATGACAGCCGGCTTTTCGTTTGATACAAGACTTTGTCCGGCACAGGATCATCCCTTCAGTTCAACTCCGTCAACGCAGCCGCCCGCCGCGACACTCGAAGTTACGCCGGCCCAACCACCGGCCTACGGAATTACGCCGGCCCCGCTGCCGAACAGGGCGACCCAGCTCTCGACAACATCCGGCCAACCGAATTTCGACGCGTGGAGTCTTGAAAAGCCGGACTATTCCGCGCTCAAGGGGAAAAATTTCGATCAGAATCTGGAGCCGGCACTGGAGCAAATGCGTCTTTCGATCAACGCGATGCAACAGGAAATCGTACTGTCGAAGGAATACATGCCGCAACACTATTCTCCACAATACCACCAGGTCATGGAACCGCTGGTTTCCTACGTGCAACTGTTGCGTGAATCCGGGATGAACGACGCGGCGGAGCATATTCTCGATACGCTGCCAAAATCGTATGACAACAACCAGCCGCTTTTCCCCGACATTCGATCACGGCTTCAAAACATGGCGACACGCCGATTGGCCAATACGGAACCTCCGGTGCCGCAAAAAAAGAGTCCGCAGGAAATCGCAGGCATTCTGCAATCGGCCCAACCTGACGGGAACGGTTACTTCAATTATTCTCCAAGACCGCAAGTCATGCGTGACGATTACGGGAATGTCATTTATCCGGCCTCGGCTTATGGCGGAATGGGCGGAACTTTTTCAACCCAACCTTCAGACGAACAAGGTGCCGAATTGAAAAATGCGAAAGATGCCCCGATCAAGGAAAAAAGTTATTCCGCTTTTGCACGGGCATTCCTTGCGAAAGAACAGCCCGACTTGAACGATGCGATGAAATGGAAGGAACAGCTTTCCCGAAACACGGAATCCCGTTCGCGTGATTATTCGCAACACCTGCAATGTGCCGTCCTGTTGTCCGCGATGGGGGCGCAGGACGCGGCCAACCAGGCGGTGGACCAGGCCATGCAAAACGCGACGAAAGAGGCGCAAAGACAAAACGACCAGAACCGGAGCCACCGTGTGCAGGTCGAAGGGATCGTGCTTCGCGAGCAACACGCCTGGCAGACCTTCATTCAGGCCCTGACCCGCATGGGGGAATATGACGCCGCCGCGAATATGGCCAAGCAAATGCGTGAAAACCTGACGAAATTGCAGGCGGCGGGAGAGAATGTCATCTGGAATTCGACCTGGAATGAATCGTTCAAAAACCTGGCGACCTTTGCCGCCCTGGAAGGGGAAATCGACCTGGCCCTGGAGTATTCCGAACGAATACTCACGAAACAGGAACAAAACAACCTCATGCAAAGCATCGCGAGAATACTGGCGAACCAGGAACGCGAGGAAGATTTGGATCGTGTGACCGCCTCCAAAAATTACGTCCCGCAACCCGGGATGAAGCTTGGCAACCCCGAATCGCGTTTCCAGAAGGCGAAAGAAATCGCCGAAACGGGCACCCGTGACGAAGCCCTGGCCGCGTTGCGGAAACTGTTGGAAACCGACGAAACGAATTCGCGGGGAATTCCCCGGGATCCGATGCGGATGAATGAACTCGGCCTGCTTTTCCTGAAATTCGATGACGGGGAAAACGCCCGGAAAATGTTCACCATGGCCAATGACGCAATCAAAACGAACATGGAGCAACAGGGGCGAAATAATTATCCCGGCATGTACGTGCAAGACGGGCAATTCGCGAGCCTCCTTGCCGCACGTTGCAAGGCGGGATTGACGGACGATACGCTCGGTTTCGTGAAAACGATCAAAAAGGTTCCCGGCTGCATCATGCTGTACCTGACGCTGGCGGAAGAAATCGCAAACGACTCGAACAGGGCTGAAACGCTCGACCTGCTGAACGCGGCGTATGAGGCGGCCATGACCATTGAGCCGAACCCCGGCATTCCGGACATTTCCAACCCTTACCAGGGAAACAGGAACCGGTTCGTCTTCCGGAACGATTACCTTTGGGCCGTCGCACGGGCGTCACTTTTGGCCGATTGCCTCCCCGAGGCGGAACGTTTCATCAAGGAGGCGAAAACGCTGGACGCCAACATCCCGGTCATCAGTTACAAGGTGCGGCTGATGCTCAACCCGGACTCTTATCACCAGTCGTTTCAGCCGTCCCAACGCGATCTGCTTTGGATGCAATGCGTTGAGAAATTGTTGCGGAAGGAAAAGAAAAACATCCCCGCGGCCATGATCGCGGCGGACAATATCGAGTCGCCGCAAATGAAAAACAACGCGTATGCGAAAATTGCCGGGCGGATGATGGGAAGTCCCGTTGCGGGGCACTCCGGCGTTGGAATGGGAACCATCCCCGCCGGAATGGGTGTACCCGCCACCTACGCGTATTGAGTGTTTCGCGTAAAATATCACTGTAACCATCACCAACAAAAATGAGTGACCGGAAGGAAGAGTGCGGCATTGCCGCGACGTATCATTTGGGGGGCGAGAACGTTTCGCGGCTCGTTCCCCGGATGCTTTTGGATTTGCAGAATCGCGGCCAGTCGGCGGCGGGCATGACTTCGTACAGCGCGAAACGTCGGCCCGTGCTGTTGACGCACAAGGAACTCGGGCTCGTCAGCGAGATTTTCTTCGCCAGCCAAATGGCCAGGCATGACGAACTCGTGCAGCGGCACGCCGGCCCCGCCGCGATCGGGCACGTGCGTTACGTCACGCAGGGCGAAAACCGCGTATGCGATGCCCAGCCGCTGGAACGCTATCATTTCCGCAAAACGAAATGGTTCTCGTTCGCGTTCAACGGCAACATCGCGAATTACCGACAACTGATGGAAAACCGGCTCGCCGACGGCGAAATCAATCTCACCGGCGACACCGACACGGAACTGATCGTTTATGAAATCAGCCGGATCATCGGCGAACAATTGCACGGTCGCTGCAAACAACATGCCGCCGTCGATCATGTCGGCGTCTGTCGCGAACTGGCGAAACGGCTTGACGGGGCGTATTGCATCACCTATCTGACCGCCCGCGGGGAACTGGTCGTCGCCCGCGATCCGCATGGGCTCAAGCCGCTCTGTTTCGCGTTCGACGGCTCTCTGTTCGCCGCGGCGAGCGAAAGCGTCGCGCTGTTCAACCTCGGGTTCACGCACGAACAGATCAAGCCGGTCGAGCCGGGCACGATGCTGCTGGTCACGCGCGAAAACGGGATCGAAACGCATTCGTTCGTCGAACAAATCGAGCGCAAACATTGTTTTTTCGAATGGGTCTATTTCGCGAACGTCGCGAGCAAAATCGATACGCGCAGCGTGTACCTGGCCCGAAAGCGGCTCGGCGAGGAACTGGCCAAACGCGAAAAAATCGCCGTCGACGACAACACGGTCGTCGTGCCCGTCCCCGACACAAGCAAAGCCGCCGCCGACGGCATGGCCTACGCGCTCGGCGTTCCGTGTCTCGAAGGGTTGATCCGCAACCGGTACAGCGGCCGCACGTTCATCGAGGCCGGCGAGTACCGCCAGAAGAAGGCGGAATCGAAATACACGCCGCTCCCCGAAGTGCTCGAAGGAAAACGCGTTTTTCTCGTCGAGGATTCCATCGTCCGCTCGACGACGATGCGCGTGTTGCTCCGGCGGCTGCGGGACATCGGTCGCGTTGCGGAAATTCATGTTCGCGTCGCGTGCCCGCCGATCGTTGCGCCCTGTTTTTACGGGATCGACATGCCGACGTTTCGTGAACTGTTCGCATCGTCGTATTTTTTCGACCCGCATGAAAATTTTCAACCGCCGTGCGACCTTTCGCTCGAACATCTCGCGTCGCTTGAGCCGGCGATGGCGAAAACGCTCGGGGCCGACTCATTGCATTATCTCGACATGAACGCGGTCGCGCGGGCGATCGGTTTCGAGAGCCGCCATTTCTGCACGGGCTGCGTTTCGGGGCAATATCCAACGCCGACGGGCAACCTGCGGGCGATCGAACAGCGAAACAACGCCGCATCGATAAAGAAAGGGACAGGTTATTAACAATACTTATCACACTATGAAAAAATAAAATATTCCAAAAAATTTTTTAATCAGGGTACACGCCTTCCCGTTCATACGATAAAATATCACTCACAAAGTAACAATTGTATCCAATTGGACGGGTCCAAACCATCATAGATAGTCGGCATTGGAGGTGTAACTTGAATCATGCAGTTAATCCCTTGTTCCTGAAAGAACATCAAATACCTTGCCCTGTTGATGCTGACACACCCGTTTCATGCAGTAAGCATTCGGAAAACGGCGATTCAGGGGAAAGACGCCGGGAAATTCGGAGCAAACGTCACGAATACGGGAGATCGAAGGTTGTTTCCAGGAAATACAGATACATTGCGAAATACTGCGATGCGTTCTCCCGGGATTTGATTCGTGATGTAGATGAACCGTTGTCGTTGATGCGGAAAAACCTGTTTCTGCTATTGTGCCTTTTTTCCTTGATCCTGCTTTTATTGTTTCAAACACCTTTTGCCTTGGTCAGTGTTCCAGTCGTATTGTTCAGAAATTTTCTGCGTCGTACAAATTATTTTTCCTCTTCATCGTTGCGATATCTCTTTCGCGGGATATTGATTCTCATGGCCTTGCCTTACTTATATGTCGATTATGTTTTGAGAAAGATTGCCGGAACTTAACCGGGGGCGAACGATGATTGAAAACCCATATCCCCTGGTGCTCGTCTCGGGGCTGGCCGCGGACGAAAATATTTTTCAACGGCAAACCGCCGCGTTTCGAAAGGTCATTTCCGTTTCCTGGGTTGAAGCCAAGGCAAGTGACACGCTTGAAGATTACGCAGACAAACTCGCCGCGTCCATCGCCGAACAGGTGGATGGCCAACCTTGTTATGTGGCCGGACTTTCACTCGGCGGGATGTTGGCCCCGATGATCGCGGCGCATTTCGACACTCGGGCCTGTATTCTCATCGCGACGATCCGCAAACCGTCCGAGTTCCCGAAACGCTACAGAGCCGCATATTTTTTCTGCCGCTACATGCCGCGACTCATCGCCGGGGGGCATTTCGTCGTCAAGCACGCCGCACGTTGCCTGATGCCGCTTGCCCGACGCTTTCGCTCGCCGGAACGCGTCATCATTTTGCAGCAACTGTTCGGCTGCAAATCGCGTTTCTTCGCGCAGCAGTTGCGGATGCTTTTCACCTGGACGCTCGACCCGAAGTCATGGCGGCAGGATTTTACACTCGACCCCGCCGAACGATGCGACTTCCCGATTCGCCAGATACACGGCTCCCACGATCACGTCTTGATGTGCGACCATACGAAGCCCGACAGAATCATCGACGGTCGGCACGTTTTGACGCTGTATCGCGCCGGCGAAGTCAACCGTTTCATTGAATCGGTCATGGCCGAAACCGATGGTCTCAACCGATGTCCGCCAGCGGATCGTTGATGAAAACCGGCCTGTAGCCGCGTTCGGTCACGAAGGCGAACGCACGGTCGAGCCGGTCCCAATGGTCGGGTATGTAATTCTTGTAAAAGGGCCAGAAATACTGCTCGTGCGTCAACAGGTCGATGAACTCCGCCGTATTGGGATCGGCCAGCGCCGCCTCCAGGGTCGGCACGATCCGGTTAAGCGACGTGAGGTTGAGCACCATGTCGATTTTCGAGAACGTGATCCCGCTGTCGACGTCGACGAGGAAATCGTGATCGAACAGATATGCCCGACGCGGTTCGTCGATCTGGTAACTGACCGGATAACTGCTTTCCGACCGAAAATAACCGCTCAGCGCCGTGACGCCGACCCCGGCAAAGGGCTTGTAAGCGTCGGGGCGGATTTCACCGAAATGAACCACGGTCGTCGGGAGATAGCTTTCTTCGCCCGCGAAACGCTTGATTTCACGTTCGACCTGGCGAAAATCGGCGATCAGTTCCTCCGGCGGGGCATTCTTGTACGGCGCATCGGGAAATTCCCGCTTCGCATGAAACAAAAGTCGAAGCCAGTCGGCGTTGTCCCGCCACTCGGATTTGTAACGGTCGGGAAAATCCGAGAGCGTGAAACCGTTCTCCGATTCGTAAAACAGGTTCAGCGCCACTTTCGTCCCGTATTTCTCGTGCAGATTGCGCATGTGTCCGAGAAAATAATCGTCGAAAAGACTCTTATATTGCTTGCTCGCGATATCGCGGAGGAAAAAAATCGTGTCATCGACCGTGAAACGATAACGCGGCACGGAATTTTTCAGCCACCAGACCTTGATGCGCGATTCCGAGGCCGATTTGCCGTTTTCTTCGGCAGTGACGACGATTTCGTTCACCTTTTGCCGGAGTTCGATTTCCGCCGCGAAGGTTGTTCCCTCACGGCCGGCCGTGACGCCGTTGACCTTGACCGCGGCGTTCGCCGGAGCCTCACCGGTGACGTTGACCTTGAGGGCGAGCGGTTTTCCGTTGGCGTCTTCCGCACACCCGACGACCGGTTCTTTCAACCGCCGGTGCAAGACCGCACCCTGGCATGGCGAATCAATCCGAATGCCGCCGGGATTGCCGGAAGAATTCGTTTGCAATTCGTTTCCGGCGATTACCCCGGCGAAAAGGTCGTGTTTGGCAAGGGCCAATCCCGCGGTCAAGGATGAAAGTGTGGTGAGAAAATCGCGTCGTTTCATGTTTCCGCCTTTCAGATAAAAAGACATTCCCGTTCAAGTCAAGCAAATATCATTGTATCATTTTGACCGGGAAAAATCACGTGCCTTGGAAAATATCCATCCATGCGATCCGTTTCGTGATTGCCATGACGTTCAAACCGCTTGACCTGCCGCACGAATATGTTATACCATAGCCAATTGAAATTTTCCTTGAAGCCGTCCGTTTACCCTTTGGGAAAACGGACTCCCGTGTCACCGAGTTCAGGAATTTCCAAGCGGCTTAGGTATTTCATGGAAGGCCTTACGATGTGAAAAACGGGCAAGGCTTGTGCCCGCCGCTGTCATGATCATTCGAGGAGCGAGAGACCGATGAAAAGACCGAAAATCCGGGCGGTGGCCTTCGACATGGACGGGTTGATGTTCGACACGGAAGACCTGTACAACAGCGTCGGACGCGAATTGATGCGGCGACGCGGGTTCGGTTATCCCGACGAATTGTCTCACGCCGTGATGGGGTCGCCGCCGAAAGCGTCGTTCACCACGATGATTGACTGGTATTCGCTGCCCGAAACCTGGGAGGAATTGCAGGCGGAATCGGACATCGTTTTTCTCGAATTGATCAAGGGCGGTTTCAACATGATGCCGGGACTGCCCGAACTGCTCGCGGAAATTGAGCGTCTCAATCTGCCGAAAGCCATCTGCACGAGCAGCTCGCCCTACCTGGTCGAGCCGGTTTTAGCCGAATACGACATGGCCCCGCGTTTCGATTTTATCATGACCGCCGCCGACGTCGTGCACGGCAAACCGAACCCGGAAATTTACCTGAAAGCCGCCGCACGTTTCGGCGTCGCGCCGGCGGAAATGATGGTACTCGAAGACAGCCTGCTCGGGACGGAAGCCGCCCTGACCGCCGGGGCCTGCACCTTCACCGTGCTGGCCGAACACAATCGGTCACGCACATTCCCGGGGGAAACGCGATTGGTCGACCGCCTCGACGCTCCGGAAATCCTGGCTGCGCTGGAGCCATTTTGAGACGGCGGAAAATGGGGCGCATGATTCCATTGTATTTTTCGAATGTCACAACGATACCTCCGGCCACGTGTTCCGCTCACAAGAAAAGAGAACGGAACACTTTTTGACACATGGGGAAAGGAGAAGAAAACCATGTCATCAAAACGTGTCCCGTCCGGTCGAAAAGTCAGGTTGTCTCTGTACTCAAAGGTGGGTCAATCGAAAAGCAGGCTCGTACAGAAGGCATGAAAAATCCTCGAAAAGACCTGATACCCAAACGATCCGAAAAGTGTCAGTTGGAGCCCTCCAGTTTTTTGCGATACTCGTCCCGTTCCCGCCGGGTGGCTTCGAGGTCGAACATCAGGTATTTCATGTCCAGCCGGAGCTGCGAAAGGGCCTCCTGAATGAAACTGAGGATACGCCGCCGCCGGTCGATGTTTTCCATGGCGCGTTCCATGGCCGGTTGAAAATACTGCTTGAATTCATCGGGCAAGGTTTCGACCAAGGCAGCCAATTCCATCAATTCCGCTGCGTGGGGGGCTTCCTGATTCGTCGAGGGGGTGTTAGGCGTTTCGCTCATTGTTCTGCTCCAAGGGGGAAGGTCAGTCAAGGTTTTTCGTTTGAAAAGAGTTTTTGGAAAGATGATTATTTGTTAGAAGCACGGATTGTGCCAAATCCAACAAAAAAACAATGATTTCAAAAACTCTCGCCAATACGAAGGGCAAGCGACTGAATTTTCCTGGTCAACATTATGGCGATTATGTCGGCAAGTATTATCGCACCGCAAACAAATTCGTTTAACTTGTTGTCAAAAAACAGCTTACAGCCGCTATTGCAGTAAAAAACTCACCGTCACCATAATATATTGAGGAAGGGTGCAAATAAACATCACACAAAGTTACTACGTGATATCTCGCAACACAGGCCGTCCTCATGATGCTTATTATACACATCGTTGTAAATTTTTTAAAGAATTTATACGATTTTCACCCGAATTGTAAAAAGTTTTAACGAAGAAATGCCGACCGTTTCGGTCAGCAAAACAATGACGATGCTGATACAAAGTTATCGAATTGTTCCGGCTGCCAATATATTACCCCGATGGGGTGATTTCCATATTCTACCGAAACAGGGTAAAGATCATTTCGATAACACTATAATTGCCCGAATAATCTACTGGCACAGTCCGTTCAAGACTATTCGCCGGCGGTCGACTGTTTGACTTTTTGGACCGCGGCGGCGATGAAACCGTCGAACAGCGGGTGGGCCTTGGTCGGCTGGGAACGGAATTCCGGGTGATATTGCACGGCGACAAACCACGGGTGGGACGGCACTTCGACGACTTCGACCAATTTGTCGTCGGGACTGGTTCCTGCGATGAGCAACCCGGCGCCGGCCAAAGTTTCGCGAAATTCCGGGTTGAATTCATAACGGTGGCGATGCCGTTCCGAAATTTCCACCGTGCCGTATTTTTCCGCCGTGCGGCTGCCTTCGCGAAGCACGGTCGGTTGGGCCCCGAGCCGCATCGTGCCGCCGAGATTTTTAACCGCGTGCTGTTCGGGCAACAGCGTGATGACCGGATGCGGCGTTTCGCTGTCGAATTCCGTCGAGTTGGCGTCTTCGAGCCCGGCAACGTGTCGCGCGAATTCGATGACCGCGCATTGCATGCCCAGGCAGATTCCGAAAAACGGGATACCGTTTTCCCGGGCGATGCGGATGGCCTCGATTTTGCCTTCCGTGCCGCGTTCGCCGAAGCCGCCGGGAATGAGAATGCCGTCGGCCGCGCGAATCGTTTCCTGCGTTTCCTTGCGGTCGAGCAGGTCGCTGGGAATGCGTTCGATGCGGATTTTCGTGCGATTACTGATGCCCGCGTGGTCGAGCGCTTCGTAAATCGACTTGTACGCGTCCTTGTGCTTGGCGTATTTTCCGACAACGGCGATGGTCACCTGGTGTTCCGGCGTTCGCAGCCGCTGCAAAATTTCGTACCAGTGGGCCAAATCCGGCTCGGTGCGCCCCTTGAGGTGCAGTTGTTCGAGAATCAGGCGGTCGAGCCCGTGCCCGGCGAGCGAAAGCGGCACTTCGTAAATCGACAGTTCGCAATCGCGTTCCTCGACGACGTGCGAGCTTTGCACGTTGCAGAAAAGCGCGATTTTGTCGATTTCCTCGCGGCTGATCGGCTGTTCGGTCCGGCAGACCAGGAAGTCGGGCTGAATTCCGATTTCGCGAAGTTGCCCGACCGAGTGCTGCGTCGGTTTGGTCTTCAGCTCGCGGGCCGCCTTGAGGAAGGGGATGAGCGTCAGGTGCACGTACACGCAGTTTTCCTTGCCGACGTCGAGCGAAAATTGCCGAATCGCCTCAAGGAACGGCAAACCCTCGATATCGCCGACCGTGCCGCCGATTTCCGTGATGACCACGTCGACGTCGTCCGCTTCGAGGCTGCGAATCGCCCGTTTGATTTCGTTCGTCACGTGCGGAACGACCTGCACGGTCTTGCCCTGGTACTCGCCGCGGCGTTCGCGGTCGATCACGTTGAGGTAAATTTTCCCGGTCGTCCAACTGCTGTTGCGCGTCAGCGGCCCGTTGGTGAACCGCTCGTAATGTCCCAGGTCGAGGTCCGTTTCGCTACCATCGTCGAGCACGTACACTTCGCCGTGCTGGAAAGGGCTCATCGTGCCGGGGTCGACGTTCAAATACGGGTCGAGTTTCTGCATCCGCACCGAAAGGCCGTGACTTTCGAGCAGCATTCCGATCGACGCGCTGGTCAACCCCTTGCCGAGCGAACTGACCACGCCGCCCGTGATAAAGATATGTTTTGTCATTGTCGTGAGAACCGTTTGAAAAAAC
>JAVBQX010000325.1:0-3937 GCA_031548645.1 Thermoguttaceae bacterium
GGAAAATTATTTCGCAGAGGTCGAACAATCGGCCTTCGATCCGGGCAATGTCGTACCGGGAATCGGTTTTTCGCCCGACAAAATGTTGCAGGGCAGGTTGTTCGCGTATGCCGACGCCCATCGTTATCGCATCGGCGTCAATTTCGAGAGTCTCCCGGTCAATGCCCCGCGCTGCCCGATGCACAATTACCATCGTGACGGCAAGATGCGTTTCGACGGCAACGGCGGCGGAAGCGTCAATTACGAGCCGAACAGTTTTGGCGGCCCCAAGCAGAACCCAATGTACAATGAACCGCCGCTCGCGCTGGACGGCGATGCGTTCAACTACAATCATCGCGAGGACAAGGATTATTACTCGCAGCCGGGCATTTTGTACAAATTGCTACCGAAAGACGAGCAGGTACGTTTGGCCTCAAACGTGCGCGACGCGATGGACGGCGTGCCGCTCGAAATCAAAACCCGCGCCGTCGCAAGATTCTACCAAGCCGACGAACAATGTGGTCTCGCGATTGCCAAACTGACCGGCGTCGATGAAAAATCACTCCTCACCGAAGTCAAACGTCAGCAAGCGGAAAAATGACGTCGTTTGTCTTTCGTGATTGTTCAATGTCACCACCCGGCAACAAAAATTTGTCGGGTGGTTTTTTGTTATGGGCAAGTATTGACCATAAATCACCTTTTTACAAACACAAAACCTCCTAGAAAAATCAGCGTCATGGTCAAAACGATCATCGAAATGAAAAACGGGGCGGAAACATGAGTTTGTTCTTCCGATTTCAGCGAGATCGTTTTTTCCTCCAGTTGCATCCCTTGAACTTCCGGGGCGGGTGCGTAAGCTCGTGATTGCATGACTTGGGCCAACGCCGCCTGATAGGCGTTCATCGGCACGGCGGTCGAGGCGTGTTGACCGAGAAACGCATGCAGTTTTTGATTACCGCAGGTGTCGCCCGAACAACCGGCACCATGCTTACTCACCATTTCGATGTGCAAATCGGCGAGATTTTGCACCACTTCCTCCGACGGCTGCCACATTCCCTTGCGGACCGATTCCAACATCACGGCGGTCAAATCCTGCAACGCGTAAGGACTTTTTTCCTCGAAATACGCTTTCAAATCGAGATCGTGTTTGTCCTCAATATACACGTTGTACGTTTCATCCCAAAGTGACGAATCAATCGTATCGGGCTGAATGAAATTCCAACCCTGCATGTTGCGGAGCGGTTCGACGAGTGCCTGCGCGGCACTCGCCCCTTCCTTTTTCATGCCTTCGATATATTTCGGATTCCAAATCGTCGTGCGGGCTTCTTCGCGAATCGCCCCGACCGCCGTCGTTGCACGGGGACGCGAACCATTTCGCAAATCGCTAAACCAGATGCCGGGATCGGTGCCGGTTTTTTCGCGAACGGCCAGAGCCAACGTATTGAATTCATAAACATGATCAAGGCTGAGCGGCCCCCAGGTGTTTGACGAACGCGACATGATCATCAGGTCGGTTCCCTTGAGTTGCGATTCAAGCAATCCCTTGACGGGGACGCCCCAGACTTTACCACTGCGATACATGCCACCCATGTTTTGAATGTAACGGTCTGCGACACGTCCCGCCTCGTCGGAACCGGGTTCGCCGCGTGAAACGGAGCCCATGATGCCGGTTCCGTAATCACCGGTCGGCGAACCGAAAATGCGCGCCGTCGAGTATTCCCGTGCCTGGGCCGCCGACATGCCGTCTTTCTTCAGCGTCAATTCGGTTTCCAGTGAGTTGAGTTTGACGTAATTCGGAAATTTTTCGTCGGGGAGTTCCGCAACCTTGATCACCGCCTTGTCGAGCAGTTCGATCCGCGAAACGGCGGCATCGCGAAACTGTCCCGAGGTTTGTACGACGATGTCGATGCGAGGTCGCCCCAACTCTTCCGAGGGAATCACCTCAACGTCATACACGACGCCGCGCGAATCACGACGCGGTTTGAGACCCAACAAAACCATCGCCTGCGCGAGCACGACGCCACGGGTACGGATGTATTCGCCCCCCCAAAGCGTGCAGGCGATCCGCCGGGGATACGCCCCTTCATGCGTAGCGAGAAAATCGTCAATGATTTGATCCGTCAGTTTTTGGCCGATGTTGTACGCTTCCGGTGTCGGCGTTTGATCGACGTTGATCGACGCCATGTTGCGGCCGGTCGGCACCGCTTCCGGGTTGATGATCGCATCGCCGCCGCTCGACGGCTTGACGTAACCGCCGCCAAGTGCCGTCATCATCGCGTTCAATTCGTTCGGGATCGATTCCCGGAGATTTTTTGCGTGACGTTCGGTCGCTTCGAAAAGCGCAAGCGGTTTGTCTTCCGGTTCTTCCTTTTTCTTGTCGAGGTCGGATGTCGTCATACCCATCATGCCGCCCATACCGCCACGACCGCTGCCTCTCATGCCTTCCCCCATATCACCCGGGGGCATTCCACCACGAGGTATGTCAATTTGTTGATCGTTACCACTGGAGCCTGCATCTTTTCCCATACCGTCGGAGGGGGCATTTTCTTCAGAATGATTATCTTCCGCACGACGTTGTTTCATCGATTCACGCATTGCCGATGGCATATCTGCTAGAGACCTGCCACCCATTCCGACGCCAGGATGACGGGGGGCATTATTATTGTCGGCCTTTCGTTCGTTGTCGTTTGCATTATCGTCCGGCTTTTTTTTATCAGCGATTTCTGTTGGGGCAGTGTCTTTTGCCGGTTCGGCTGCATCGTCTTTCGTCTTATCAACTTCGTCCGTTACATCACTATTACGGCTCTCGTTAGGTGCCCCCTGTTCAAGCTGCGAGCTCTGGTTGTCCTTGTTCTGATCGTCGGCCTTGTCGGGTTCGGCTTCTTTGGGTTTGGGTGTTTCGACCATCTCTTTAGTGATACGACCTGCCAGAACTTCGGTGACAAACCATTGGACCGCTTCCGTTTTGACTTCGGGCGTGTCGGCGGCTTTGTCGCCGAGTTTCTTGCGAATATCATCGATATACGACAAGCCCGTATCGCCGAGCATTGCAACGACCGTGTCGTTGATTTGCTGATCGGTCCAATCACGACCGATGACATGCAAACCTTCGGTAATGTCGGCATATTGGATTTCTTCGAGATACTCTTCCAACGGTTCAATTTTTTCCACTGGTAATCGAAAATCCTCGGATTCCGCTTCCGGCGGATTAGCCTTATAACCGATTTCCTTGAAAAGATCGTTTGTGCGTACCAGTTCAGTGATCGTTTTGAGAATTTCTCCCTTGAGTGCGTCACCCTCGACGGTATTGTATTCGTGCAGCTTATCCTTGAGTTGGTCGAGTTCGCCGTACAGTTCCGCCTTCGCAAACGGCGGCGTCAAATGCGTCACAATGACTGCGCTCGAACGACGTTTGGCGACCATCGCCTCACCGATGTTGTTGATGATATACGGGTAAATGTGCGGCAAATCGCCGATTAAAATCGTCGGCCAACATTCGTCGCTGAGCACCGCCGATTTTCCCTTGGTGAATTCGAGCGAACCGTGCGTGCCAAAGTGCATGATCGCATCGGCCTTGAAACCGTGCCGTACCCAGAGATACGCCCCGAGATAAAAATGCGGTGGGGCCTGATTCGTGCCATGTACGGCGGTCATCGCGTCCGATTTTTGCTCTTCACTCGCTTCGCTGTCATCCGTCGCGTTGATGATCGCCGCCGACGGTTGCGGCATCAGCACGATGTTACCGAGCTTGACCCGCGTTACCAGAAGATACGGTTTCTCATCCTTTTGAATCGTCATCTGCTTGCCGGGCACGCTGCCCCACAACTTGATGAGGGCGTCACGATTCGGTTTCGGCACGTCCGATTCGAGCCACTTGGCATATTCTTCCGCCGGGACGAGTTCCGGGTGTCCCGCTTCGACGAATTCCTCCATCGCGCCAATCGCCCATTGCCCGATC
>JAVBQX010000121.1:0-3078 GCA_031548645.1 Thermoguttaceae bacterium
GGGCCGGGTGCGGGGGTTCTGATGATAGCTTGTGTCCCCGTTTCCGGCCTTGTTATTTCTTGAAATTCAAAATATGTTCGACAAATGTTTGTGTTTTTTCTACGACAAGGGGAAATCATCTCCACTTGTCATGGAAAAAAAATACCGATTATGATATAGTCGTACTCGAAGCCTGGGCTGAATGATTGGGTGGCTGTTGTCCTGACATTCAGCCCATTTACTTTTTTGCTTGAAAGTCGGTATGGAAATTTATCAAGACTTATTCTCAGCAAGCCCATCATCAACCGACGATTGATCATCAAGTAAAATTTTCCTGACCGCCATTTCCGGTCAAGAAATATCGTCATGCAAACGATATTGATAAAGTGCAAGGAAAAGTTGTTTGCCTTGCACGTTGCTCTCAGTCAGGACCGGTAAGTCCTGGCTGTTTTTCTTACCCCCCATTCCAATGTGACATCAAGACGCATCGCTGGATCATAGGCTGCTCCCTTCCCAGCTTTCTCGGCCATGTTTCGCGATGCTGTTTTGATTTTTTGAATATCGCCCGGTTATTTCGCCGGACAATTTCCGCTTGGGCAGTTGTCCGGCGCCATGACCTCGGCTCGCAAACCTTGGGCAATCTGCCGATACAGCGCCGCCAAATCCTTCGTCGTGCCGTTAGACAATTTTTCATGGACCTGAGCCGCGAGGCCGTCGAAGAACGTCGTCCATACTTTGTTGCTAACCTTTGTTTGCGTACATGTCCTGACGGACGCATAAGCGGCGTCCACTGTTCGGATCATTCCGCGCTCCATACCCGAGGCCGCATTGTCAAAGCATTCCGCAAGATATTTCGTATCCTTTTTGCCATCCGCTGGGATATTTTGGGTGACCCAGTCTTTGAGCGTCAGCGGTTTCGGCGGTTCGGGTTCCGGCTCCGGATTCGGCACATTGTCGCCACCGTAGCGACAGGCATGCGTCAAAACAATCGGTTTGTCCTCGACGATGGTGGCCGCGATAATCGTGTAATTTCCGGCTTTTGGCGTCGAAAACACGAGCGTTCGCTTCGACGTGTCGACATAAAACTCCGCCTGCGGGATGATCGCCCAGTCGGCGATGGCTTCCTCCGAGGTCAAATTGAACACGCAAAGCTCACCGACTCCGGCGTTGTTCGGCCCGTCAATGGCGACCGACTGACCAAAAACAAAGCCGGTCAAAACCAACACAACAAACAAACTGATCAAATAGGATCGTTTCATACGTATTTTCCTGTTTTTTGAATGATTGAACCACGAAGGATAATTTTCAAAACTTCATGTCCGTCGTTTCTTCGTGGTGAATAAACTACTTGCGAAGCAACTGAATGAGCTGGATGATCAGCCCGACCGCCGCGATGACGATGGCCGGATTTTCAACCGGGACCGCGTCGGCGACCTCGTAAAAGGCGTCGGCGACGTCGCTCTGCGCGGCGTCTTCCGGGATTTTGACGCCGTTCTTGCGGGCAAGTACGGCCAATTTGTACACGGACTCCCAGGCCTGATCGCAGTCGACGATGTGAATCGCGGCCATCGCGATCTTGTCGTCGATGGTGTTCTTTGTCATCGCCGTGAGCAGCGAAACATCGAGCAGGAAAGGCCGCAGCCAGGCACGAAGCTCGTCGGGATACTCGATACCCGGATAGGTCGTCAGCCGCCGCAAAAACGAAGTCAGCGGTTCGGAGTATTTCCAGATGTAACGAAGCCCGGTAAAAAACGTTTTCAAACGCTCGAACATAAATGTCCTCATATTTCTTTTGTGTGAATTCGTCGTAAATGATGGTGGGCATCGCACCATCGCCAGCATTTTTGATTTCCCAGAGGCATGACCTCGTATTTCGTGTCCCCGACGATAATGCCGTCGCCGGTCTCCGGCTCGAATGGTAAAAGATTCGTCCGGATGATGAAGTCCACGGCATGGGCGCCGATCTTCACGCCGTATTCGTCTTGAATTTCGTATTCGGTGCGCCCGTAAGTCGCCGTGAGTGGCAACCGCTCACCGTTGCGAACGTAAATGATGTCGCTGCCGCAAAACTTCTCCTGCTTTTGCGCCAGCCAGAGGGCTCCTTTCGCCAAAATATCCATCAATTCAGTCTCACGCGCACTTCGGTGTCCGTCGCGACGGCCTCCGCCAGTGCGATGCCGATCAGCGTATTGCCGCTGGCCGTGAGCGTCGCCTTCTTCGCCGTCGCGTCCCAATAGACCTTGCCGTAGAGCGGGATGACCGTGCCGTCCTTTGCGAAGTCGAATACGCCGACCAGTTGCAAGGCGCCGAGCACATTGGCCGGGATGTCCACGAACGTAACCCCGACCCGATCCCCGATCACTACCACCGTCCCCGCCGAAACGTCCGTCGCGGGCACATAATCAATCGCTTTGCCTTCGTGTATAAAACGAGCTTCCATTTTGAACTTTCAAAAAATTGTGAAAACTAAAAAACTGGCCAATGCAGAATGCAGAATGGGAGAGCCATTCCAACCGCAAAGCGAGGAATGAAAACAACTCCACACTCCAAACTCCACACTCCACACTGCTTCACGCTTCGCCTTTCATTTTGAGCACGCCGCGGTGGTCCTGCTCCTTGACGCCGAAGTCGATGTACCCGCGAAATTGGATGCCAAGCACGTTGAAGTCCGCGTCGGCGCGTTCGACGGTCGGACGATCCTGACCGCCAAGATAGGCGACCTCGAAGGCGGGCAGACGATTCGGATCGGCGAACAGATACCAGGCCTTCGCACTCGTACCCTTGATCGCGGGATTCGAGAGATAGGAACTGGAAACGACCTCGAATTTCCCGGCATGCGGATTCTGGTTCGGCTTGCCCTTGTCCTCTTTCGTCGTTTCGTTGAGGATCGTACTCTTCATGAGCATCTCCGCCACGACTTTCAAAGCGGTCGGCACGAGCAGAATCGAAGCGGGCACTCCCAAGGGACGTCCGTTCGGCTTGACCTGTTCCATGAAGGCGATCTCCGCCGCCGTGAGTCCGTCGACCGTCAGGGCCGAATCCGCACCAGTCAGCAGGTTTTTGTGCGTCGCATGAAAGAACTCCTTGCCGTCACTCTGC
>JAVBQX010000038.1:0-51948 GCA_031548645.1 Thermoguttaceae bacterium
TCGACCAGTTTCGGGGCGGTTTCCTCGATCGTTTTCTGGTCGAGGTCCATCACTTGCATGGCCGTGGCCATGGTCGGTTCGTCGGCGTCGCCCAGCGCGTTCATGGCGAAGAACAGGATCACCCCGCCGCAGACGATGAGCGCCGAACCTTGCAGGAGGTCGGCCCAGGCACAGGCTTTCAGGCCGCCCATGAACACGTAGCTGGCGGCAATGATGCCGATGATCCAGCCGAGCGTGGTCAGGTTGAGCGGGTTGCCGTCAAACACGGTTTGCTCCGCCAGTTTCAAAACGATGTCAACGTCCTTGAAGAAAACGAGATACGGCTTGGCACCGGAATAAATCACGGTCGTGCTCGTGACGATCACCAGGACGAACATCATCGAGAGCGACATGATGACGCGGGCCGGTTTGTTGTAGCGGTATTCCAAAAATTGCGGGATGGTGTAAATTCCGGCCTTGAGAAATTTCGGCAGGAAGAAGAATCCCACGATAATCAGCGTCACCGCCGCGATCCATTCATAACTTGCGATGGCAAGTCCGATATTCATGGCCCCCTGCCCCGACATGCCGACGAACTGTTCCGTCGAAATGTTGGCCGCGATCAGCGAAAAACCGATCAGCCACCAGCCCAATCCGCGACCGGCCAGGAAGTAGGATTCGCCGGTGTCCTGCCCGCTGCGGCTCATCGTGATGCCGATGAACACGACCAGAAAAAGAAACCCGAAAAAGACGATGGCGTCGATCACCATCGGGTTGATCGCCCCGAAAAGCAGCGGCAAGGTGCCCGCGTCGATGAAAGTCAGTCCCATGTGAATTACACCCTTTGCATGACAATATTGAATTGAGCGACGATATTCGTGCCGCAAAAAAACATCTCCAACTTACGCAGGATAACCAAAATCGGAGAATATTTCAATGATCCCGCAAAAAAGTTGATAAATTTATCAACGCACCCTGATTCGCTTAATCAGAGCCCGAAGCGTAAGCGAGGGACAAAAATCAGAGCCGCGACAGTCATGGAGCGGTTGCACAGGGATAGACACCGGGCAGACTTCCGATGCGAAGCGTCGTCACGGTGTATGACGGTATTTCGCTGTCCTTCGTCGCATCGGCTGACGCGGGAATTGGGACAAGCTTGACCAACCAGGCGGCGTTGTCGCGGTCGACTGCGGCAACGACAAGCCCCTGATCACTCCGAACGGCGATTTCGTCATCGGGGGCATGACCGGAGAGCCAAGTTTGTATTTTCTCAATGAGCGAACTTCGCGTCATGCCCGTTTGTTGCAAAAACCAGGTCAGCGAACGCGGATCTTGCGAATTGATCACGGCAAGGCACGCTCCGTCAAGCGGCCGAATCATGCCCGATTCGGTCAACGCAAACCCCGCCTTCGGCACGTTTGACATTTCTAAACCACCCGTGTCATGCCAAGACGCGTCGAAAGGCACGATGCGGCCGCGATGCCAAAAGGTCGGGCGATCATGCGTCATCGGCACAAGCGTTCCGCGGTCGTACAACCAGGACGGCTCATTCCGGCTTTCGCAAAACGCGGCGACACGTTCGTATACGCCCAGCGATTGTTGCGTACCCCAAACCGGGTCGAAAAACGGATCGCTTCGCATGGGATTCGTGTCATAAGGTCGCACGACGATTTCCTCATGCTGCACGAGAGCGACTTTCGTTCGCCCGCGAAATCGCCAGGCGGTGTCGAATTTCCGGCTCGCCCTCGCAACGGCCGGCCGTTCGTCGGGAAGCGTTTCCCGTTGCGGCGAGATTTGCGAAGGATGCCCCTGCGAATCAATCGCCCGGTGGCCGGTATAATAAGCGCGTTCCCAACTCAGCCAGTCGGATTCGGCGGGAATAAGGACCAGCCCGTTTTCGTCGGCCTGCAAAAGCGGATAACGCACCATCACGTCGTCGTCAATGCCATAATGATAGGTCAGGTCGATGTTGTGCGCGAAGGTGCGGCTGTTGATCAGCGTTACAAGCGGCGGGCGGTTCTGTTCCCAGCTTTCGGCGAGTTCAATCAGGTCGAACGACAAAACCAACACGACGGGGGCCGACGCGTAAGCCTGCTCAAAATACCGCGTTGCCGTCACATCGTCGCCGCTTTGACGGTGCCAGCAGCCGAGCAGATAGGCCGCGTAAAAGAAATCGGGCCGCCGTGACAAAATCGCCTCGAAATCGCGCCGCGCATCGCCGCCGAAACGGTGCCCCGGCAGCCATTGCCCCGGCATGGCGTTTTCCGTGCCGCGGTCGGTCACCCTTGCGCGAACGTATCGCAGGCAGGTCGCATAATCCGGATCGTCGTACACGCGAAATCGTTGCGGCCGGGATTGGCGTTCCGTTTCGAATATCCGAAAATCAGATGAAACCCGTTCGCAAGGCTCGAATTCCCAGCCCCTGACTTCAGCCCAATCCTTGGCGGCGCGAATGACGGACGATGGCGGTTCAGGAAGCTCGGGCGGCGCAAAAATCGGCCCATAATCGCTTTCGACGGGCGTCGCCAACGGCGGAAACAACATCGCGGCAAGGGATTCCGGCAAAAGCGGCCTGACATATCGCCGCCCGAAAAACAAGGTCAGAATCGCCAATAACAGCAGAAACAACAGCGCAAGACCGAAAATCGTTACAAGATGGCCTGCTGTGCGTTTCATGGGGCGTTTTGGTTTGGTTGAGATTTGGCGATTTACGGTTTCGGCACCAGATTCGGTCTTCAAGCCATTTTATCCCACGGGAAACAACCGGGCAAGTTGACACCAATTCCCGGCGCACCCAAATGAGAAAATACCGTACATAATATAATTATCGGAAAATGCCATACCGGAACCCCCTTCCCAATTCCCATTTTTCCTGCATCATGATATAATGTTGCCTTTTGTGCCGAGGTGTCGGATTTCAATTTGAAGCGGATACTCTACGGGCAATGCAAAACCCAACGAATACCGCACGAAATTTAAAATACTCAAGCCAATTGAATACAACCATTTAGGAATCAAAAAATGAGACGTCTGCTGATTGCCGGTAACTGGAAAATGAACTTGAATCTCGCTTCCTGCGTCGCTCTGGCCCAGGGATTGAAAACCGCAGCGGAAAACGTCGCCGATATTGATATTGCCGTTTGCCCCCCCAGCGTGTACATTAAATCGGTCAGTGACGCCTTGGCCGGGTCAAAAATCGGAGTGGGTGCGCAAGATGTATATTTTGAGAAAGATGGAGCTTTTACGGGCGAAGTCAGCACCGCGATGCTGAAAGACGTCGGTTGCCAATACGTCATTTTGGGGCACAGCGAACGCCGTCACATCATGCGCGAATCGAGCGAACTGATCAACCAGAAAGTGGTTGCGACGCTTGCGGCGGGGTTGACCCCCATTCTCTGCGTCGGCGAACTGCTTTCCGAACGGGAGGCCGGCGTCACCGATCAGGTCATCCGCCGCCAGTTCGACGGTTCGCTTTCGGGCGTTTCGGCCGAGCAGATGAAAAAAGTCGTCATCGCCTACGAACCGGTTTGGGCCATCGGAACCGGCAAGGTCGCCACGCCGGAACAGGCGGAGGAAGTGCATGTTTCGACCCGGGCCCTGATCGCCGAACGTTACGGAAAAGACGTTGCCGAAGTCGTCCGCATTCAATACGGTGGCAGCGTCAAGGCCGAAAACGCGAAAGACATTTTGCTCAAGCCGAACGTCGACGGCGCTTTGGTCGGCGGTGCGTCGCTGAAAGTCGACGCGTTCATGGGAATCATCAACGGCGTGAAATAATTCACATTATTATTACGGCATAACCGGGGAAAAGAAAATGTTACCAATTATCGTTGCGATGCTGCTGTCGCTACTCTGTGCGTTTCTGATTCTGCTGATTTTGATTCAGCGGGGCAAGGGCGGCGGCTTGGCCGGCGCTTTCGGGGGCATGGGCGGCCAGAGTGCCTTCGGGACCAAGGCCGGCGATACTTTTATGCGAGTCACCATCGTCGCCGCGGCGGTCTGGTTCCTGATGTGCATCGGGATCCACATCGCTTTCAAACCGTCGGACGCGAAAGACAGCGGCCTGTTCAGCAATAAATCTGCCGCTTCGTCAACTGATTCCGGAGTCGGAACCGGCGAAAGAACGGGAGCCGGTGCCGGCGCGAGTGCCAATACGGAAACGCAATCCGGGACGACCGCCGATTGAGTTCCCGCCTTGAAGGTAGGGCGGTCTCGCCGAGGCCGCCGCAAAACTTACTGCATTGTTTCGGCGGCGGATTGAGAGGTGTTTCCCTTGCTCAGTATGACCGGATTCGGGAGTGCGACCGTTCGCCGGGACAACGTCAGTGTGTCCGTCGAAATCAAGGCCGTCAACAACCGCTATTTGAAAATCTCCCTGCGTAGTTCGGACGGTTACGCCGCGCTGGAACCGGGAGTCGAAAATCTGATTCGCGAAAACCTGCGCCGCGGAACGATCAACGTGCATGTGCGCATCGTCCGTTTGGGGGAAGTGTCCGATTACGAAATCAACGAGCAGGTTCTGTCGCATTACGTCGCTCAGCTTCGCGAATTGAACGCCCGATTGGGACTTGAAGCTTCCGTCGAGCCGGCACAACTTTTGGCACTGCCGGGCGTTGTCCGGGAAACCATCGACGCGGACGACAAGGCCGGTTCCGTTTGGCCCGTACTCGAAGCGGCAGTCACACAGGCCATCGCCGAACTGCAAACGATGCGGCAAAAGGAGGGCCTTTCCATGGCCGCCGACCTCCGGGAAAACGGTCGCCAGTTGATGGAGTTGATCACGCAAATCGATCAATTCGTGCCCAACGTGGCCGAACAGTATCGCGCGAAACTGCAGGAACGCATCGGTCGCGTCATGGCCGAGCAGAATTTGACGCTTGACCCCGCCGATCTGGTTCGCGAAACGGCCCTGTTCGCCGACCGGTCGGACATTTCCGAGGAAATCGTGCGGTTTCGCAGCCATTTGAAGCAGTTCGGCGGCGTGATCGGCGAAATCGAACCGAAAGACGGTTGCGGGCGGCGGCTTGATTTTTTGACGCAGGAAATGTTCCGCGAGGTCAATACCATCGGCTCGAAGGCCAACGATTCCGACATCACGAAGGTCGTCGTCGAACTGAAAGCCGTCATTGAGCGGATTCGCGAAATGGTACAGAATATCGAATGATTTGCATTCCGTTTGAAACAAGGAACGCGCGAACATGGGGGTGAATGACGGCATGACGGCGGATGGCGGCGGCCGGATCATCGTGGTCTCCGGGCCTTCCGGGGTCGGGAAAGGGACACTCCTGCGGGAAGTGTTCAAAATTTCCGACCTGCCGCTCGTGTTGAGCGTTTCGGCGACGACGCGTTCGCCGCGACCGGGGGAAACCGACGGCGTCGAGTATCATTTTCTCGATCCGGACGAGTTCCGTCGGAAACGCGAAAACGGCGAATTCCTCGAATGTTTCGAGGTGTTTCATGGCGGAACGTGGTACGGAACGTTGCGTGAGGAAGTCGAATCGAAACGCGATGCCGGCAAGTGGGTCGTCCTCGAAATCGACGTGCAGGGTGGCTTGGCAGTGCGGGAACGGTTCCCCGAGGCGGTGTTGATTTTCATCCGCCCGAAAGACCGGGACGTGCTGCGGGAGCGGCTCGCCAAACGCGGAACGGAATCGCAGGAAGCGGTCGAACGCCGACTGAACCAGGCCATTGAAGAACTTGATTTGGCCGATCGTTACCCCTACCAGGTGGTCAATGACGATTTGACCGTCGCGACCGGCGAACTGCACGGGATATTGAAATCATTGAATTGAATGAACCAATCGTCGACACGGAGCCCGGAGCGTGAGCGACGGGAAAACAACCGGGCGCTGACGCTTCCAGCTCCATGTTTTCCAAAAAACCAAATTCTTGTGTCATACGATGACAAGGCAGAGCGGTCACGCCATGATCGCCGCCGAACGCTTTTTTTCGTTACATCAACAGGAACGAATCATGATTGAAGAATTGAAAGAAGAGAAACTGATCAAAAAGGTCGGCGGCCGTTTCAAACTGTCGTCGCTCATTCAAAAGCGGCTCGTTTACCTGAACAAGGGGGCGAGACCGTTCATCGAATCGGACAAAAAAGATAAGCTGTCGATCGTCATCCAGGAAATCATCGAAGACAAGATTTACCTCGATATGGACGGCAACCTGCAAACGACGCACCCCGACGGGCTTGATTCCGGGATGCTCGACTCGGATTTCGGCGACGCCGGAATGTAATCGGGAGCGAACATGCAAGGTCGTGAAATACTGCTGGGGGTCACGGGCGGCATCGCGGCGTACAAGGCGGCGGTCTTGGCGAGCAAACTCGCGCAGGCCGGCGCGGGCGTTTCCGTGATCATGACCCGTTCGGCCGTCGAGCTGGTCGGTCCGCGAACCTTCGAGGCCCTGACCGGTCGGCCCGTCCGCACGGAGGTCTTCGACGCGACGAAGATACATGCCCATATTGAGCTGGCTCGCGAAGCCGAACTGTTGTGCGTCGCCCCGGCCACGGCGAACATGCTTGGAAAAATGGCCCACGGAATCGCGGACGATCTGCTCAGTACGGTTTACCTTTCCTTTCGCGGACCTGTCGTGCTTGCCCCGGCGATGAATTGCGAAATGTGGGAGAAAAAAGTCGTGCAGCGAAACATCGCCCAATTGCGGGCGGACGGCGTGCAATTCGTCGGACCGGAATCCGGGCGGCTCAGTTGCGGCGAAACCGGCATGGGACGCATGGCGGAACCGGAACAAATCGTGCAGGCCGTCATGGCGGCGCTGGTTTGACGGGGAATTGATTCATCCCGCGAAAAAGCATACAATAGCGTATATCAATCGTAATTCAGGGCGTGATCTCATTCTTCTTTGGCATACAATCGGCATGACATATACTTTGGCGGAGTTGGCAAAACTGGTCGGCGGGACCGTTTCCGGAGATGAAAGTCTCGTCATACGCGGGGCCGCACCGCTGCACAATGCCGAAAACGGCGACATTACATTCCTCTCGCAAGCCGAAAAACTGTCACAGCTGGCGAATTGTCGCGCCGCGGCCATCGTCGTGCCTCACGGAATCAACTCCGTCGATTTCGCCCTGCTGCATGTCGACGACGCCGTGAGCGCTTTTGAAACGATCGTTCGCCGGTTTTGTCCTCCGCGAAAAGAAAAAAAACGCGAAATCCACCCCGCCGCGGTGATCGGCGAACCCGTGACGCTGGGGCAGGACGTTTCGATCGGTCCCCATGCGGTGATTGAAGACGACGTTGAAATCGGTGATCGCGTGACGATCAGCGCCGGTGTGCGGATCATGGCCGGCTGCAAAATCGGCGACGATTCGATGATCTTCCCCAACGCGGTGCTTTACGAAAACACGGTGCTTGGCCGGCGCTGTATCATTCATGCCTGCGCCGTGCTGGGGGCCTACGGTTTCGGCTATGATTCCTCCCGCGGGACACACATTCTTTCCCCGCAGCTTGGCAACACGGTGCTCGGCGACGACGTCGAGGTCGGCGCTTGCAGTACGATCGACCGCGGCACCTACGGCCCGACCTACATCGGCGAAGGCACGAAAATCGACAACCTGGTCATGATCGCCCATAACTGCCGGGTCGGTAAATTCAATCTCATCTGTGCCGGAACGGGCGTCGCAGGCAGTTCGACCACCGGCGATTACGTCGTCATGGCCGGGCGGGTCGGAGTCCGCGATCACGTGCATATCGGACAAAGGGCCGTGCTCGGCGCCATGGCCGGCGTTATCAGTGACATTCCCGAAGGCGCCCGCGTCGTCGGCATTCCGGCCACGCCGGAAAAGGAGCAGATGCGCATGCAGGTCGCCAAGGCCAAACTACCGGAAATGCGCCGCGAATTGAAGGAACTGAAAGTCGCCGTCCGTGATTTGCAGCAAGCCATCGACCGTATGAACGGTGAAACTGCCGGCGAATGACCGAAATTCCGTGACCACAGGTCACGGCTCGTGATTTCTCCGCGGATGCTCGCGCAAAAAAACAAGGGAGGACGCCCTCACGCATCCCCCCTTGCACTCCTGATGCCGACCGGCCGGGAGAAACCGGACCGGTCTTCTGTTACGACGAGCGTCGTGTCACTTGCGTCGTGTTTACTGTAAGAGTCCGAGCACGTATTGCGGAATCTGGTTGGCGATTCCCAGCGTTCGGATGCTTGATTGGACGAGAATCTGGTCGCGGGTCAGGTTCGAGGTTTCCGCCGCGAAGTCGGTGTCGCGAATCTGGCTTTCCGCCGCGGTCAGGGCTTCGAGCGTGTCGTTGAGCACATTGATGTTCGTCTCGAAAGTCGCCCGTTGAATGGCCCCGAAACGCCCGCGAATCGAAGTAACCTGCACGATGGCCTCTTCGACGATACGGTATGCGAGCCGCGTGTTCGTCGAAAGGTCGGCGTCCTGACCCGACTTCAACTGGTACAACTTGCCGCTGACCCCGCCGAGCGAAATCGTGTTGAGGCTTTGAATGCCGATGGTGATCTGCTGGTTGGTCGTCACGGCCGGGCCGAGCTGGAAGGTGGCGCCGCCGCCGGTGATGTCGAACGACGTCGTGTAGCCGGCTTCGGTCCCCTCGGCGAATGTGAAACTCAATCCGATCGTCGACGTGTTGATCGAAACGTTGAGGCCGTGCGCGACCATCTGCACGCCGTTGAGCAACGCGTCGATGTCCTGGCCGTAATCCTTTTCGGTGACTTTGCCGTTGGCGTCTTTTAGCTCAAAATTCCCTTTTTTGGCGATGACTTCGACCAGGGCATCGGAACCGTAACCTTCGGAAAGGAATCGGATGCCGAATTCGTCCTCGTCGAGGCCGCCGAGCAGTTTCGCCCCGTTCAGACCTCCCGGCGGTTCGATGCCGCCTTCCGTGATGAGCGAATCATCCTGCCGCGTGACGAGTTTTTCGCCCGTCCCGCTGAGAATCACCTCGAACATGTTCTTGGTCAGCGGATCGTTTTCGATCAGCTGCTTGATGTCCTTGGCCGTGGTCACGCCTTCGCGGAGATAAATATTGATGTTTTTCCCGTCGATTTCGATGGCCAGCCCGTTGTGGAACAGCGTGTTGGCGATCTCGACGTTGTCGTCGTATTTCCCCGTGACGTTCGGGTCGTCGATGTAGGTGATCGAGTATCCGTTGTAATCCTCGCCGGGTTTCCTGGCCTGTAAGACAAAGGACGCGTCCTCGCCGTTGACGGCGGTCATGGTTCCCTTGGCGAATTTCGCGATGCTGTCGAAGGTGGCGTCGGGATCGTCGGCCCAACCTTGGAAGGCGATGTCGTAATAGGTGACCACTTCGCATTCCTCCGACGACGGCGTCGGCGACAGGATGCCCTGGCCGGCGGTGTCGTTGCATTCGTCCCAGGTTTCCCCGGGTTCGCGGAGCAGGCTGGCGCTGATCCCGCTGGTGTATTCCGGCGGCAACGAATTCCAGAAATCGACCAGGTCGGCGGCCGTCGTCACAACAAGGCCGTTTTCGTCCGTTTGCAGGTGCACGACGATGACCCCCTCTTCGGCGATGCCGCCGCTGGTCTGGAAGTTGGTGTCGTGCGCGAAATTCAGCAATCCCGTTCCGGCGCTGGTGCCGGTCGAATAGTTTCGGGCGGTGAACTTGTTCCCGACGATGTCGTCGTCGTTGACGATATCGACCAGTTGCTGGGCCGTCGGAGGATTGCCCAAACCGGTTACGGGATCAAAGTCCGTATCAACCGTGTAAACCGTGACGGTGCCCTTGTGGCCGCCCGTGCTTCCCGTGTTGCCGATGTTGATCGGGCTTTTCGACCCGAGGCCAACCATGCCGAGGGTACCGGTTCCATCGTTATTGGAGTCTCTCGCCGTCGTCGTGGAACCCGTGTAATTCGTCCCGTAGGCCAAGGTGGCGGTAAAGCCGCTCTTGGATTTGCCGTCTTCTCCCAACGCGTTGATGGCGGCCATGATCTCGTTGGTCGACGTATTGGCGGGGTCCTTCAGGCTGATCTGGAAGGTCTTCTTGCTTTCGTTGTAGGAAACGACGACCTTGTCCGTCTGGTTCATGTCGTAGGACAAATTGACGGCGACGTTGTTGAATTCATCGCCGCGTTCGTTGGCGGTGAGATAAAACGCCGTATCAGGCAGGAAATTTCCGTCGGTATCGTATAATTGCACCAAGGCTTCCGCGGCCGACACGCCATCGTCGTATTCGGCCCAACCTTCGGCGTGCTGGATCGGATCGCCCGAGACCGTGTCCGTGTAGGGGGCCGCGTGCTTGACCCGGAACGTGATGTCGTCGTTTTCTCCGCCTTTCCGCCGGGCGGTGATGACCACGTTGGCGTTGGCTTCGGTGCTGTTGAGGATCGCCTGGGAATAATCCAGCTTGTCGGGGATCGACTCGTAATCGATCGACAGTTCGCCGTTGCCTTTTTCGGCGACGAAACGGATGTTGCGCGACCCCGTCGGGCCGAGGAACTGGATGCCGGTTCCGTCGTAGGGACAACCGTAATAGGCGACTTCCTGGAACGGACTGACGATGCCTTTCCCGGTGTTGCCCGGCGCGACTTCGGCCGTGACGATCGGATCGCCGTCGGTGTAAAACGGCCCTAGAGTCCCGTCGATCAGCCCTGCGAGGGTCTTCTTGTCGATGTAGGTGTTCCAAAGCTTGTCGTTGTTGAGCGCCGCGACGACCTCTTCCGCCGTGGTGATGACCTTGCCGCCCGTCACGCCTTCGGTAAAGGCGTTTTTGAAGGCTTTGGAGGTGATGGTGCCCAGCCCGTCGTTGTCGATGGAGTTGGTCACGGTGAACATCGCGGCGGCGCGTTCGCTCCCGAACGACGCGGGGTCGTTCAAATTGAAGATCGCCTTGATGTCGTTGGCCGTGTTCGCGGTTTGCGGTGGCGGACCGGGATCAAAATACGCGGCCGACGTTTCCGTCCGCGCCACGATAAACAACGTCCCGGCGTCGCCGCCGCTGTTGTTCGTATTGCCGCTGATGCCGGTTCCCGCCCCGCAATCCGCCGCGTTAATCGTGGCGGGAAAAGTTCCGTTCAGACTGCATTTGAAGGTGTTGTCCAGATCAATGGCGTCCTTGATTTCATCAAAAGTCGTGGTCCCCGGTTTGACATAGACGTTGAGTACCTTGCCTCCCGTGACGGCATCATCTTCGTATTTCGCCAGCGCGTTGGTTCCCGCCGGCAGGATGGCGCTTCCGTCGATGAAACGGACCGTCACGTTGTTGAACGCGGCCCCGCCCTGCGACGCGGTCAGTTCCATATACGCGCCGGCGCCCGCCCCGGTAAAACCGGGCATTCCGTTGATGTCGCCGATGAGGGCCTTGGCCTGGGTCGCGACGTCGCTGTAATAGGCGTAGGGATTTCCGTCCGTTCCGGTCGGGTTGTTCGCCGTGTTGAAATTGGCGTCGGTCAGGTTGCCGTCGACGTAATTGATGCTGACGTTGTTGTATTGTGCCCCGGGAATGTTGGCCTCGAAATCGAGCGCGTTGTTGTTGAACTGATCGTCGCTGTCGATGCCTTTGGCGGTGGCGTTTTTCCAGGCTTCGGTCTGCAGGTGGACGTTGATCGTGGCCGGATAGCCCGTGCCGAGCGATTCCTCGTACTCAACGTAGACCCCTTTTTCGTTCCCGACGGTGTATTTGATTTCAACGAATCCGGCCTGCGCGCCCGCGGTGCCCGCGGTCACGATGATGTCGTTGTTGTCGCCGACGCTGCTGACCTGCATCGACCCTTTGGTCGCGTCCTTGCCCACCTCGGCGATGACGCCCGTCGAATCGGATTCGAGATTGATGGCTTCGGCCATTTCCCGCGCGGTCGTCCCCTTGGCGAACGTGAACGGCGAACCGCCCAGCGAACCGCGAACCATGAGCGTCACGTCTTCCATGGCCACGGCGTGATTATAATACAGTTCGGCGCGTTCGGCGGCCTGCCTCACCTGGATGTTGATCGAAACCTGGTCCGCCATGCCGAAGGTCGCCTTGTTGATGGCAAGATTCTGGATCGCTTTGCGATCGACCCCGTCCGTGGTGAAATCCAGCGACCCGTCCAGCAATTTGCGCCCCATGAACGTGGTCGAAGACGCGATACGGTCGATCGCCTCCAGCGACGCGTCGACCTGCATCTGGTCGGCGGCGATCATTTCCTGGCTCATCACACCCGTGTTGGCCGCTTCGGAAATGAGACCTCGAATGTCGTTGAGCAGGTTCGAGATTTCATTCATCGCGCTGTCCGCCGTCGCGATCATCATATTGGCGCGTTCGGTGTTGGTGATCCCCTGCTTGATCCCCGCGATCTCCGAACGCATCACTTCGCTGGCGATCAGGCCGGCAGGATCGTCCTTGCCGCTGTTGATGCGCAAACCCGTGCTCAACCGCTCCAGGGACGTATCCAGAGCGTACATGTTGGCATTCAGGTTCGCTTGCGCGATCATGGAGGGGACATTGGTATAAATTCTTGTCACGCGATCATCTCCTTGCCCAGTTTTTCGGTCAATGCTCCATCGTGAGGGCGAGTTATTGACTCTTGGGCGATTCTCCCGGTACGGACGACGTTACGTTATTATCACCGTTCTTTTGCCTCAGCGGCCGCCGCGTTTGGTCTCACGGTCGGACGGTAAATTCAGTCGCACATGCTATTCCTGTTTCGATCCTGCGATTTCTTTCTTTTTTGACGCAAGATGTAAATATGCGCACTGGACTAAAAAACAGCGGTCTCTCGGATGTTATCATCGTGCGGTTGGCACCAAGAGTTTTGATATTGTTGAAGTTTTTGGCAATTCAGCTGGCAACAATGGAGATTGATGTGATGTTTGTTCCAGTTAGGAAAGATAGCGAATTCCATCGAGAAAACTGTACGGCAAGTGATTATTCGTACACGTTTCCAAAAACTGCGTCGATACGAACGATCCTATAAAAAATATGCGTCTTTTACTGATAAAATGTAGCAATAAACGACGTCTTGGGTATAATGGAAAACTGTATGGCGTCATCGATTCTCACGCCGAAAATGTTCAGAATTAATCACCACCACGATCCATGCACCAAAACACAAGTAGCGAAGACTCGCGAAATGATTCTGGTCTCACCGGTGCCGGGGTTCCGGGCGAGCGGTCATCGTCCGTCTCTGAAACCGCCATTTTGAAAAGTGGCATTGATTTTCAAAATGGCGTCCAAAGTTCCGCCGTCTCGGAAGCGGAAATGAAATCAGGTGATGATTCGGATCCAACGATTCTTTCCTATTCACCGCCGCTGGAAGTTTTAGCAGCTTCGACTGTCGAACACAGGGAAGCGGATATTTTTGATACGTTTTCTCGCAGCGGAATGCTTGCATCAGGTACGCAGCTTGCCCATTTTGTCGTTACCAAATATATAGGTGGTGGCGGCATGGGGCGTGTGTATCTCGGCCTTGATCAGGCGCTCGACCGAAAAGTGGCGCTCAAAGTGCTGCCGATGCAGCGGGCGCATGATCAGGGATCAGTCGCCCGTTTTATGAATGAGGCAAAATCGGCAGCACGTTTAAATCACGAACATATCGCCCAGGTTTACTTCGCAGGCGAACAAAACGGCATCCCCTTTATCGCGTTCGAGTATGTGCAGGGGACCAACATCAGGGCGTATATCGCCGACCACGGCGTTTTGCCGCTCCCACAGGCAACCAACTATCTTTTGCAGATTTCCCATGCTCTCGCACACGCCGCAACGCACCAGGTGATCCACCGGGACGTAAAACCGTCCAATATTCTCATCACGCCCGGCGGCCGCGCAAAATTGATCGATATGGGATTGGCACGGCTTTTAACTCATGCAAACGTCGATAACGACCTGACCGCAAGTGGCGTCACGCTTGGAACTTTCGACTACATTTCCCCCGAACAGGCTCGCGATCCCCGTAATGCGGACACGAGAAGTGATATTTACTCGCTTGGTTGCACGTTTTTCTTCATGCTCACCGGGAGACCGCCATTTTCCGAGGGCACCGTATTGCAAAAGCTCCTGCAACACCAAGGGGATGTTCCCCCCGATGTGCGCGATTTTCAGCCGGGTATTCCGCTTCAAGTTTCGCAAATCATACAAAAAATGATGGCCAAAGACCCCCGTTCGCGTTACCAGACGGCATCGGAATTGGTCGAAGACCTGACCGATGTGGCCAAAATGATCGGTTTGCGGCCGGTTGACTCGGGCAGCCTGATCTGGCAACTGCCGCAAAGGCGACGCATACAACCTATTTTGCGACATCTGCCTTGGCTTGTCCCGTTGGTTATGTTTGGCCTGCTGGTTGTGCTGGTTCGCAACGGTGTCTTTTTCAATGCCAATCCGAGTGTCGCCCCCCCCGTCGTTGTTGATAATCCTCCCAATCAACCACACAACCCCGCGGCAACAGGAGGCGTTACGACTCATGGCGTTGGAACGCCTTCCCCTGATGTTTCGTCACCGCCTGGCAAGCCGGGCGTCTCGCCCGTGCCCCTGTTTCCGAATATGCGCTTGACCGACAGGAACGATGTGTCCCTGTCTCAAATTTCGCGGGAACCTTTGGTGTTTGAGACAAATGATTCCGATCCCGGGGTCAATGCCGAGGCGAAAGATTCACCGGTCATTCCGTCGGCGATTCGCGTTCAGCCGGTGAGCGTTGCGTTTGAAATTGATTCGACATCTTCCGACATTTCAGTCGTGCCGAAAGCTTCGGCGGTTTGGCGTTTGAATCCCGCCGCAATGCAAAGGCCGGGAGTGAATCCCGTGACGAATCCCGAGCAGGCGCCGGCAAAATTGATCGTCGACCCGACGGGGCAAATCACGAATTCCTACAAAACGCTGAAAGCCGCAGCCCAGGCCGCGGCCAAGGAAGCGACGATTGAGCTTCATTGCAACGGTCAGGTCGACATTGAGCACTTCCGCTTCACCGAATCGCGAATCACGATTCGCAGCGGCAAGGACTATCGTGCGAAACTGGTGTTTCGACCGACGGCGAGCGTCACTTTTACCGAGGCGTACAGCATGGCGGCCCTGACCAACTCGGACATGGTCTTCGAAAACGTCGATTTTGAAATGATGATCCCGCAAAGCGTCGACGCCATCGCCGACCGTTGGACCATGTTCGACCTGGTCGGGGTCAACTCGGTCGAATTCCGCAACGTGGTTTTGACGATCAACAATGCCCAACGGGACCGGGCTTACCAGGAAAAAAACGCGTTTTTCCGGTGTTTGCCGACTTCAGCCGCAACGTATCTCGTTTCACCGGGCGCATCATCCGCAACGCCGTCGTCCGCGGCGATACGCACGAATCTGACATTGCGTGACAGTCTTATCCGAGGAGAAGCCTCCCTGTTGCGGTGCGACAACTCGCGTGCGGCGCAAATCGATTCGGACAACGTCCTGATCGCGACGAGCCAACCGGTGTTCTCCCTGTTCGACATCAAACCGTCCGGGACGATGGTCGGGGTCAACAGGATCACGGCAACATTCAATCACAACACGATCTATGCGCCGACACTGGTTTCCTGGCAGCCGGGCAACGGCGGTACGCTCGGCCATTCGATCAAGTTGTCCTTCAATGATTCCATCGTGAGATTCAGCCGGGAAAACGGCGTCATGGCCGACTACGCCGGCGGCATTGCAATGCTCAACGACGTGACCGGGTTTTACGGCCGCGATACCTCGCGAACCTTTTACCAGAACTTCGTCCGTGAATGGGACATCCGACCGATTCAAGCCGGGGAAACGCCGCGGGAAGCCCCACCTGCCGACCCGCCGGATCAACAACAACGATATTTCAATACCGTCGTCTGGGACAATCCTTTCATCAGCTACATCCCGGTCCACGACCTGACGAAAACCCATTTCCTGCTCGACGAGGCTTCAAGCAGGAACAACGCGCTGAAATCCAATTTGAACGGAACCGCAAACGCCGGTATCGACCCGAAAGGGATCCCGGAAACCCTGTAATCATGATGAACATCGCAGAACTGATTTCCATCGGGGATGAAATCACCCTCGGAAAAATCCTTGATTCCAATTCGCAATGGCTCAGTCGGCGTTTGACCGACCTCGGCATTCGCGTCATGTATCACACGACCGTCGGCGACGACATCGCGGCCATGATCGACGTGTTTCGCAAAGCCGCCTCGCGGGCCGATCTGATCATCTCAACCGGCGGGCTGGGTCCGACCGCCGACGATCTGACCCGACAGGTGATCGCCGAAATGCTCGGTGTGCCGCTTGTGCGGGACGACGAACTGCTGCGGACCATTCGCGGGCTTTTCGAATCGCGCGGTCATGCCATGCCCGAATCGAACCTGATACAGGCCTGCCTGCCCGAAGGGAGCGTCGCCGTCCCGAACCCGCACGGAACCGCGCCCGGCGTCGACGCGACGTTTCGTTCGGAGGGCCGCGAAGTCCGGCTGTTCGCTTTGCCCGGCGTTCCCGCCGAAATGCGCGAAATGTGGCACGGCACGCTCGCCGGTCGCATCGCCGGACAATTCGCGAAAGGCGGCGTCATCAAAAGCCGTTCGATACACGCTTTCGGGATGGGCGAAAGCCAGATCGAACGGATGCTGCCGAATCTCATCAGCCGCGATCACGACCCGCGTGTCGGCATCACGGCCGACGAAGCGGTCATCACGCTGCGCATCGTCGCCGAACGGGAGAGCGACGCGGCGTGCGATGCGGCCATCGAACCGGTCGCGGCGCTGATTTACGAACGACTCGGCGACCTGGTATTCGGGAAAGACGCCGACACGCTGCCCGGCGTCGTCATCGCGGAACTGTTGCGCCGGAATGAAACGCTGGCCACCATCGAATTCGGAACCGGCGGCATGCTCGCACACGATTTGGCACTTGTTCCCGGATCGCAAATGTGCTATCATGGCGGCTTGACCAATTTGCCCGACGGTGCGTTGCACAAGCTGTTCGTCGCCGATGTGCAAAGCCGGTTGCAGGCCGAAACGCAAAATCCCGCTTCGCGCATTGACCGTCAATTCGTGTCGGACATCGCCGTCACGGGGCGACGCTTTTTCGGGACCGATCACCTGCTGGTCGTCGGGCCCTATCCGGAATCAGTCCCTGACGCAAGCCGCGACGCGATTGTCTGGATGGCACACGCCCACGCGGGCGGCTTTGAAACCGCGTCGTTCCCCTACGCGGGACATCCGGCGCTCATCGACCCGTTGTTCGTCAAACGCGCCGTCAACATGTTGCGTCGATCATGGCTTTAGTCGTCCCCAGTTATCACCGCATTGAGGAGCTCAAATGCTGCATTTATACGACCAGATACAGGAATCCGTCGCGTTTTTGAAATCGAAATGGGACAAGACCGCGCACGCCGGGCTGGTGCTCGGCACGGGGCTCGGCAATCTTGCGACGCGGATCAAGGAAGACGCGGTCATTCCGTATGACGAAATTCCGCACTTTTCCGTTTCGACCGCCCCGACGCACAAGGGACATCTCGTGCTCGGCACGCTCGAAGGGGTGCCGGTCATGGCGATGAAAGGCCGCCTGCACGCCTACGAAGGTTACGACTGCAAGCAGATCACCTTCCCGGTGCGCGTCATGCAGGCGGTGGGGGCCAAACTTCTGATCGTTTCGAACGCCTGCGGCGGGATGAACCCCTATTTCAAGCAGGGCGACATCATGCTCATCGAAGACCACATCAACCTGATGGGCGTCAACCCGCTGGTCGGCATCAACGACGACCGGCTCGGTCCGCCGTTCCCCGACATGTGCGAACCTTACGACCTGAAATTGGTCGACATGGCGCAGGAAATCGCGCGAATCGAAAATTTCGCCGCGCATCGGGGCGTGTACGTCGGCGTGTTGGGACCGAACCTCGAAACGCGGGCCGAATACCGCTACATGCGGCTGATCGGCGGCGACGCGGTCGGCATGTCGACCGTGCCTGAGGTCATCGTGGCGGCCCACTGCGGAATGCGCGTCCTCGGCATTTCGATCATCACGGACCTCTGCTTCCCCGACTGCCTCAAGCCGGCGAACATCGAAGAAATCATCCGCACGGCCAACGAAGCGGAACCGAAACTGACGAAAATCGTCTGCGGCGTGCTGGCCAACGAAAAGGTGATTTCGTTCTGATCTCGCAATCAGGCTTTCGCCAATAAGTTTTCCGCAAGAACAGCAGCCTGGAACGCAGTGAGTGCAACGAACGGAGTGACCGGGGAACACGTTCGCCATTTAAGATATATTTCAATTCCTGCGATGTTCCAGGTATGAGCAAGGGAATTGCAAGTTTCCCCGGTTGGAAAATCCTCTCTCCGGTCACTCCGCTACGCTGCGTTCCCGGCTGCTGTTCTTGCTGATCATTTTTCCGGCGGAATCCTCAGAGCCCGAAGCGTAAGCGAGGGACACCAATCAGCGTCGCGACAGTGGTAATCGCGGCGCAATTCCCGACTCAACGGCGAAAACTTGAAGCTTCACCGACGCTCACCAATTTTTTCCGGCGTGGCAAAATCCCCGGTCATGACCTCGGGCAGGCGGAAGACATCGCCATTGGCGAAGCAAGCGATACATCGGATGTGGTTAAATTTAACCGCCAGCACAATATCGTGGCGGTGATTTTGTCATGAAAAAAGCCGACCGTCTTTTCCTGACAGGCCGGCTGATCGGAATGTTTCGTTCTTTTGCGAAATCAAGGTTACTTCGACTTCAACTCAAACTTGAGGTCTTTGATTCCCTTTTCCGGCACGGTGGCCGTCAGTCCGGATGTTTTGAAGTTGGCATACTTTTCAGAAATCTCGGGCTTTGAAATGATTTGCGGTGGTATGTCGTGCTTCAGCGTATAGGCGTTGATTTCCTCATCCGTCATGGGATTTTGGACGACATACTTGGTCACGCTCACCTGGTATTCCCCCGGCGCAATCCAGTCTTTGGGTTCCATCGTGCCCAAAGTGAAATTTCCTCCCGCATCGGTCGTTGCCGTCGCTGATCGCCCGGTACCGCTTGTCGGTGAAAAGGTCACGACTGCACCATCCAATGGCTTCGCGTCATAGAGAACCTGCCCTTTGGCCGGGACAAGCCCTTCAAGCCCTTTGGGTTTACACCCCGCCACCAAGGTCAGGAGGATAAGTACGGTCAACATTTTGATCGTCATCTTCATTCGTATCGATTTCCTTTCCGTCAACACAATTATTTTTCCAACATAGGTACCAAAATCGAACCATGCCCGTTCATCTTTTGAGAAAAACGGGGCATGGCGATTTTTGCTTGGGAAATAAAGCGGCTTTCCCTTTACAGGGTTCTGGACTCGCCGCCGTTTCTTGTCCCCATGGCACCCCAAACGCCGAAATTGCTTGCGCCGGATGTCTTTCTGGGGAGAGTGTCCAAACCGGCATCCACCGTGTCACTGACGAACTGGACGGACCCGTCCATCAACATGCTGTTGACTCCGCCGGTATGTGAACTACTGGCCGCATAGATCCCCCAGTTAGTAACGGCCGCGGCATGTTGGCAACTCGGGGAATTGGGGCGCAGGATCGTATTGAATCCCGTGCAAACCGGAATACCGCAGAATGCCGCATTGCCGCGTCCAAGCGTCGAACCGACACCGTTGGGATAGGCCGTTCCGTTGATCAGGGTGTTACCCTGTCCTTTTGTCGCGGCGCAGATGCTCGGATTGGTTCGGATATTGTCCGGAGTCGTTGTCGGAACAATGACCCCGCCCTTCAATTCCATACTGTTGGTGGCAGTCGCGCTGGCCGCTTCACTCATGCCGATCGTATTGCTGGAACCATCGGAAATTCCTCCGAACGAATACCACTTCAACGCACCGAAAACGCCGCGGCACTCCAGATTGTCATAAACGTAAGGATAAGACGCTCTGGCCGTGTTTTCCGTCCAGCGGTTGTACGACTCCCCGTAACCGGCTGATTCCCCGTAACTGAAGGCGTAGTTGCTACGAGCGAGGTTGTCATGATAGGAAGGAGAACCACCGCCGGCGTCGGAAGGACAGGTAAACATGGTCACTTTGCCGCAAAGAACGGAAGTGTATTCATCCAAAGTTCGCGACCCGGCCGTAAGATAGGGGACCGTAAGCATACCGTCAGGATTTTTGAGCGACATGTAACCTTCATAGCGGGCGCCTTGTTCCATATAAGGCAACAGGAACAGGTTGGCGCTTAAAGTGCCGCTGAAGTATTCATAAACAGATCCCACGCGAAGTGCGGTGGGTTGATAGGTCTTGGCACCACTTTGGCCGGCCGGAAATGCCTTGCAGGCATCGTGATAATTATGGAGACCAAGGCCGTATTGTTTCAGGTTGTTGCTACATTGCATACGCCGCGCGGCTTCTCGGGCCGCCTGCACTGCCGGCAACAGTAAGGCGATCAAAATACCAATGATGGCAATAACGACAAGAAGTTCCACAAGGGTGAATGCGGTTAAACTACCCCCCCCCCATTTTAACCTTCAGGTTTTTTTGGAATTTCATGACAGGTCTCGCTTTCTTTAGTAACAAACCAAACTTAAAACCAAAAAACAAAACATGAGTAGGTTTGCACACCAAAATAAAAACCCCACTCATACCTAATTATTTTACTGTTGCGTAATAAGAAAATCAAGAGTCAATCATTAAAAAAGAACACGTTACCCCAATATTACTTCTGCTAATCAAGTTTTTCCGGTGTGGCAAAATCTTCGGTCATGACCTCGGGCAGGCGGAAGACGTCGCCTTTGTCGTTGCAGAAATAAATGCGTGATTTCGATTTTTGCCGACCGTGGCCGTCGGCCCAGATGGCGTAAAAGTCGGGGTGCGCGTTGACCGTTCGCCGCGGAAAGCAGTGATTGTAATCGCTTTCGTCGGTCATCTGGCGTTCGCGGGCCCAGGTTTTACCGCGGTCGCTGCTGACCCACAGGCTGACTTCGCCGCCGGTGTTGTAGGCCTGCGGGCCGATTCCCGAGGTGCCGACAATGTGCCACACGTCGTTGTCATCAATGAACAGCGAGCCGTAGTCGTAGTTGTTGTCCGCTTCGGTCACGTCGCTGAAATCCCAGTTTTTTCCGTTCCAAACGGCCACGTGCCAAATTCGCGGTCCGTTTTCCGGGCCGGATTCGAAGCCCTTGCTGGTGACGTACAGGATGACGGGGCGCCCGGCATTGTCGTACACCATGTCCATGACGTACACGTTGAGTTTTTGCGAGCGGTAATCGCGAATCAGCGCGGGGCAATCGATGTCCTTGTCGCGCAGGGGCATTTCGAGCGTTTTCCCGTCGGCGGTGCGCCACGTTTTGCCGAAGTCTTCGCTTTCGACGTAATACAGGTTCGTGCGGTAATTCAGTCCGACCCGCGGCGGGTCGTTCGGGTGATAATTGAACGCGGAACCGACTTTTTTGTCCCGCCAGACGGCGCCGTTCTGGTAATGCCCCAGCACGATCCCCGCGACCGGCTGCCATTCGGACCAGGTCACGCCGTCACGACTCGTCATGAAACAGGCGACGCGAACCGCTTTGGACGCCGGGTCTTTGAGGATGCTGTTGTCATAGGTGGTGAAAAACGCAATAAAACCTTTGCCAGCCACGTTCCAAATCTGGAAATACGAGAAATTGTCGAGCGGCACGTCTTTCCCGCCGACCCGTTTCGTCGCGGGCACGAGTTCGAACTCCTCAATGTCGTAAGGCTTTTTGCTGCGGCTGACGTAGGACGGTCGGCCTGTTCCGTGCGAGGTCGAAAAAATCCAGATGTAACCCTTTTCGTCAATACTGATCACCGGGTTGTCGTGCGCGTCCGAGGTTTTCTTGTCGAGGAGGATGGTCGGCCGCGCGACTTTTCCCGTCTTGTGATCGAAGTAGGACACCTCGTGCAGGAGTGTGCCTTCCTTGTCGTCATTGTCATGAGCCGCCGCGTCGGTGCCGCCGTAGCAAAAAAACGTCTTGTCGACTTCCGGCGCGTACACCGAGAAGGGGTAATGGTTCGTGCAGTAGGTGCCGAGCCCGCCGCTGTATTTGAAGACGTATTCGTTGTTCAGTTTCTGGTTGTAATACCAGATGCCGCGAAATCCGGTGTCTTTGGCGTTGATGAGCACTTCGGGGCGCAGGGACGAGGCTTCGATTTTCGCCGCCGGTTTGTCGTCGACCAGGTTGATCAGCGAGTCGCCGCGAACGCTTTCCGCCGTCCAGCGGGCAACCAGTTTGTCGGTCGGAGGGGCGGCCGCGTTTTCGTAAACGGCCCGGGCCTCTTCGTCCGAAAGCACGCGATTCCAAACGCAAAGGTCGTTCATCTTCCCGCAAAACGAGCGGTCGGCGCCGACGATTCCCCCGACGCAGAGCGGGGCGTCAAACGGCATCTTGCGACCCGGCGCGGCTTTCGATTGGGCCAGGACGCCGTTCTCGTAAATGCGGATGGTTTCGCCGTCATAGGTGCCGAGATAATGCGTCCATTTCCCGGCGGCGGGTGCCTTGGCCAATGCGAAATTGTAGGTCGGCGGTGCGTTGGCCACGAGCATCCGGACGGAACCGCCGTAATAATAAAACGTGAAATCCTCCGCCGAGCCCCCCATCGAAAGAAACGCGAGCGAACGGTCGGTTCGATCGGGACAGACCCAGGCCGACACGGAAAACACGTTCGGCGCGACGGCCACCGCGTCTTTTTCCGCCAGATACGCCGTCGCGCCGTCGAAAACGATCCCCCCGGTCGGAATTTCCGCCGCCGGCGTTATCAGGGTCGCCCCTAAAACCAACACAAGTCCGCAAACACATGCTTTCCAATTCATTTTTGATCCTCTTTCGGCGTTCGTGATGAGTGTATTGTCCGTTGCACAAAAGTATATCAGGTCATTCCGGCATGATTTTGCCCTTGGAAATGCGGATGACTTTTCCGGCTTCAAGCGTTTGATTGTTTTTCCCTTTGGTCACGGTAATTTCCAAGGGCGTCGAATCTTCGGTCGTATAATTGTCCTCCACATAGGAAAACAAATTGTACGGAAGATTGGGTTCTTCAAACACCTCACCTTTTTCTTTGGCTTTTTCCCGTGCCGCCGTCACGGAAGCCGGTTCGATAAATTCCTTCTCTTCCTTTGCGACAACGACTTTGTAAGTCCCCTCGGGGGCTCCTTTGAATTCGCCGTGCGTTCTTATCACGGCCTCGCCGGAAGCGTTTGTCGTCCCGGAAACCAGGAACTTGACCTCTTTTGAGTACAAACGGACACTTGCCCCCTCAAACGGTTTACCATCCTGGGTAATGCTGATCGTGCAGGGATGGAGCGGGGGCATTCCATCCGGTCGTTTTTGTCCGGAACACCCTCCCGGAAAAAAAACAACTCCCACGAGCAGGACAACGAGCACGAGTGAAAGCGGTTTCCCATCAAGCATTTTCAGCCTCATTTTACTGTACCGGCGATAAAATTTCATGTCAGCCACAATGATTTTGCCGAATCCGTTAGAAAATTCCCGCAAAGCATCGCGGCGGAATTTTCAAACGGCTCATGTATATGTGTTCTGTACCACAACACCGCGGCTCAAGGGAGATTGCCATTTCGTTTGGTGTGTTTATTGGAACGAAACGGATTCTCCGCCGTTGACGGTTCCCATGGCCCCCCAAATGCCATAAGGACTCGTTCCGGAAAGTACGCTGCGTGCCGTTGAACCGTTGGTATTGATCGTGTCGGAAATGAATTGAACGGACCCGTCGAACAAACCGGTATTGACTCCGCCAGTATGATTGCTTGTCGCCGAACCGACATTGAATGACCCGGTATTGTAATTGCCGGCCGCAGCACATGAGGGGGAGTTTGGGGGCAAAATGGCGGAAAAACCGCTGTATGCCGTACGCCCGATCCCCAAAAGCGTCCCACGCCGACTGTCGACAATCTTGCCCTTATCGGTTCTGAGCTGATTGCGATTGACCGGATCACGCGCTTCCAAACAGAGGCTCGGATTCGCTTCCAGTTTGTCATTGGTTTCGTAACTGTAAATCGCGCCGCTTCTGACAAGGCCGTCCGTCAGGTTCACGGAAGAAACGGTTTCACTGGCGGCCATGGTATTTGACGTTCCATCCGGAATGCCGCCGAAGGATTTCCATGAGCCGAAAGGCGCCCTCGACAAACCCGACTTGTATTCATTCGTGGTGCCGTAATCGTTGTATCGGGCAAAATCACCGCGACAGGTGAGGATACTGGAACGGGGTGTGTTTGACGCAAAGGGACTCGTGGTGCGGTAGCCCGGCGATCTGGCATTGCCATCCGAAGGACAAATGTAACCCGAAATCGTCGTATGGGGAATTTCATTCGGCGCAGGACGCTGGAAATAATCGGAAATGGTCTTGGAACTGCCGCTGCCCGCATTGGACAGTGTGACAATATAGTTGACGGCATCCTCATAAAGTGCGTTTTGTTCACAGTAGGGAAACAGAAAGAAATCCGGTCCCCATGTGCCGCTGTGAAGGCTGAGGGTTTTGTCGTACCAACCGACCACCGCACGCGCGGCAGGGAACGCTTTGTGTGAATCGGCATAATTATGCAATGCTAGTCCGTACTGTTTCATATTATTGCTGCACTGCATTCTTCGTGCCGCTTCACGTGCTGCCTGAACGGCCGGCAACAGCAGGGCGATCAGGATGCCAATGATCGCGATGACCACTAAAAGTTCCACGAGAGTAAAGGCATACAAGTTGCAAAAACTCCTGGTTTTATCGCATCGAAAAATTTTCATGACCAAGGCCTTTCTGAAGTATTATGATAAAATATCCTCTATTCAAAAAAAACGTTGCTTATTAGAAAATAATACATATTTCATAAAATTTCATCTTACCACAGAGTGTAAAATAATCTTATGTTGTGTCAGCATTGTAATCAAGATAATATTGCGTAAAATTTATGGTAAATTTGTAACCCTCGATTGAGAGAATAAGAAACATGAGCAAAAAAATAGTTCGTGATTCCGTCCGCATGGACTACATTCCCCGGGTTGCGCTTTTGATCGAGACGTCACGGAGTTTCGGGCGAGGGCTGTTGCAGGGGATCATCCAGTACACACGTCTTTATGCGCCTTGGCATTTGTATCATGTCCCGGGTGACATGATTCAAAAATTGCCCGACATGAAAGAATGGGGCGGCAACGGCATCATTGCGAGAATCACGAACGTCAAAATTGAAAACGCAATCCTGGCCACAGGTTTGCCCGTCGTCGGGGTGACCTTGACCGACAGACAGCGGGCCCCCTCGGGGTCCTGCGCCAATTTCTCGGAAGTACGAGCCGATTCCCACGCCGCCGGGAAACTGGCCGCCGAATATTTTCTCGATAAACGTTTTGACAATTTCGCCTTTGTCGGGGAAATACGGCGGGAAAACTGGTCGGAACAGAGAGGTCAGGGCTTTATCGGACGACTGGCCGAGGTGGGAAAAACCTGTTTTCGCTATACTGCAATGACGAAATCGCTATCTCACTGGAGCAAGGAAGTTGATCGGATGGGGGAATGGTTGCGTGCCCTTCCCAAACCGATCGCATTGCTGGCGGCCCTTGATATCCGGGGAAGACAGGTCATCAACGTCTGCGCGGAATTCGGAATTCGCGTACCGGACGAAGTCGCCGTGCTCGGCATCGACAATGACGAACTGATCTGCGGGACGTGCCGACCGCCCATGTCGAGCATCCAGCTTGACGCCCGGCTTGGCGGCTTCAAGGCGGCGGAAATGCTCGCGGATATGATGGCGGGAACGATGAAAACACCGCGATGTTTTTATGCCCCCGCAACCCGGGTGGTCGAACGGCAATCGACCGATATCCTCATGGTTTCCGATAGAATCGTGGCGGAAGCCGTGCGCTACATCGCGACCAATTCCATGTACCCCGTCAATGTGGCCAAAGTGACGGCGCATCTTCAGTTGTCACGAAAGACCGTTGAAAACAGGTTCAAGAAAGCACTCAACTGTACCGTTTTGAATGTGATCAACCGGGAACGAATCAAACGTATCAAACTTTTGTTGACTGAAACCAACACGTCGATTCAGGAAATCGCCGACCGTTGCCATTTCGACAACGCGAGCAACCTGTGCAAATTCTTTCGTCGCGAGTGCCGGATGACGATGAAAACCTATCGCCGGCAATGGCAACAGCAGCAATATGAAGACAAGAATCAAACATCATTCACCGACCAGTTCGATTGAAAATTAGTCTCTCAATGACCTTTTTATGAATCTAGTGCTGTTATTCTTCCATAAAAAAGACATTTTCATATTCTTAATCCATATTCCGTGCAAAACATCGGCGGTTTACGTATAATAAAAACTGGTTTTTTGTTTGCGTCGACATTGCCGAAATTTCAAGATTTTTCGAGGTTCCGCATGAGATTGTCCCGAATTGTTGGTCTGCTCGTAGTGTTTGCATCATTTGCGTGTTTCTTTCCCGGTCTGGTCGCGCAGGAAAAAAACGCGACACCGGACACGGCACAGATTTCGGAGGCCGAAACCCGTGAAAAGGCCGTCGTCGACCGCTTTTGGGGGCTTTTGGAACGTGCCCCGCGACGCGGGACCTCGCTCGACCGCGTGTACGGCTATTACGTCGACACCGGACAGATGGACCAGCTCGTCGAAAAGTGCGTCAAACTGACCGAAGAAAAACCGGACGACGCCAAAGTGTGGCTGCTGCTCGGGTTGGTGCTTTCGCGCCGCAATGACGACGAGGGGACGATCAAGGCTTTTGAAAAGGCCGAACAACTTGACGCCCAGGACGCCCTCGCTTCGTTTTATCTCGGCGAATCGCTCATCGCCCAGGGACGTCTGCGCGAAGCCGCCGCGGCGCTCGAACGGTCCGTCGAACGAAAGCCGCAGCGCAGCGACGTGCTCGCCGTGATGCAAACCTTGGGCCGCGTTTACGAACGCTTCGCCGACAAGGACAAGGCCGCCAAACTCTGGTCGCGCATGGAGGAGCTTTTCCCGAACGACTCCGACATTCTCGTGCGCATCGCCGAAACACTGGAAGAGGAAGGGAAATACGACGACGCATTGGCCCGCTATCAAAAGCTGGGCGAACTGGCCGGCAAAAGCAAGGATCATTACGGCCGTGTGCGGTTCACCCTTTCGGCGGCGGACATCAAAATCCGGCTCGGAAACAAACAGGAAGCCGTCGACGATTTCGACGCATTGCTCGAAGAACTGGCCGGGGACAACTGGCTGGCCGATTCGGTGCGCGACCGCGTCGAACGCGTGTTCGTTCGACAGGCCGATTACGCCGGGCTGGCGGGTTATTACCAGAAACGCCTGCAATCGCACCCTAACGACATCGAAACGACGCGGCGGCTGGCCGTCGCGCTCGTGCGGCTCGGGCGGACCGACGAAGCGAAACAACTGCTCGAAGGGATGCTCGAAAAAGCGCCCTCGAACATCATGCTGCGGTTGGGGCTGATCGATTTGCTGGTCAACGACCGCGAATTCGACCGCGTCGACGAGGAATACGCGAAAATCAACGAACTCGACCCGAACAACCCGGACCACATCGCGCAGTGGGGACTGGCCGCGCTCGAAAACCGGAAACTCGGCGAACAGCAGCGGAAATCGAACGCGACGAAGGTCTGGCGAAAACTCGTCGAGGCGCGTCCGAACGACCAGGCGACGATGGTCATGGTGGCCGACCTCATGGCCGGAGGAAAAATCAACGACGAGGCCGAAAAGCTGTATCGCCGTGCGGTCGAACTTTCGCCGAACGACCCGTCGTATCGCGAATATCTCGGTTTCTTTTATCACCGCACCGAACAGAAGGACAAGGCGGTCGAAACGCTGAAGCAAATCGCGGAAGGCGACCGCCGCACGGCGGGGAATCTGGCCCAGCTTGCGAATATTTACAAGAGCCTCGGTTACGCGGACGAGTCGCTCGAAGCGATGCGGGCCGCGGCGGAACTGGCCCCGAGGGATTTCGAGATGCAACTGGCTTTGGCCGACATGCTGATGCAAAATGCGGATTTTGAAGCCGCGAAAACGCAATTGCCCGTTGCCGAAGCATTGGTCGAAAGCGACGACGAACGGCTCGCATATTCGCGGGTCGAGGTCGAACTGCTGACCGTGACGGACGAACTGAAACCGACGATTGAAAAATTGGCCGAAGAACTACGGGACGCAAGCCCGAACGCGAAGCGGCTCTGGCAACTGGCCGTGTACCGGCGTGCCGACGGCGCGATGGTCGACGCGACCGAAAGCATCGAAAAGGCGCTCGCGATTGAACCGGCGTCGCTGATGCTACTCGAAACCGCGGCCGACATTCATACGAAAGCCTTCGACGAACGGCGGGCGGCGGATATTTTTGAAAAACTGGCGACCGTCGACGCGGCCCGCCGGGTCGATCATCTCAAAAAACTGGCCAATCTGCAACGGGACATGGGGCAGACGGACAAGGCGATTGAAACGGCCCGGCTGGTCATGGCGACCGGTTCGGGCAACGTGGCCAACAGCCGGTTTTACGCAGACATGCTGATCGGCATCGGGCGACGCACCGACGGCATCGAAGCGCTGCGTCGCGCGGTGCGGATCGACCCGACGGACCAGGTTTCGCTTTCGGCGCTGGCCGAGCAACTGGCCCAGGACGGGCAGCTCGACGAAGCGATTGAAATCAACTGGCGGATATTCGACCGGACCGAGGATTTGCAGGGTAAAATCGGGCAAGTCGGCAAGCTGTCGAATTATTACCAGCAGGGAAACCGCTTCGACCAGTTGATCGCCCGGCTGCGGCAGAACACGGGCGAACCGGGCAAGCGTCGCGAGGCGGCCTATTGTTTGGCGCAGGCCCATGCGAGCGTCGGCGATTATTTCGCGGCCCGCAACGCGCTCGAAATGCTGCTGACGAACGTCGACGAGGAGAAGAGCAGCGACACGTTTTTGCTCGACCAGCTTTCACGCGTCGCCGAGATGCAGGGCGATTTCGCGTCGGCCATCCGTTACCAGGAAATGCTGTGCGACCAGACGAGTCTCGCGCAGGATCGCGACCGGCTGCTCGGCCTGTATTACGCGGCGGGCGAACGCGACAAGGCCGCGACGGTGTACCTGCAGATGGTGGCCGCCAACGTCGAATTCGCCGACCAGATCAGCGTGCTCGACAAGCTGCTCGCGCGGGAGGATTACGCCGTCGCGCTCACGCTGGTCGAACGGCTTGAAATGAAATACCCCAACAATTGGGAACTGATGTACCGCAAAATGCAGGCGATGTATTGGGGAGGGGCCAGGGAAAAGGGGGTAGGGGCCAGGGATGAGGGACTAGGGGATAGTGGGGAGACTTCCGAAACAACAGCCGGAATGGAGCGCAGCGTAATGACGGTATTACCCGACGAAACGTACGCGCAACTGGCGGCGTTGGCCCGGGCGATTCGCAAGCTCGAACTGCCGGACGACGAACTTTCGGCCGTCGAGCAGAAGGCGAAAAACGCCGCGCAGAACAAGGGCGGCATTCAGGCCCAGGGCGGCACGGCCGTCGCGGGGCGTCGCATCAGCATGGGGTCGAACTATTCGCCCTGGGGATTCGGCGAACATCACGGCTACATCAACCAATATTTTAACCCCGGCGGCGGACAGGCCCTGGCCGAGTGGACGGCGCGGAACACCGAACTGGTGCAGACGCTGTTCCGCGAACGCCTGCGATTGGAACAATATTATTACAACCGCGGCGGCATGACGTCGAGCGCGTCGCCGGAAAAGCCGCTGTTCAAGCCGGTGACCTTCGCCGATGCGAAATTCGCGGCCCTGGCGTGGGAGATGAAATTCGCCCATGACCGCGACGTGGCCGACTTCTTGCGGGACTTCCCCGAAGAGGCGAAACTGCTCCGCGAACTGCCGGAAGAGACGTCGAACGACGGGCGTGGCGTGCGCCCGATTCCCGTCTATTCCGCCGGCATGGCGGTTGGCGTGGGGCAGGTCATGGCGGAGAGAACCGATACGCCTGAGGACGACGCGGCGAAAGAGGAAGCGGCAAAGAATCGCGAACGCGTCGAAAAGGCCCTGAAATTCGAGCGGCTTCTTGCCTTGGTCGAATCAACGGAAAAGGAACTGCCCGCCGATTCGGACGACACGGCAGCGCTGCTGGAACGGCTGCGCTTTGAAATGTTCCGTGGCCAGCTCGTTACGACGGTCGCCGTGGACGATGAAATCATTTTGCCGCTCGACTGGCTGAAAAACATGAGTCGCGGGGACATCAACAACATCATGCACGGCGGCGCCCCTTCCGATTCGGCCATGGGCGCCATCACGGTCCAGCTCGGCATGAAAGGCGAAAAAGACTGGAAAAACGCGGCCTTTCGCGTGGTCATGCAAAGGGTCACGCAAAGCATTCAAATGAAAACGATGGAATCGATCAACCTGGACGCTCAAATTGCGAAGGTGACCGAAGACATCCAGGACGAAACCGAACGGGCGGAGATGGCCCAAAAAATCAAGGAGAAATACGAAAGCGAAACGGCCTCGCAACAAAAGGCGGCAGCGGAAACGCAGGCCCGGCCTGACGGTTTCGACGACGACGGAAAGCGGCTCGACTGGCTCGTCGAGGCCCTGCTCGAAACCGCCGCCGAGGACCCGCGGCAGTTGACGACGCTCATGAATCATTATTCGAACGTGATCGGCAGCCTGCCGCAAGTGTACCGGATGCTGGAAAATTTCGACCGCAAGGACGATCTGGCCAAACTTGACGCGATGATCGACCGGCTGGCGGAACAGGAACCGCAATTTTACATGCTGCGCATGCAGTTGATGCAAATGACGCCGGAGACTCCGCGTGTCGTCGAAACCGGTTTGATCGTCGAACTGTGGCGTTATCGCCGACAATTGGAAAACGGCGACAAGCAGCCGGATGCCCACGCACCGTTGCCGCCGCACGTCGTGGCATTGATCAACGCCACACGCAATGCGGAAAACGATCCCGAAGAATGGAAAACCTGGGTCGGCAAAATGAAGGAAGGGGCCCTCAAGGACATCGCGAAGCACTCGCAAACGCAGGTCAATCAAATGACGGGGGCCTACACGCAATCGATTTTTGAACTGATCCAACATGCGTTCACGATGCAGCTTTCACGGGATCACGAACTGATCAATATTTTCGGCTCCGAGGCTTGGAACAACGCCTCGAATCAAAACATGTACGGCATCTCCTACAGTTCCATGGGCGGCGGTGTTTATCCGTCCTTGGTGCGGCATAACGTGATGGACGCGGAATCACCGGCGGACGACGCGGAGAAGGAAAAGAAGAAACTCACGCCGGACGAGGTGAAAATCATCGCCGGGAAGAAAGGCAACTTCTTTGAACTGGCCGACTTTTACCTGGAAATCATGGGCGAGTTGAAAGCGGCGCAAGCGGCCGCGGAAAAACAGCCGGTCCGCGCGGCGCGAACGCCCGCCCGTCAGCGGGGACAATCGCTTTCGCAATACCGCTATTATTTCCAGGGGCACAACAACATCGGCGGTTATGAAGTCCGCAACCTGATCAACAATCCGTCGTCATCCCCCATGATGGGCGGCATGGTGTACGTCCGACAGAACCAGCCGGACAACTTTTTCATGCAGGTTTATCGGAATTGCATGATGCTGGACGCCCTGCTCGAAAACTGCGAACCCGGCGAAGGCGTGACCGCGGAACAGATCGCGGCGGACAACGTCGAGCGTTTCAAAAACTATCTCGCGGAAAAAGCCGGGGCCGAAGACGCCGCCGTGGCCGAAATCGCGAAGAATTTCAACGAACTACTGCAGAACGTCGAAGAACAGCAACTCGCCGCCCAGGCCGATGAAAGCGACCTCGACAAGTTGCTCGCCGAACTCGAAGCCGAATACGCCGAGACGAAAGAGAAGAACGTCGACCTGCCGGGGAACAAACTGCTGGCCCTGTCGCTGATTTATTCGACGCAGAAGAAATTCGCGAAGGTCATGGAATGCCTCGACGCGATGAATTTCACCTCGGCGTCAGACGTCAAGATGCGCGAGACGATCGCGCTGCAGCTTTACAACCAGGGCGGCGACGACCAGGAGAAAATCAAGGCCCGCGCCGAACAGGCCGTCGACCGGCTGCTCGGTTACCAGTTGGCCTCGGACGAACTGCGCACCCTGCGCGGGGCCTTGATGCAGTTCGACCGCAAGGCGGAAGCGGACGCGATTCGCGACCGACTGCTCGTTTCGGCGGCGGACGCCAACACGATGGGCGAAATGCTCCAGGAATTGCGAAACGCCGGCGACGAGGCCAAGGAACAGACGGTGCAATACGCGCTGAAGGTTTTCCGCTCGCCCGCGTTTTCGACGGGTCGGGTCTTGCAGCCCAACAGTTGGGAGAAACACATCCGCGACCAGGCGGTCGACATCCTGCAACAGGCGGGCAAGCTGGGGGAAATCGTCGAGCAGATCGAGGCCCAGTGGAAATCGTCGCCCGGCTCGTTCGACATCATGGTCTCGCTGGCCGAAATTTACACGAAGGCGAACCGTAAGGACGACGCGGCGAAAATCATCGACCAGATGAAATCACAAATTCCCGACGACGCGCAGAAGATGATCAACTTCGCGAACCTCCTGCGGAACTTCGACCGCAAGGACGAGGCCGCCGAATGGATGAACAAGGCCCTTGCGAAAAAGCCGGAACTGTTCCTGCAAAATTACTGGGAATACCAACGGTTTTATTCGGAAATCGGGCAGATGAAACAACTGCTTGATTTCGTCAAAAACATCGACCGGAAAGTCCTGTTGCAGCAGAGCCACCAGTTGACCTACTGCATGAGGGAGCTGATGCGGAACGACGCGACGAAGGAAGACGCCCGCAAGTTCTTCGACGAACTTTGGGAGGGCAAGGACATGTCGGCCAACGAACGGCAGCAAATCCGGCGGTCGCTGCTCAACGACATGATCTGGAACCCGGAAGTCGAATTCTATTCCTATTTCGCTTCCGTCGTTTTGGAAGGCATTACGCCCACGGAACCGGATCAGGCGAGACCATCACGCGCTTCCCGGCAAGCGGTGATTTACAATCAACAACCGATGCACGCCACCTACAGTTGGTCGTCGGACGAGGGCAGATCGCTTTCGGGATCGTTCGTCGGTCTGGCACAACAGGCGAACAAACTGGACGAGTTGCAGGAACAGGTCGGTGAAATCACGGCCAAACATCTCGAAACGGAGGAAGCCAAACGTGATTGGAACCGCTACACCGAGGCCCGCATCCTGGAGGCGTTGATCTTCTTTCAAAAGGACAAAACGGACGAAGGCCTGAAGATCATCGGGGAACTGCGGGAGAACAAAAAGACTTCGGAATTGTTCAAGCAAAGCCAGAGTGAAATGACGCTCGGGCAGGTGTTGGAAAAGTCGAACGATCCGCGTGCCGTCGCGCTGGCCATCGAACTGTTCGAGGGCATGCTCAAAAGCAGGAACAACATGGGCAGCTACGTGACCCAGTTGACGGAACCGAAGCTCGTCCTGCTTTACATCAAGACGGGCAACAAGGAAAAGGGCATCGACCGGGCCGTGTCATTGCTGCGGCAGAATCTGCGTTACATGAAACTTTGCGGGAACAACAGCTACGTGCAGATCGGCAACAACCATTACGACATGCACAGTCTCTCGCAATCGGTTCAACGAACGGCGACGGCTCTCAAGGACGCCGGCGCGGGGCTGGAACTGCTCCGGGTTTATCGCGAGATGTGCGAAGGGCAAACCTGGTACACGTCGCTGCTCAACGACCGAAACCGGCGTTATTACACCGACCAGTTCAAGGACGTGTTCAGTTCGCTGCTGGATAATACCTCCGTCGACGACATCGTCGCGAACATCGAAATTTTCCTCCCGCTGCCGAAACCGGTCGGTGAAACGGTCACCGTAACGCCAGGCGATACCGAGGAACAACCGAAAGACGAAGCCGAAGCGAAAACCGCGGCGACCGTCACCGTGCCGCTGTTCCTCGGGGTTTACCGCAAGCCGGTCGAAGCGGACGGTGCGACGATTTATTCGTGCAAATTCTTTGACGCGCTGCAGCGAATCGCAGAAATCGATGCGGACAAGTTCGCTGTTGTGCGCGAGTCGCTCGCCAAGCTGCGTGAGGAACACCCCGACGACGCGACCGTGCTTGCGACCGAAACCTGGTGCCGGATGATCGCCGGGGAAACCGCCGACGACGTATTGCAACAACTGCAAGCCTGCGCCGACTGGGCCGCGAAACAGGAATCGACGGAAAACGTTTCCGACCAGCTCCTGCTCGTGATGTGGCTGCTCGCGAGGCAGGTTTACACGCACGCGGACGTTTACCCGCACGACCGGTTCGGCGAACCCTGCAAAACCCTGAGCGTCTTTTCCTGCGCCTACATCAGCCGCAAGGTGGAAAATATTCGCGCCAGCGCCTCCGAGAAGGAAGGCACCGCCTGGCTGAGCGACGAGTTCAAACGCTTCGCTCCGGCGGAATTGCAGGACCGGCTGAAGGCCACCGTTTCCGTCGAGGGCCTGAAAGCGTCGCTCTTGCCGAACGGGCAACTGACTTCGGAACTGGGCGACAGTTTTTACGACATTGAGGCGCAATATCTCGCTGCCGTCAAAGCCGGCGGTATCGGGGAAGTCATGGGCGTCTTCGAAACGCTGTTCAAAAACATCTGGCCGGGGCTGGGGAACAACCCGCACGTCGATTATTTCAGCATTGAAGCAGGTCGGATTTTCGTGATCTTCAACACGGCGGTCGACGCGGTCCTGCAATCGGACGATGAGAGCACGCGACGCACGCTCTTCGATTCGCTCGCAAGGATCGTGCTTGCCCCGGAAAGCAACAGACAGGTGTTTTTCGCCATGAACGAAAGCCTGGGCGGCCGCAACGGCTACTACCGCTCGCCGATGATCGTGCTGGTCGAACTGGCCCTGCGGGACAACCGCTTGCCCGAACTGCAATCGATCATTGACGATAAACGTAGGCGGCTCGCCGACCGGTCGGAACAGCAGTTGCTGCTTGATGCGGTCGAACTGGCCATTGCTCTGAAAACGAACGACGCCGGACAAATTGAAAAACACGTCGCCACTTTCCTGAAGCGCGTGCGCGACGACAAAAACGCCGACGTGGGCCGAACGGCCATCGTCGCCATCGCCGACCAGGGCATTCGGCCCGAGACGCTTGATTTGCTCGACGCTTCGTTTGTTCTCGCACAACAGCGTCCGCCGCGTTACGCCCACTTCGCGTATTACCTGCTTCGCGAAAACATGATGCCGCTGATCCGTTCGGGAAAAATCGAAATGGCCGTCCGTTGGGCCGAACGTTACCGGGACATCTGCCGCGAGGCAAATCTGCTCGAAGAATACGACGGTACGCGAACCTCGGTCGACGACCACCTGCTCATGGAATGGGAAAAATGTCTCAATGAGGACCGGCTTGAACCCGCCGTCGCGATTCTCAAATATTTCGCCGCTGAACCGGCCGATTCGCACCGTTATCGCGATCTCGGGCGCGGACTCGACCTGACGGCGGAAAAACTCGCCGCGCTCGATGATGACGCACGCGCGAAATTGCTCAACGGTTTGAACCTCGAAAGCGTCGCCCGTGAAAGCAGCATGCCGAAAGACCCCGAAGCCGGAAAACCGAAAATCGCCGAAAACTTCGACCTGCCGGAACTGGCCGCGGGTACGCTCGTGTATGAAAACGATTTCGAGGAATCCGTCGGTGAAAACTGGTCAACCGTCAAGCGCGAAATCACATCGCGCGGCGGACGACGCGGGTTCCTCGGTGAATTTTACACCGAGCCGGTGACCTTCCGCAAGGACGATCTGCCGGAACACAAGTTCCTGCGCATCCGCTTCGACCTGTTCATGCTCGACGGCCTGGACGGTCTCGTCGGGGCTCCGCGTCACTTCGGCGTCGACTCGTGGCAGATGAAAATCGACAACGATCTCGTGCCGATCGGCAGCAGTTTCTCGAATTTCCACAACGACCCGAACAACCAGAAACAAAGTTACCCGGACGATTACCCGCCGCTGTTCGGACGGAAACCGTCGTGGTATCACCGCGTCGAAAACGATTCGCTCTGGGACGACAATCTCGAAACGGGCTTTTATTACGGTCGACACGGCGCGGCGGAGGAAAACGCGATTTCGCCGCGCAAGAGCGCGATTTACGCCATCGACATGATCGTCCCGCATGAAGGTGAGGGCATTGAAATCCTCTTCCAGGCCGACTTCAAGGATGGGCCGTTCGAGCGGGCTTTGTATCACCTTTCGTTCGGCGAATGCTGGGGGCTCGACAATTTCCGCGTGGAAACCCTCGAAGAACCGCTCGCGCTGACCGACGCGGAACTCGCGATCTGCTTCGACGCCCTGGTCGGCGACGACGGCGTCAAGGCGAACGCGGCCCGTTGGCGGCTCGTCGCCGCGGGCGATCGTGCGGTCGATTACGTCGCGCAGTGGTTCGCCGCGGAGGACAACGCCTCGAAAGCCGAAACGTTCCGCGCCCCGGGCAACTTCCCCGGCTTCCGCGTCTGGCGTGTCCTGCAGTTGATCGACACCGAAAACGCCGCGAAACTTATGGCCGAACTGTTTGATGGGAAATAATGTTATATTTTGTCCGCTTAATCCGACAGCGCAATCATCAGATTGTTTCCCATGGCAGCCCGGAGCGTAAGCGACGGGTTTGACCGTCCCGCAATCGTTGCAGTTTATGATTTTTTCCGGGAAAGAATTTGCCAAATGAGAACGAACCGAAAAAGAAAACTTTAACCCGTCGCTTACGCTCCGGGCTGCCATTTTTCGATGAAACACGTTGCGCTGTAGAATTAACGAAACGTTTGTATTTTGGAGAGAACATCATGCCCCGATATTTCGTGTTATGTTTGCTGATCGTTTCGTGCATGACAGAACCGATCCGCGCCGAAGATGCGTCTCCGGACGCGGCCGCATACAAGGCGAAACTGGAACGGCTCGCCGTCGAACCTTTCTCCGGAACGCCGGAGCAATACAAGGCGTTTTCGCAAAACCTCGGCGATTCGCTGATCGAAACCGCCGGTGAAATGTCGGCCCTGTCCGGGCTTTCGCCGGAAGACAAGCGCTTTGCCATTCTCATGAAATATTGGGGCATGGTGCGGAAATACGGGTTTGATCCCAAACAATTCGATCAAAATCTGGAAGCGTTCGCCGGGAGCGTCGAAGACACGCCGGAAATGAACGATCTTTTCAAGACGATCATGGAAAACCTCTATTTTCGCGAGCAGTCGCAGTTGTGGAGCATTGATGATCCGAAAGAAAAAGCGGAAGCGTTCATCAGGCATCGCGACCGTTTTTTGCCGTATATTTTGAAATACTGCAAGGAAGAGGATTCCCGGCAATTGACGAACATCCTTGCCGAACTGGCCGACCGATACGATTTCGACGGCTCTTACGGGCTGGTGCTTTCGACAGTCGATCCGATGCTTCCTGTGCTTAAGGAATTGGAAAAATCGAAGGATTTTTTAACGCAGGCCTGCGCCAAAAGTACGCAAGGCCGTGCGTTTCGAATCCGTCTGACAGGAAAAACGCTGGAATATCAGGGCGTCTCGACGAAGGGTGAATTGATTGACGTTGCCGACTCGCGTGGGAAAATCGTGTTGCTCTCTTCCGAAACTCCCTGGAGGCCTAACGTTGTTGACGCTTACAAAAAACTGTTCGACTCACTGAACGACAAAGGATTGGTGATGATCAATCAGGTCGATGGCATGGGCTCGAAGGAAGCGGATCGTAAAAACGCGGAAGAAAACGGTATTTCCTGGACCATCACTTGTCGTCATTCCCACGGCGAAAAAAATCTGGAGGATTATGATTCAAAATACGGGTTGCAAAACACCGTCTTTCTCGTCGACCGTGACGGGAAAGTCATTCATTTGTGGTCGGACGGACTTTGCCCCGCGATTTGCGAGGAGTTGAAAAAACTCTTCCCCGAACAGACAGGAACGCTCTCTGAAATTGCCGCTAATCTTGAACGGAAAGAGCGGCCAATTCGGAAACAAATGCGAATCCGACGGCCAACGAATTGGGGGAAATGCTCACGACGCTGAATTTTTACACGATGTCGAACGACCCGACAATTCTTTCCGATGTGTTGACCCCGCAAATTCGTTCCCGGGTCACGCTGGATTCGGCGGACGCCTTGCTTTCCATGCCGGAGGTGAGTCGGGAGCAATGGTCGCGTGCGGTGCGGGCAAAAACGGACGCTTTGAGAGAAATGGCAAGGCAAAAACTCAACGATCACCCGCAAATGAAGCCGGAGGACGCTTTCAAGGAACTGGAGCAGGCCGTTGAGGAATTGGAACGCTCTCCCTATGCGGACGAAATGCGGGGAATATTTTTCTACTGCAAAATTTCCCTCTTGTTTGCCATGCGGCAATACCTCAATCAGACGGCGGATTCCAAGGCCGACTATGCCGGGGAAATTCAAAAACGGTGGGTCGGGTTGAACAAAAATGAAATCAACCGGCAAAATTCCCTGCCGAAAGAAAAGCGGAATTTGTTCTTGCTCACCTATTACAACAACATGTATACGCGCATGTTGATTAACGCGTTGGAAGAAATCGACGAAGACGGTTCGCAGGGTTTGGTGGCTTCGTTGTGCGAGGAACTGGCACCGATTCTGGACGATTCGGGCTTTCCCGAACTTCAGGAATACGCGAAAACACTCCAAGGCATCAGACGCCGCGTTTGCTGCGTCGGCAAGGAGTTCGAATTCGAATGCGTTTTGACGAACGGCGAAAAAATCAACGTGAAAGACCTCCGCGGCAAGATCGTGCTGGTCAATTTTTGGGCGACATGGTGCGGGCCGTGTCTGCATGAGTTCCCGAACATGAAAACGCAATACGAAAAGTTCAGGGACAAAGGTTACGAGATGATCGCGCTCAGCGTCGACGCGGACATCGAAGTCGTCACCGAATTTCAGGAGCAAAACGATTACCCGTGGCTTGTCGGTTCACTCGTCCAATCGAAAGACGCAGGACTCGTCGATTACCACGCTTATTACGGCATCCAGAGCGTTCCCGCGACGTTTCTTTTGGACCGCGACGGCAAAGTCCTGTTCCGCATGGTCGGCAGTGACGATGAACGGCTCAACCGCGAACTGGAAAAAGTGTTTGCGGCCCAGGAATAGGATTGCACAAACGTGTCATTTCAGATATAACCGCTCTGATTATTATCTCTCGCAAAGACGCAGAGAACGCAAGAGAAATTCCTCAGCGATCTCTGCGCCTCTGCGAGAAATAAATTCCTGACAAATTGTTTTTGGCATTTTACGTATTGTCACTGTTTTATGGTGAAGAAAGAAAGGTCAACCATGAATTTCCTCCAACTGGCGGCGGAACGGTATTCCGTCCGGCAATTCAGCGATCGGCCGGTCGAGCGGCAAAGTCTCGACCTCGTTCTCAAAGCGGGGCAACTGGCCCCGACGGCCTGCAATTTTCAGCCGCAACGCATCCTCGTCCTGGAAAGCCGCGAGGCCCTCGACAGGCTGAAGGAATGCACGCCGTATCATTTCAGCGCCCCGCTGGCGATTTTGGTGTGTTACGACAAGACCGTGAGCTGGAAACGCAAATATGACGGCGACGACGCCGGGACGGTCGATGCGGGCATCGTGACGACGCACATGATGCTGCAGGCCGCCGAACTCGGCCTCGGCACGACCTGGGTCGGCAGTTTCGACCCGGACAAGGTACGCGATGCGTTCCGCCTGCCGGCGAATTACGTCCCGGTCGCCATCCTGCCGATCGGTTATCCCGCCGCCGACGCCCGGCCGTCCGTTATGCACGACAAACGGGAACCGCTCGAAAAAACGATTTTCACCGACGCATTTCCGGGATAATTCATACCATGCAACACAGGCTTGACGAGTTTTCGGGCGTTCAATTCGGCACGAGCGGCCTTCGCGGATTGGTGAGCGACCTGTCCGACATCGCCTGTTACGCCTACGCGCGGGCGTTTTTGCAGTATTGCCTGCAATGGGAGCAAGAGCCGGAAAACCGTTCCTACGGCGAACTCGCGGCCCCGCCTTCCGGCGAAGACGACATGCCGCGGCTGGCGGACAGGAAGGTGGCCGTGTCCGGCGATTTGCGGCGCAGCACAAGCCGGATCATTCGCGCTGTCTATCGCGCCGTCATCGACATGGGCATGACACCGCTCGATTGCGGCCGGTTTCCGACGCCGACCCTCGCGCTGTTCGCCATGTCCTGCGGAATTCCCGGCATCATGGTCACCGGCAGCCACATCCCGGACGACCGCAACGGAATCAAATTTTTTCTTCCCGACGGCGAAATCACCAAGCGGGACGAACGGCAAATTCGCGAACAGGCCGTCGAAATTTCCGACGACATGTTTTCCGAAGACGGACGGATGCACGAAATGCTGTTTCCCCGCTGGGTCGAAACCGATCGCGGCGACGCGGCCCAGGGGTACTATTCCCGGTACGTCGACGCGTTCCCGCACGGGCTGCTTGACGGGATGCGTTTCGGCCTGTACGAACATTCGGCCGTCGGGAGCGAGTTGCTCGGCGATTTGTACGAATCGCTCGGGGCCGAGGTTTTGCGGCTCGGACGCTCGGCCGAGTTCGTGCCGATCGACACCGAATCGTTGCCGCCGGACGTGCCGCGCAAAGCCGCGATCTGGGCCGCGACCTGTGAACTGGACGCGATTCTTTCGACCGACGGCGACAGCGACCGGCCGCTCATGTTCGACGAAAACGGGAATTGGATTTGCGGCGACGTCCTCGCGATCCTGACCGCCCGCTTGCTTGACGCGCAAACCGTCGTCACGCCGGTGACAACCGCCGGCATTCTCGAACGGACGGGCTTTTTTCCGAAAGTCGTGCGGACGAAAGTCGGTTCGCCCTACGTGATCGAGGCCATGCGGCAGGCGATCGCCGCGGGGTATGATCGCGTCGTCGGATTCGAAGCAAACGGCGGTTTCCTGGTCGGCACGCCGTTTTCCATGCACTGGCTCGCGGAGGAATTGCGTTTGCCGGTTCCGAAAACCGCGGCCATCGCCCCACTGCCGACGCGTGACCCGGCCCTCGTGCACATCGCCGTGCCGACCCTCGCGAAACTGCGCGGCATGAGCTTGTCGCAACTCGTCGCGTCGCTGCCGCCGTGCCACAAGCTCAGCGACCGCATCACGGATTACCCGAACGGGATTTCGTCGCAAATGCTGGCGCAACTTGCCGCACTTGAAGGCTCAGACTTTTCGGCCATTCAAAAAACCTTCGGTGAATTGTTCGACGCGGACGATTTCCCGGTTTCGGTCGACCTGCAAGACGGTCTGCGCATGACTTTCGGTCGCGGCGACATCATTCACCTTCGCGCTTCGGGCAATGCGCCGGAGTTTCGCTGTTACGTCGAAGCGTCGTCCGGCGAACGGTCGCGCGAACTGCTTGATTTCGCCTTGGCACGGATGCGGGCCTTTCGCGAATCGCCGTCGCGATGAAAAAAGAAGGTATTGTAGCGGCGATCAAAATCGACAATTGTGCAATCAACAAAGGGAACCAAAACCATGACGCGGAATATTGAATCATCCTGCGAAGCTCGTGACGTCTCAATAAAAGCAAAAACTCTTCTCAACAGCATCGTGCAACATCAAGGTTTTGATTTGCCGCCGAAGTCGATTCTTCTGCTTGTCGGAATCGTCTTGCTGTTCGGTATTCGGGTTGCCCGGGGGGATTCGCCGTCCCCGGCCGTTTACGACAATTCCAAGGGGCTCATCCAAAGTTGCGCCGACCCTTTCGTTCTCAAGCATGATGGCGTCTATTACCTGTACTGTTCCGCCGGCCCCGGCGAAAAGGGAATCCGCGTATACCGTTCAACGAACCTCGCCGACTGGGAAGGGCCGGTCGGCATTCACAACGGGTGGGCGCTCCGTGCCGACGACGTCTGGGGAGAACGTGATTTCTGGGCTCCGGAGGTCTATTTCCTGAATGGAAAATTTTACATGTACCTTGCCGTGCAGCAACGGCTTGTCGTCGCTGAAAGCGATTCTCCGCTCGGCCCGTTCGTCCAGGAGGAAAAGAAGCCGATGGAGCCTGATCTGATGAAAATCGACGCGCATCTTTTCGTCGACGACGACGGCGAGAAGTATTTGTATTTCGTCCGATTCAACCACGGAAATGAAATTTGGGTCGCCCGTCTTCGTGACGACATGCAAACCATCGACGAATCGACCTTGACCCGCTGCATCGCCGCGTCGCAGGATTGGGAGAACAGCCGTCTGGAACCCTTCCCGGGGCATAAAATCAGCGAAGGGCCGTACATTCTCAAGCACAAGGGAAACTACTATTTGACTTATTCCGCAAACCATACGGTTAATCCGGGATACGGCGTCGGTTACGCGGTTTCATCCCACCCGATGGGGCCGTGGAAAAAATTCGACGGCAATCCGATCCTGGCGCGGGATGGAAAAAAAATCAACGGGCCGGGTCATCATTCGTTCATCCATTCCCCGTCGGGCCGGCTGTATATCGTGTACCACACGCATTTCGACATGACAAAGATGCAGCTTCGCAAGCTGGCGATTGATCCGTGCGAGTTCGTTCCCGATCCGGAAGGCGGGCCCGACATCCTGAAAATCGACGGACCGAGTTCCGAACCTCGAACCGTGCTGTGATTCTGTTGCGTCGGCGATAAAAAATGCAATTCGTTTCGTATTTCGGGCATTACAATTCGGGCAAAATCCAAAATATTCATAACCCAATGATGAAAAAAAATGCGTTTTGCCAGTCCCTTGACTATATTTGCATTTTTATTCTATTTTGCATGAACGATAGCTATTGCATGGACTTAGGGGAACGTCAGCTTCCCAATTGACGCCAAGTTCTGTGATGTTGCCGCATTCGTCGTGTCCGTTGGGCGGAAATGTGGTATAATAGTTGCTAAAGGGTTTGCGTAGTTGCAACAGAAATTGATTATTGAGAAGGGAATCTGACGTGGCGGAATTAACCGAATCGGTCAACGTTTTGATCAAGGAACTGAGCCGCCTGCCCGGCATCGGAAAAAAATCGGCGGAACGCATCGCGTATCACCTGCTGAAAGTTTCGAAGGATGAGGCACTTGCGCTTGCCGATGCCATTCGGTCGGTCAAGGAAAACGTACGTTATTGCAAACAGTGCTACAACCTTTCGGAACAGGAATTGTGCGAAATTTGCCGCGACGCAAGGCGTGATACATCAACGATATGCGTCGTCGAACAGCCCCGCGACCTGATCGCCCTCGAATCGACGGCGGCCTACAACGGGCTGTACCACGTATTGTTGGGAAGATTGTCCCCGCTGGACGGTGTGGGGGCGGAACAATTGACAATTGGCGCGTTAATCAAACGAATCAAAAGCGGCACGATCAAGGAACTGATCATGGGCACGAACCCCACCGTCGAGGGGGACGGCACGGCCTTGTACATCATGAGCCAGCTCGAAGGTTCGTCCGTACGGATCACGCGACTGGCCCGCGGCATCACGACCGGCAGCGTATTGGAATTCGCCAACAAGGAAATGCTCTCCGACGCCCTGTCGGGAAGACAGAATTTTCGATGAATTTCGTGCTCACCACAGAGAACACGAAGAACCACGAAGTTGAAGTTTTTGTTATAGTTCAGAGTGATGATTTGTGCCGAAACAATTATTATCAATCCTTTGACAAACCTTTGTTTGCTGTTTTCCATATTGTTAATTCTTTGTCCCGTAAGGGATAAAATATTGGTAGAAACCATGACAGAAAAATTAATCTTGCGTCCCTAACGGGACGCTGTTGATGCGAGGTTTTCCTTTTCTACCAATATCTTGTCCCTGACGGGACAATAAAATGAATCGGTACATGTCATATCACCCGAGGTGAGCCCTTGAGATTATCATTCGGTCAGGAACTCAAACAGGAACAGAGGACGATCCTCACGCAGCGGATGATCCAGTCGATGGAGATTCTGCAACTGCCGCTGCAACAGCTCGAAGAACGCATCGAGCAGGAGATGGAGCAGAACCCCGTTCTTGAAATGCGCGAGGACGAGCCGGAGGATTCCACCGAGACTTTCGACGCCGAAATCGACGGGGAGGAAACTTCGACGAACTTCGAACGCGAGGACGAACTGCCCGAGGGCGATTCGGCCGACATGCGGGAGGAGTTCCAAATCGCCGACGAATTCGCCTCGACCTACACGGACACGATCGACGAACGGCCGGCCCGCTCGCAAAACTGGCTCGAACAGCAGGCCGATCTGCGCCATGACGCGATGGCCAACCTGCCGATGCCGACGGAGACGTTGCAGGATTACCTGACCGAACAGTTGACCTGGTTCGACATTTCATCGGAACTGCGCGAGATGACCGTGCGGATCATTTCGAATCTCGACGGAAACGGCTACCTGCAAACGAGCATCAACGACATTCTCGGCATGAAGGCGACGGACGACGACCGCGAACTGGCCAAGCAGGGCTGGCAGCTCGTGCGAAAGCTCGACCCGCCGGGCGTTGGGGCCCGCAACCTGAAAGATTGCCTCATGCTGCAACTGCGGGCCGATATGCCGCGTTTCGACGTGATGCGTGCGATCGTCGCCGATCATTTGGAAGACGTGGAAAAAAACCGTTTGCCGCTGATCTCGAAAAAAACCGGCTTTTCGATCTCCGATATCCAGGAGGCGATCGAGGAAATCCGTCACCTGAACCCGCGTCCCGGCGCCGTGTTCAACGACCAGGGCGCCGCCTATGTCGTGCCCGACGTGTTCGTCGACAAGGACGAGGAAGGCCGTTACATGGTGCGGCTCGACGAGGGACGCACGCCCCGACTGCACATCAGCGGCTATTACCGCGACCTGATGAAACATCACGATACGAGCAAGGAAACGCGGGATTACATCAAGCAGAAGGTCGGTTCGGCGCAATGGCTGATCGATTCGATTCAACAGCGTCGCATGACCTTGACCCGCGTGTCGCAGGCAATCGTCGACCACCAGACGGATTTTCTCGAATACGGTCCCGCGTCGATCAAGCCGCTCAAGATGCAGCAGATCGCCGACAAGGTGGGCGTTCACGTCACGACCGTTTCACGGGCCGTCGACGATAAATGGATTCAAACGCCGCAGGGCATCTTTCCGCTGAAACGTTTTTTCAGCAGTTCGGTCGCGGCGTCCGACGGCGAGGAGGACGTGGCCCAGGACGCGGTGCGGATCAAACTGCAGGAAATCATCGACCGGGAAGACAAATCGAAACCGCTCAACGACGAGGAACTCATGAAGGCCCTGCAAACCGAAGGGATCAGCGTCGCGCGTCGCACGGTCGTCAAATACCGCCAACTGATGAACATCCCCAACTCGCGCGAACGCCGCGTCTGGTCGTGAGACGGGATGAAAAAAATTTCAGCCGGGGTTTGCTTTCGTTTTAATCGCATGGCGTTCAAGACGCGACCTCTTCACATCTCCATGATTCCGGCCCCACTTTGCCGACTTCTTTATCCCTTCTCAAAATTTTTGCATCGTCGAGCGGCTTTTACTACGATGCCAATAATTATTTTGTACCATTATTGAATGCTCTTGTATTTCAGTAGACATGAATTCTTCAGGCAGCAGGAATAGTATTTATTTTCTGATAGTTGTATTGTTTTTATTGACATCATTAGTGATTTCCCCTATAATAAAATTATCCTGTTGATTATTGCATCAGCTATCGTATTATAGTGTTGTAATCCACGAAAAGGCAATATTTTTGTTATTAATACCACAATTCTAAGTGAAATGGGAGGTTAGTTGAATGAGAAGTGACAAAATAAAACAAATGGGGGGGGGGGGCAGTTTAGCATTTACGCTTGTTGAACTTCTCGTCGTGATTGCAATCATTGGTATTTTGATTGCCCTTCTTTTACCGGCTGTTCAAGCCGCCCGCGAAGCTGCACGTCGTATGCAGTGCACCAACAATCTGAAGCAATTCGGTCTTGGCGTCCATAATTTCCTCAGCGCCCGGGACAACATGATTCCGCCGCTTGTTCTGCACACGGGGCGTCCAAGCATCATGATTCTTTTGATGCCGTATTATGAGCAAACGGTGCAATACGAAATCATCATGCGTTACGGCCAGGAAATGGCGCTTCATCACGACGCTGCCGGAGTCAAAGCGACCGGTGCCAACGAAAATGAACGGTACCGCGTTTGGTGGGACGGCCTCACCCAGGATCAAAAAAACCAGCTTGGTTCCGTTCCGATGTGGAAATGCCCGTCCCGACGTTCGGGCGTTCAACTTTCCACCGACATTGACGCCGCCGCCACCGGGAATATCATCGCACCGGGGCCGGTCACGGACTACGCCGCGTTGATTCTTCACGCGGATGCCGTCAATGATCCTGTGACCCCGACCGCAAACTGGGTGGCGCATTATGTTTCAAACGATATCAATCACATCAATAACAATTTCGGTCCATTCCGGGTCGCCGTATTGAACGGCAGCAATGTTGACGCAAGTTCTCCGCGAGATCCGCTCGGTTATTGGGCGGATGGAACAAGCAACCAGCTTCTTTTCGGCGAAGCCCATATCCCCGCAAACCGCATGAACGTTTGCAAGTCAGCGAGTTGGTGGACCCAGGCGGATTGCAGCGCCTTGACAAGCCATGGAGCGACACGCGGTTATGTCCGCCCCGTTCACCCGGCTCATCGTCTTGCCCGCGGACCGCAGGACTATACAGGCGATTCCAACGGCCATTCGCCGATCACCGGCTACGGCTTCGGGAGTTGTCACACAGGTACCTGCAACTTTCTGCTCGGTGACGGTTCCGTTCAGGCATTCAGCACAACCGTTTCCATGGAAAAAGTCCTTGTTCCCATGACCAATACCGCGGACGGGGAAAGCGTTTCAATTCCGTAAAACATCAATACTTTCATCGTTCCAAATATATAAGTGAGATAGTGATATGCGATTTTTTGCCGCCGTTTGCGTTTTGGCTTTGTTTGCCTTCATTTCAGGGTGTTCGTCCAACTCCCAAGTCACCGGCAAAGTGATTTTTGATGATGGAACCCCTTTGACAACCGGGGAAGTGCGTTTTGAGTCCTCCGGCTACTTGGGAAGCGGGCAAATTCAATCCGATGGAACTTATACGGTCGGCTCCAAGGCGGAAAAGGACGGTATTCCCAAGGGAAGCTATCAGGTTTCCATTTATGCTTTTGAGTATCCCGCTGGCAAACCCGGCGAAAATCCCGCAAAAACACCGCCACCGAAATCGCTTGTCGCAAAAGAATTTCAATCTGGTAAAACCAGCGGTCTCGTTTGTGAGGTCAACGGCAAAACAACCTTTGATATCACTGTCAAGAAACCTAAAAAATAAATTTTTTTACATATTTTAATTTATGAGGTAATAAAATGGTATTAAAAAAACGTGTTCAGGGGTTCACGCTCGTTGAACTCCTTGTTGTCATTGCAATCATTGGCATTCTCATTGCCCTGCTTCTTCCGGCCGTTCAGGCGGCGCGGGAAGCGGCACGTCGGATGCAATGTTCCAACTATTTGAAGCAATTCTCATTGGCTTTGCATACGTATCACGACGCTTATAAATCGTTTCCTGCCGGAAACAGTCGTTTTTGCCGCCCCGGAACCACGACGGCCTGGAACGGGTATACGCCGTATATGGTGTTGATGCCTTTCTATGAACAGGGCGCGCTTTATGAGCAGGCTACGACCGGCGCCAATTCCGGTGTCGACCCTTCAAGCGGCGAAGTTTGGGCGGACCGCAATATCAAGGTTCTCATTTGCCCGTCGGAAGCGATGGCCAGAAACACCTGGGGGCGGGTTTCCTACGTTTTTTCTCTTGGCGATTTTGCCGACAGGAACAACTGGGGCACCACGCTTCTTGAAAACAACCGGGGGCCTTTCGTCCGTGCCGCCGGAACAAATGTTAATCACGCGGATTTTCGTTGCCAATGGCGCGGCATGGGGTCGCTCTCGGATGGCACAAGCAATACGATTGTTTTTTCCGAGCGATGCGTGACTTCCCGCCGTAACACCCTTCGCGGAGCCTATGTGCTGAGTATTGCCGGAATTGGCAATACGTCCGGAACCGGAACCGCGGTCATTCCAAAAGATTGTCTTGATACCCGTGATGGCAAAGGCTACAAAACGACTTTGAGCATCCAGAAAGACGACCATTTCGGGACGCGCTGGGCGGATGGACGCGGGCCTTCGAGTTTCTCGACCATTTTGCCGCCGAACTCGCCGAGTTGCTCCGGTGGACCGTTGGATTACGATGCCCGCATGATGGTGGCAGCATCCAGTTATCACACAGGCGGTGTCAACGTGGGAATTGGCGACGGTTCCGTGCAATTTGTTTCGGATACGATCAGCAGTGGTACGCTGACCAGTACGACGACGCCAGTCAATGGCGGCCCCTCGCCATTCGGTGTTTGGGGGGCGATGGGATCCATCAACGGCGGCGAAAGTCATAGTCTGTAAACTTGTGTTTTGTTTTCAGCCACCTGAAATTCCTGAAGTTTGGAAATACGGCAGTCTATTTTCATCAACGGATTGGCCCATGTAAGCTTCAATTGGCCGTTGCATGACTGCGTTTTGTGTTGGCGGTAAAATTTAAACACATCCGGCGAATCGCTTGCTTCGCCAATGACGACAAACAACGTTTTTGCGTAGTTTCTCCGCATTGGCGTAGCATGCAGCGATGGATGTGAGGTACATTTTTTATCGCCGCCATAATAAACCATGCGATCGCTTGTCGTCTTCTACTCCACTGTGTCAGACTCGTTACCCCCCGACTGTCGCTTCTACGACGCTCGCATAGTTTTTCTCTTGGGGCATTCGGCAGACAGCACTCGCCTCGATAAACGGCCTGGAGTATATGGCAAAGCAATTGGATGCCCGGGCGTAAGAAAAAAATGCGAGAAAGCGATTTGTCGAAACGCAAACTCGCAAGAAAGGAACCGGCGTTTTGTCCCAAGCCTGCCCCGCAAAATAGCGACTTGAATCAATATTCGCGGGCTCTTGCAACGAATGTCATCTTGGTGTAAACTGATAATGGCGCATAAATTCAGTGCCTTATTGAAAGAATCGTACTTTGCCCTTTTATCCGTGGGGCGAAAGACGTGTTCTGCTGAGTATCATATGTGATTTTGAAATGATAACCCACCATCAGGATTGATTTGTGAATACGGATTTCCGATTTGGGACGCGAAGGTCGGTGTTTGTTTTCATGTTCTCAATTGATCATTGAAAATTCACCTTTCGCCATGCCTTCACCCCGTTTCGATATTATCTTGATACGATGTATTCCCCTCTGTGTGTTATGCCATGATTTGTGAATGTTTACGATCATTGTACGGCTACGAAACTTAATTTTTCGGATGGATGCCCGAGTGGTTTAAGGGACCGGTCTTGAAAACCGGCGTACGGGTGACCGTACCGTGGGTTCGAATCCCTCTCCATCCGCTTCACCGTTTTTTGATAAAACGCCGCAATTTCTGAAAGAGCTTGCAACAGGTTGTAATTCCTTGCAATTAAAGGTACTTACAGCCTGTTTTTGTTTCTTGACGGACATTTCATTTTCTGTTGTTTTCCAGTCATTTCCACCACTTGCCGACGCTGACTGTGACGCATTTTGTGCCGCTTGCTTTTGACGGTTTGGCATTGTGGTATAACAAGTTACATCATGAGAGCCGGAATTTTCTGTGCCAGAACGAAATTCTAACGCACGACGATAGTGTTCATCAGTGGTTTGCAGATAATGCTTTGAAGCGATTTTAACGCTATGTCCCAGCCAGTATGCAACCACATGGGCGGGAAACACTTCATTCAGTTCCGTTTCACGAGTGCTTCTTAAATTCACAAACGGTTTTGGCCAAGGTTCAATCCCAGCCAGTTTGATGATTTTCTCGAATGTGGTTCTTAGATTACAGTTGCGCCATCCGCTTTTTCCAATCGCACTTTTTCGGAATGATTCGTCGATGACATAAACCGCACCTTCTTTGGCAAGCTCGAAAGATTCCTCAAGGTACGGTCGTAATTCCGAAAACAACGGACAATGCCTGATTCCTTTTCCGGCGTGATGTGCCGTTTTGTTGGCCGTGACAACGATTTCTCCTCGCTCCCAGTCAATATCAGTCCATTTGAGTGACAAAACCTCGTTCGGGCAACGCATTCCGGCAAATCGTGCCAAGGCAACAATGGTTCGCCAATGGTGGTTTGGGCATTTTGTCATAATCCGGTCGATTTCATCAATCGTTACGAAGCGTTGCCGCTCGGTGGTAATTACAGCTTGAACGGTTACTCCGGAAAACGGGTTTTGCACAATCATGCCGTGACGCTTTGCCGCGGTAAACACCGTGTTTGCAAATTGCAGACGCTTCCGCACGGTGTAAGGTGCAAGTCCCTTGCCAATAAGGAACTGTTTATAATCATCGGCGTCACCGGGGCTAATATCCTGTATCCGTTTGGTTGTCTCAAAAAACTCAACCAGCCCGGAAATACCTTGCTGCCACACCTCTTTGGTTGCCGGTTTCACATCCTTCCGCCCGGCAACGTATTGATCAATGAATGGCTTGAGAATAGCGGATTCTTTGTGGGCAACGATTCCCGTCTTTGCCAGTTTTGCATGAAGATCATCGCCGATGTCGGTCAGCAGCGTGACGTTTCGGCGTCGAGGGCAACTCCCATGATCTTGGTCGACATAATTGCTTCGCCCCGTGACTTGACCAATTCCGCCTGCTTCGCGTTGACGGCTCCTAACCGAACAAAATGACGCTTCCCATGCTGATCGTTAAAAACCAGCCGTTTTGTGCCATTTTTGTCTTTGGAAATACTTGCCATATGATATACCTTTCGTTTCATAATTCTACTGTGTCAACTGACCTTGACGATATTTAAGTTATTTATTATAAAGGCTTTCCGAACTGAAAAAGGAGTATTTTTCAGCATGGAGAGCGGAGATGGAAAAGCGGTATACGATCACGAAGGAGTTTGTATTTTCGGATTGTTTGGTGACGCCGAGTGTTTATGAAGGTGTGTTGCAGCGGTTTGAGGAGTTTGTTTCTCCGTTCATCGACCACCTTCATGCGAGAACCCAACAGCAAAAAGCACGCGATTATATGAAGGGACTTTTGTCCGACACGGAGCGAAAAAACGTTGAGTCGATTTCCTATTTTCATGGGTATGATCGGCAACGCATGCAAATTTTCATCGGCCAAAGAGATTGGGATGACGAGCTGATCCTTGACAAGTTGCTCGAGCACATTGCAAAACAAATCGGAGAAAAAGACGGCGTATTGATCCTCGATCCGACATCGTTTCCGAAGAAAGGGAAATAATCCGTCGGGCATCTGCCATGCAAGCGATGAGCTGCCGCTCGTTGCCGAAACCCGCTCATGATATTCGCTGGTGTTGATGAGCGGAACAACGTGACGCGGGCCATGGGAGGGCGAAGCCTGCCGCGGTCCAGCGTGCTTACGCTGGTCGACGACTCTTTCTGCCGGACGTGTGGATTGAAGACAAATCGCGATGTGACAAAGCGGGAATTCCCAAGCAACATCAAGTGAAAAAAACGCGACATCAACAAGCGTTGGAAATGATCAACGGTCGCGGAAAAATGTTGCCGCATTCGTGCCACCAGCGCAACAGCTCGTGGATCGCGGGTGACGACGAGATGGGCAAGGTGCCGTGGTTCCGCCGTGAATTGCGGGCTCAAAACGAATCGTACATGTTTGCCGTGCCTTCGAATATTTTGATCCGGGATTTGGAAACGCCGGTCAAAACATGCAAACACTGCGGTGAAAAACATGAACATGAATTTGTCAACGTTCGCGATTGGATGAAAACGATTCCGGAGAAAAAGTGGAAGACGATCAAGGTTCGGCAAGGGCACAAGGGCTGGCTCACAGTGAAGCTCGTGAAGTGCCAAGTCCGTGCGAAGATCGAAAATGAAATCGGTGATGAAGAGACGTTGATCGTAAGCAAGTGGCGTGAGGACAACGGCAAGCCTCGGTGTGATTACCGGTAATTCTGGTTTGCCTCCGGCAAAACGTCGTGGAGCGACGAGCCGACCGACTTGCACGAATATGCAAGGGTGATCAAACAGGCGTATCGCATCGAAGAAAGTTTTCATCGTGCGAAAGGCGAATGC
>JAVBQX010000199.1:0-19199 GCA_031548645.1 Thermoguttaceae bacterium
TTCTGCCTCCGCATCCCGGTTTTCGGCAACCTGATCGAAAAGACGATCGTGGCCCGAACCATGCGGACGCTCGGGACGCTCGTCACCAGCGGCGTGCCGATCCTCGACGCGATCCACATCACGAAGGAAACGAGCAACAACTCCGTGTTCGAAATCATGTTTCAAAAGGTGCTCGAAGGCATCCGTGACGGCGATACGATCGCCAACCCGATGAAACTGAACCGCATCCCGGCGTTTCATCCCGGCGCGTTGTTTTTCTTCTTCTGCTTCATGGCCGGGCCCATCGGCATGTTGTGGTACATGATCCGGCTGCGGGGAAAAATCCTCGACGACATGGTCATCAACATGGTCGACGTCGGCGAGCAGACCGGTGAACTCGACGTCATGTTGTACAAGGTGGCCGACGTGTACGAGGAAGAGGTCGAAGTCATCACCGAGGCACTCATGAGCCTGCTGGAACCGCTCATGGTGATTTTGATCGGCGGCGTCGTCGGGACCATCGTCATCGCGATGTTCATGCCGATGATCTCGCTGATCACGAACCTGTCCAGCGCGAAATGACGAAAACCGCGGGTGCCCGGTGCGGACGATACGGGCCAAAACGCACCGGCCCCCGGTTTTTACAAGACAACGGCATTGTTTTTCACCACGAAGGCACGAAGAAACACGAAGTTTGGCAATACATAAAACCAGAGCCCGAAGCGTAAGCGAGGGATAAAGTCGGTCGAAACACAGTCACTTTAGGGCGATTCACCATAACGGAGTCCATATCATGTCATATTATCATCAACGGCGGGAAACGGCACGGCGTGGCTTCACGCTCATCGAACTCCTGATCGTCATCGTCATCATCGGCATCCTCGCGTCGCTTCTTCTCGTCGGCGGTCGTGCCGCCATGCAAAACGCCCGACGCGGCCTGATCAAGGTGGAAATTTCACAAGTGGGCATAGCCCTGGAAAGCTACCAGAAGGAATACGGCGAATATCCGCCGGATTTCTCGGACGAAGCCGCCGTCATGCGTCATGTCCGCAAACGCTGGCCGAACTTTGATTGGCAGGGTAGACCGCAGACATTTGCCACTTTTTGCGATATGGTCAAGTCGCAAACCGGATACGACTTCGCTATGGAAGAGGATACTCACGATGCGAATATTAAAAGATCGCGAGCGGCGCATATCAGTGCGTTGGCTTTCTGGCTTGGCGGCATTCCCGATAAAACTACGGGACTGCTCCACGGTTTCAATGCCGATGTCACGAATCCTTTGGCGGTAAAATACGGTAGTAACAAATTCGACCCGAACACCATCACCCAGTGGGACGCCAAGAGCCAGTTCATGGAACTGACCATCGGCAAGAATTGCGAGATTGTCGACGACCTCCCGGTCCTGACCGCGTTCAATCTCCCCATCGTTTATTTCAAGCCCAATGCCGTGGGAAAGTATTTCCAACGGGATACCGGTGAAATATTGTGCTTCCACTCCCCCTTCACCGGGGAATGGTCGGTTGCCAATGTCGGCATTGCCGTACCCTACGCAAAAACGGATGCGCCGGAAGACGAGGCCGTATGGCACAATCCGAAGGGTTACCAGTTGATTCACCCGGGGCTTGACGGAAAATTCAGCGGCGACAGCCCGGCGGAATTCCGTGCCATCGACCCGGCGAAGGACGTGACGGTGGGCTGCACGTCGGCGGACAACGACAACCAGGCGAACTTCGGCGGGCCGACAATCGAAACCGCCGGGAAATAGACGAGGTGCATCATGATCCGAACACGCAGCATTACCAAAGCAGGGCGGTCACGTCGTGGCCGCCGTGACGGCTTTACGCTCGTCGAACTGCTGCTGGTCATTTCGATCATCGGCATTTTGGCCACGGTTTCGATCTCCGTCACGCGCCAGGTGTACCACACTGCCCGGGTCGCCAAAACCGACTCGACGATCATGAAAATCGACCGCGTCATCATGGACATGTACGCCGGCTTCGAAAACCGCCGTGTCCCGTCCCACAACTTCGGGAGCAGCGACGTCGCGTCGAAGGTGACCCAGGCCGCACGGCTTTGGCTCCTCCGCGACATGATCCGCATGGAAATGCCAAGCAATAAGGCTGAAATCGACGCATTGCCGGTGAAATTCAAGTTCCGCGTCCCCGATCCGGCTGATCCCGCTAATAAAACAATCCTTGTGCCGGGAGGCAATGATTGGTCCTATTATGTCTCGCTTGGTGATTCCCCGTTGCGGCGTTTGTATTTCGAGGGCATGAAAAACTGCAACGGCAATTTCGAATCGGCGAAATGCCTGTTCCTGATCATCATGTACGGCAATCCGGAGGCCCGCGAACTGTTTTTCGACCATGAAATCGCGACCGACGACGACGGGTTGAGTTATTTCGTCGACGGCTGGGGGAATCCGATTTATTATCTCCGCTGGGCGCCGGGGCTCACCCTGAGCGAACGCCAGCCCAGAGCTTTGGGTCCGCAGCAAAACGCGAATGACTGGAGCGGTATTCTTGACGAGGACAAAAACAGTTTTGCGACGAACAAGCCGGACCCGCTCGACCCGACCGAAGTCGGGGGAGAGCTGATCAGCGACAATACCCAGCTTTCCAACGGCCAGTGGATCGTCGACCTGACGGCCAAGTGGTCCTGGCGGGACGCCGACAACAACGATGTGGATGCCCCCGTGCGCGGTTGGGCCCTGCTGCCGGTGGTCATGTCCTCGGGCGGTGAAGCCCGGGGCAAAAACCTTGATGAATTCGGCAAAAGTTTCGGCGTTGTTTTGCAACCGGGCGCCGGAGCGATTCCGGTCGTTGATCCTTTCAAGTGGGCGTTGGGGGCTCCCAGCGTTGAAGACAAAAACAACGATGTTTATGCCAACCACACCATCATTCACAACCACCGGACGAGGAGGTAGAGATGCAAGTCGAAAAGCAATTGACATTCGGCCGTGACCTGCGCGTCCGCCTTGCCCTGACGCTGGTGGAACTGCTCGTGACGGTTTCGATCATGGGGCTGATCATCGCGGTCAGCATCCCGGTGGTCAGGCCGATGCTCGCCTCGAACAAGGTGAAAAGCGGCGCCGACATGGTGGCCGGCTTCCTCGCCCAGGCCCGCAACCGCGCCATCGAGGAAGGCCGCCCGGTCGGCGTGACCTTCGAACGCGTTTTGAATTACAAGGACGGCGACGCCTATCCCTACAACGGCGCGTCGGTCCTCATGCGCCAGGTCGCCGAACCGAAACCGCTCTCCGGCTTCGTCAAGGACGTCCGCGTCGCGGTGGATTTTTCGGGCGCTCCAGGCATTGGCATAATCAAATTTTATACATGGAATTCCGCAGGAGGGTGGGACCCTAATCCGGTCGAACTGCAATACTGGAGCAAATTGGTTCAGCCGGGCGACCAGATTCAATTCGACTGCAAGGGGCCGAAGTATGAAATTTCCGGTACGAACACGTCCTTTCAAATTGACATGAATTCGCTTGCCAATAAATATTATCCCACGCCGGCGCATTTTGCCGATCAGGGTATATCCGTTACGCCTGTTTCTTTCAAAGTCTTCCGCAAGCCGCAGCCGGGGAAAATCGCCCCGACGATGGCCACGCCGGTCGCGCTGCCCGAGGGCGTCGTGGTCGACCTGGACAGTTCAGGCATGGGCATGGTTTTTTATGACAAATTCGGCTATGCGGAAAAAGATGTTAATGGAAGCGCTGCGGGTGCCTGGTCGGTCGTTCGCGATATGTTTTGCGCTAACGGCAAGAGTGACCAGAAATCGGTCACCATCATGTTTTCCGCGATGGGGGAAGTCGACAGGATATATTTCAGCAAGCAGGATTTTGGTTTTAATAACGACCTTGAATGCGTCATTCCCTCCGGACCGATTTACCTGAATGTCGGAATTTGGGAACGGGCCGGGTTCTGGCAAGAGGATATAACCAAGCAGGCCGATAAGCCGGAAAGGTGGTATGTTTCCAATGACTACCTGCCCGACGAAATCCCGACGCTCAGGAATTACCATGACATGAACAATTACTGGGTGACGCTGTTTCCGCGAACCGGAGCGACGCGTGTCAACCGGCTTTCCGATAATAACGACTCCCGGGTGACATCCGCGGCGATTAACGATTCACGCAAACTCGCCAACAGCCTGCACGGCTCGGAAAGTTTATAGGAGGACGAAACCATGAAAACGAATGATTGGAACTCCTTGCAAGACCTTCGCCGCCCACTGATGTGCGGCCTTGCGCGACCGGAACGCGGTCGGGCGATGCGTCGCGGCTTGACGCTGACGGAAATTCTGGTCGCGTCCTTCGTGCTGGCCTTCGGGCTGACCGCCGTGCTCACGGTGCTCCCGTTCGGGGCCTTCCAGCTCAACCGGATGAACGTCGCCGACATGAGCGGCGCCTGCGGTCGCGGAGCCCTCCAGCAAATCCGCATGGCGGAATGGCAGAAGCCGGGAAACGTCTGGGTAACTTCCAACCCAACAAATTACCTGACCGGACAGTTCTATATCACAGCGGATTTTTACGGGACAGGAACTTCAGTTTCGCAATTGTGTCAGATCGCCGATCCGTTTATCGTTGACCCCTTGGGACTCGGGGGGGAAGTTTATTCCGTTCAGGGAGCTTCCGCCCAGAGACAGGAATTTCCGATCCCCGTGACGACAAATAATACCCAATGCCTGTTTGCGATGACGCTTTATGACGCAACGACACCGAACGGCCAATTTCCAGCAAACGTTGTTGATGGCTTTTTCCGTTGGAACGACGACACCATTTTCGCAGGAGTGGAAGGCTCGCGGCCGGAGCTGGTCACGAGATCTTCGGATGGTGCCCCTTCCGTTTCCGGAGAGTTTACCTGGCTCTACATGGTGACACCGATTTGCAACGATGCATATGTTCGTCGCTTTGCCGGCGGCTTCAATGTCAGCAATTTGGGCGGTGCTTCCGTCGCATTGCCGGGAAATTCCTCCAATTTGCTGGGATGCACTCCCGTTGACAACGTCACCGGTTACGAAGTGGCCGCGGTCGTGTTCCATCGTCGCGATTTGTACCCGGAACCGCTGGATATTTCCACGGGGGCATCGGCTGCGGGCGAAAACCAGTATCGCCCCATCCGGCGGTTGAATCTGGGCGCCCGCACGATCAACACGACCGGCGCGTATGTTGAATTGCAATCAAAGAACGCGGAAGACCTGGACCTGACGTCGATCAAGTGGATTTTGCTGTCGGGCGTCAGCCAGGAATTGCACGATTTTGGCAACGGTTCGCTCAACGCCCAGTGGTATCGCATCACGGGGAGCGACGACATTCAGGGGCCGGACGGCAGCGACAATTACACCCGCCGTGTGTTCCTCGTCGGGCCGGACTGGAAAGGGGCCAAGGACCCCGTGACCAATAATCCGCAGGGAACCGTTTACGCCATCCTTTGCGACGGCGTGGTCAACGTCTTCCAGGCGACGATGCCGAAATAAAACCAAAAATATTATTTATTATACAAAGATAATTTTTCATACGACAGCGCAATCAAGAAAACTTTTTTTATCCGCAGATGCACGCAGATTTTCACAGATCATTATTAAGACATCTGTGTCCATCTGTGGAATCTGTGGATAAGAAAAATGGAGTCCATTGAGGCTGCTGCATTGTGCCGTCGAGACATGCCGCCACGCGAATTCATCAAAACACAATCGGGCAAAACACATCATACGAAAGGGAGATTTACCATGACAACCGGCAGAACCTTGCAGCCCCGGCGACAAGGGGTCATTTTGCTGCTCGTCCTCGCGATGCTGGCCATGTTCGCCATGCTCATCGCGACGTTCATGGTCGTTTCGAGCCAGCAATACCGCGAAGCGGACAGCGTCCAGAAACTCGACCGTATCGTGCATTCGCCCGAAGACGATATGCAAAGCGCCGTCGTCGAAATGCTCGTCGGCGGCAACGCCAAAACCTCCGTCACCCGCTTTGGCAGCATCGCCGCCACCGTGTTCGGCGACGCCAACGCGACGGGTTTGGTCGGGACGGCGGCATACGATCTCACACTTACGACGAATCACTTGACTGATACCGGTCGCAGTGAAGAGTATTATTTCACGCTCAATTTCAATCAATTACCGAATACTGAAATTGATTGGCTGAGCAATATAGGCAATATCATCACTTTTTATGACCCGGTTTCATTGAAATGGAAAAGCACGAGAATTCTGGATGCTTATCTCGATGGTTCCATCGGGGTTGTGTTGATACAAAAAATACCGACCATTCCTGACCCTTCCTATTTATCAGGCGTTGATTTCTTCATCAACCCACCTGCGTTTACCGGGTTGGGGGTAGGGTATGCCCCCGTGAATGGTGACGACGATGATACGATTCCCGCGTACTGGGCCAAATATGCTAATGCAAGGCTGACAGAACTTGATGCTGCTGACAGTTTTCCTTACGCCGTGCAATTGAATCCGAATGCGCCGTCATCCAACGGACGCCCGCTCTTTGGTGAACTCCTCGATAGCAACAAATGGTCGTTGAACGTCGACTACACCGCGCCGGACCAGACCAGTCCGTTCCTCGGCTGGTTCGACATGCGGTTTAATCCGAACGGCTTTGTGCCGAACGATTCGGTGATCATTCCCTCGTATCACCGCCCGTCGCTGGTGGCGAGTTATGCCAATAATGACCCGAATACTTTGCGCAAACTGGTCATGCGGCCGCTGTCGATCGACCATCCGGGATTTGACGGATCGAACCCGCCTTTGGGGACCTTGAATTTGGCCGATCTGATCAACTATTTCTCCGACGCCCACGGCTATTATCTTGACGTGGACACGGACGGGGACGGTATCAAGGACAGCGTGTGGGTCGACATCGGTCTGCCCGTGCGCACCGACGAAAACGGCCGGACCTACAAGCCGCTCGTCGCCGTCAAATGCGTCGACCTCGACGGAAAGCTGAACCTGAACGCGATCGGCAGTCTCGCGGAACTGTGGAATACGGATCGTACCGGCTCCGGTTTCGGGCCTGCGGGCATCAATTTGGCACGCGGCCTGAACGTGGCGACAACCTACGTCAACGGTGCCCCCGTTTTCCAAAGTTCCGCCAATTTCGATGCGGTGGTCAGTGAGTTGCGTCAGCAGCGTTACCTGGGCGTCAGCGGGGAAATGATTCCCCGGGACGACACAAGCAGCGCATTGACGAATTCGATTCTGGCGCAGTTCGCCGGCTTGCCTTCCGCGACTCCGCTTTACAATTATTATGGTAATTTGCCGGACTATTGGGATCAGGGTATGCTGCGGTTTGACCCGCTCGGCAACCGTTTCAGCAATACGAACCACTCCGATATGGGGTTTGTCCCCTTTGCCCTGACGACGGGGGCGGCCAACGGATATTGGGAATTCCCGAATGCCACGACGAACGCTTTCGCGACCAATCCCTACATGTTCGACCCGAACCGCCGCACGCCTTATGACCAGCCGTTTACGTTGCCAGAACTGGAAGCGATTTTGCGCCAAAACGACATCGACAAGGACGTGATGCCGGAACGCTTGCGCAAGATTCTCGGATATAACAATTCCGTCGGCGTTCCCCGGGAACCGGAAGTGTTGAAGGTGGCCGCGTACAACACGACGACGCTGTCGAACGACGTGCCCGTCCCCGGCCCGGCCCTCGCCGACCAGGGCTATCAAAGCCTGTATCAACTCATTCGTGCCTGCGTGGAAAAGGAGAATATCCGCAATAGTGCAAGCCTTACATCGTTAAGGATTGATGAAATCACACTCCAGTTGATCAAATTCCTGCCGGACGAAATCAAACAGGGCGGCAGGATCAACCTGAACAAACTGGCCGAAGACCCGGCCATGTTTTTGGCGGACCTGGCTTCGGACCCGGCTGCCTATGAAAAAGCCCTGTATGAACGCATGAAGATGGCCCGCGGGATTTACATCATCCTGATGGCCCTGTCCTACGACAAGCTTTACGGCGTGCCCGACGGTTCCGGCGGTTATATCGTCGAGCCGTACATTGAACCGTCGTTTTTGCAGGCGGATAAGATCAAAAAATTGTATGATGATACGGCGACACATAATGACGCCTTGAAAATCTGCCACGAACTGGCTGCCACGCGATTGGCGCAATGGGCGGTCAACGTGGTCGATTTCACCGACGCGGACGCCGTCATGACGCCGTTCATCTTCGACGTGAATCCGTTTAACGGAAGTCTCGATCCGGCAGATTCGAACAGTAAACCATATCAAGCTGGCTGGGGAAACAGAACGGATTTCGACGTACCCAATGAAACAGATGGCTGGACATTGTTTAATTCGGAATTCAACGAATACAATAATCTAAACGCATCCGCAGACTACCGCCTCATCTGGGGGATGGAACGCCCGGACCTGTTGCTGACCGAAACGCTGGCGTCCCACGATCGAAGGGTGGCCGATACGAAACTTGGAGGCAAGGCTTTACCCAAGGATTATAAGGATTACGTTGAAGTCAGTTCTGTCGATGGTACGGTGACGATCAAAAGCGGCACCCCTGTCGAAATACGAAATATCATTCAGGAAAAATACATGGCGAACAGTCACGTGGATGCCGATTTCGACCAAATCCGCATGCCGCAAGGGCCGGCGTTTCTGGAATTGTACTGTGCCGCCGATCCGAATCGACCGTATTTTCCACAGGAGATTTACACCGGTAATTTGTTGGACGTCAGCCGCGTCGTCACCGGTTCCAACGATCCGGTTTGGCGGGTCGTTGTCGGGAGAAGCAATTACACCCGCAATGCGTCTTCGGATGAAGACAAATCGCGTGAAACCAGCAGCCACATGAAATACAGCATCCTGCACCGGCTGCGACAGTACGGACCGCTGTTTTCCTTCCAGCCGGATAACCCCGATCTTTTGGGGGCGACGACTCCGAGCGGTTTGCAGCAGGACGCGATTGATGAAGACCGTATTGTCTGGTTTGCCAAGCTCAAACCCAGTGACATGGGGTTGAAAGGCACCGCTTCGCAGAATATTTACTACAACCGAACCGGCAACGTCGGGTTGTTGCCGAACGAATATCTCGTGGTCGGTCCGCGTATGGAAACTTGCCTGACTTCCAAGCGATACGGAGTCGGAAACGTTTTTGGAGACGTGACCGGTTGCCCGATGATCGACTTGGCCAATCTCGTGAAGCAGAATGACGCCAACAAGCCCGACTTTATTGGCAAGCCAAAATACATGGTGGCGGCGGCCGAGGTTCATTTGTCTTCCGACAGTTTGACAGAGAATGCCGTCATGGGCGGCGCAACGCCGACGGCTTGGCCCAGTCTCGCCAATATTCCCAAAAACCTTTGGCTTGGCACCGGCGCACCCGGCTCCAATATGGATTTGGTCGGCTTGGGTTTCAGCATTTCCGAGCCTTTGCGTTCCAACTATTACACACAGCCCACCGTGACCAATACGAAATTGAATAATATCATGGATGCGTATGGAGCTTTGTCCAACGTTGATAGCGGCACCGGACTGAACAAGATGGAAGAATCTGTCCGCGGCAGCAGTGAAAAACCGCTTGCCAAAGATGGACTCGTCGGTTCGGGAACGGCTGCCTATTACAAATCGGCGTTCCTGCAGCGGCTCGCCGACCCCATGCGGGCGTGGAACGCGATCACCAATCCCTACATTACGGTCGACTGGAACATGTTCGATCTCAAGGTCTATACCGGTGAACACTCTGGCAGCGAGACTGATAACGCGAACGAAGAGAACTCGGCACATTTGGCTTTTGCACCGCCGCTGGAGGAAGGCGAAAACGTTTTCTGTTCCAGCCAGTGGGGGGTCAGCGGAATCCGGCTGACTAATAACCGTCAGTTGCCGAACCCTTGGGATCGCGGCGTGGATGTCAGCAACGATCTTTTTACGGGGCCGGATAAAATCGAATTATGGACGGATGCTTCGATTTACACCTCTGAATTGGGAATTTCACAGGCGATTGAATGGCCGTCATCATTGGAGCTTACGCCTCACGAAGTCCTCCTGCCCTATCAACCGAGTTATTTGGTTCCCGCAAGTAACGGTGTTGACGCGGGAAGAAATAATTTGGCTTTTTATCAATTCCCCGTACATTCACTTGGGCGCATGGGAACGGATCCGAGACTGATGCACCCGCAACTGGCGAGTCAGTTGACGGTTCCGGTCATGGTTCCAATGAGTCAGGCACAGGCGAATCATTTGAGTACGGATCCACTCTATACGTCGCAATATGCCTATGTCAATAATGTTTTGTATTACGGTTCCCCAATCCAGTTGGAGCCCGCTCCCACGACGGCGCCGGAATCTGTTGTCGCGAGTATTACGATTACGCCTAAAACATTCCAGTATCTCCCGTGGCACAACGGGCCGATGGCCAATTCGTATGAGGTGATGCAGGTGCCGGCCAGTGCGCCGGGGCGTTTCGGCGTGGAATTCGCCGATCGTAAAGGAAGCACCGGCGTTCACGATGAAAATTACCTGTTGCAAAAACGCCTGTGGACGACGGTGCCGGATTTGACGCTCAATCCTGCGACAGCCGGCGTTCAGGTTGATGCGGAAAAGCGTCCCGGTTCGCTCGGTTCCAACATCCGGTTCGGGCACCTGCTCAACTTCCAGCACGCCCACGGGAACTGGCCGATTGACTCAGGGCTTCTTCCCTTCATTGATAAAAACTCGCAACCGATCACGGTGGGGGACAAAATCAATATCGGTTCTCCGTTCCCGACCTTTGATGTGACGGATACGACGAAGATAAAAATCGCTCGCAGCGAGTTCGTTTCCCTCGACCTGGGGAACTTCCTCAACTTCGTCAACGTTCCCTCGCGATTCGTCGGGACGCGGGACTGGTATTACGACGGCAACAAGTGGTACAGCTACTCCCGCTTCCGGGAGCCGGGCAAGGTCAACCTCAACACCCTGACCGCCTCCGGCTTCGCGGCCCTGCTCGAAAACCGGCCGTACAACCAGACGACCGCCAGCACGGATCCTGACGCTTCGTACCATGAGTTCGACCAGGGACGCGGCAACCAGCGCACTGGTGATCCGTTGACGGATTCCTTTCTGTTTGAAACGCCGTATCGCGGGCAGAGTTCGGCGCTCCTGAAGAGTGTCGATGCGGTGCAATATGCGTCGCCGGTCGACACGACCCTGTTGCGCGGCGGGCAGAACGTCAACCCGGGCGAACCGCTTTTCACAGAGAAAACGAAGGAAGCTTCCAATGCCTACACCGCCCTGGAAGGCATCCAGCGGCTCAGCGACATGACGACGACCCGTTCGAACGTCTTTGCCGTCTGGATGACGCTCGGGTATTTCGAGGTGGAAAGAATTCAACCGAATCAGTTCCTTTATAACGATCCTGTGACGAGCAATCCTGTGAATGCCCCGACAGGAGACCGTTTCAACGCCATTTATCCGGACGGGTACATGCTCAAGAAGGAAGTCGGGCTGGAGACGGGCGAGATTGAACGGCATCGCGCGTTTTACATCATCGACCGTTCCGTTCCCTTCGGCTATCGCCGCGGGCAGAAGCTCAATTCGGAAGACGCCATTTTGCTGAAGCGTTTTATCGAATAGACGTCCGTCATCGCAAAACAACAGCCGGAATGAATCGCAGCGCCGCGACGGGGTGATCAACATTGACCGCCCGTCATTGACGCTGTGTCTTCATCCCGGCTGTTGTTGTTTTAAAACGAATGCCATCGGCCCACGTGATTGTCGTCCGGCTTGAAGAACCCCATCCCCCCGGTTTGCGGAATTCCCTGTTGTGATAAAATACAAGGTTACCATCTCGCGGGCGCAATTCGCCTGCTTGGGAAAAGGGGCGAAAATGCCGTTTTTCCCCTTTGGTTGCCACCGTTCATGATACCAATATAAGAAAGGGAAAATCCATGACAAAGCCAACCGACATTTTTTCGGAACAGGGAATCACGTTCGACGACATCCTGCTCGAACCGCAATACAGCGACGTCATCCCGTCGCAGGTCGACGTCAGCACGAATCTCACCAAACGCATCCGGCTGACGATTCCGATCCTCAGCGCCCCGATGGATACGGTCACCGAAAAGGAAATGGCCATCGCCCTGGCCCGCGAAGGCGGACTGGGGATCATTCATAAAAACATGAGCGTCGAACTCCAGGCCGAAGAGGTCGCCCAGGTGAAACGCAGCGCCAACGGCATCATCCGCGAACCGGCCACGCTGCCGCCGAACGCCAGCCTGAGCGACGCCCGCGGCATCATGGAACAGCAAAACGTATCCGGCGTGCCGATCGTCGAAAGCGACGGAAAACTCGTCGGCATCATCACGCGGCGAGACCTTCGCTTCCAGGAAAACTGGGAACAGCCGATCGCGGAAGTCATGACTTCGAGAAACCTCGTCACGGCCACGGGCGAAATCACGCTGGCCATGGCGGAAACCATCCTCATGGACAAGAAGGTGGAAAAGCTGCTGCTCGTCGATGCGGATTTTCGGCTCACCGGACTGATCACGATCAAGGACATCGACATGATGCGCCGCTACCCGAACGCGTGCAAGGACAAGCTCGGGCGGCTCCGCGTCGGGGCCGGGGTCGGTGTTTTCGATTACGAACGGGTCGAACGCCTCATCGCCGAAGGGGTTGATATTTTGACGGTCGACAGCGCCCACGGTCATTCGTCGAACGTCATCGAAACGGTTCGCGAGATCAAAAAACGCTGGGACATCGACGTCATCGCCGGGAACATCGCGACGGAAGAAGGCTGCCTGGCACTGATCCGTGCCGGGGCCGACGCGGTCAAGGTCGGTATCGGGCCCGGTTCGATCTGCACGACCCGGGTCGTGTCCGGCGTCGGCGTGCCGCAAATCACCGCCGTGCATCGCGCCGCGACCGTCGCCTGCGGAACCGACGTTTCCATCATCGCCGACGGCGGCATCCGATATTCCGGCGACATCACCAAGGCGCTCGCCGCCGGGGGGCATGTCGTCATGCTCGGCGGCCTGCTCGCGGGGCTCGACGAAGCGCCGGGCGAGTTAATTCTTTATCAGGGCCGCACCTTCAAATCCTATCGCGGCATGGGGTCGATGGGCGCCATGGTCAAAGGCTCCAGCGACCGCTATCGTCATGCGAAAGACGCGAAGCCCGACAAGCTCGTGCCCGAAGGCGTCGAAGGCCGCGTGCATTATCGCGGGGCGCTCGGCCCTTATGTGTACCAGTTGATCGGCGGGCTGCGGGCCGGCATGGGCTACTGCGGAACGCCGGACATTGAGTCATTGCGTGCCAACGCCCGATTCGTCCGTGTCAGTTCGGCCAGCGTCCGCGAGGGCCATCCGCATGACATTTCCATCACGCAGGAAGCCCCCAATTACAGCGTCGACAACAATTCGTCCCGCGCCGATTGAGTTATTCCGCCGACACGATGACGCGGAATCCGACGTCGAAAACCTGCTGTTCGGCGAGATAATCCTGTTGAAAAGCCGCGCGGGCGCGATGTGGCGGGTCATACCAGGAACCGCCTTTGACGATGCGGCGGTCCGGTGCGTCGGGCGGTGAACCGGTCGTCCATTCGGCGACGTTCCCGTGCATGTCGAACAGCCCGAACGGGTTGGCCGTGTAACTTCCGACCGGCGCCGAAACGCGGCTGTGATCGTCGAATCGCGTGTCGGACGGGCGCCAGGCGGGCAATGTGTTCGAACGGTCCAGCCAGCCGAAGTCACTGATCCGTTGGTTGCTGATGTCCGAAAGATTCGCAAAAGCCGAAAAATCCGTGTCCGTCGTGCCGTACCAGAACGGCGTGTCCGCGCCGCCCCGGGCCGCGTATTCCCATTGCGATTCGCTGGGCAGCGTGACCGTTTTGCCCGTCTTTTTCGAGAGCCATTCGCAGAAAGCGACCGCCTGATCATGTGAAACCCGCACGACCGGCTGCGACGGATGCGAAAGCGACCAGCCCTGTTCGCCGGGGCTGAAGTGCATGAAATCGCCGAACTCGATCCGGCTGTCATGCGACGGGTCGAATTGTGCGAACTGCGCGTTGGTGATTTCCGTTTGCGCCATGAAGAACGGTTTTTCGATGGTCACGATGCGCGGCTTTTCGTCGGGGAACGAATTCGCCTGACCCATGACGAAACGCCCGGCGGGGATGTGCGTCAACTCAATATTGACGCCATCGCCGAGCGCAAGCGTCGTCGTTTTGCCGATGCGGCTGTCGTCGAAAATGGTGAACGCGGCGGCTTCATGCGAAACGAGTTGATAAACCGTTGGTGACGCGAGCGGCGGTTTCGGCGAGACCGACTTCTCTGATAACACGGCGGCGGGATAATCGACGTTCGGGTCGTCATCGAGCAGGGACTCGGTGTTGGCGTAACGCCGTCGCATGTCATGCCGCCGCTCGAATTGCTGCCGCACAAGGGCCGGGTTGTCGTCGGCGATGATGTCGCGCCAGTTGCCGTGAAACGGGGCGTTCAGGTCGATCCAGGTGATGAGCCGGTCCCATGCTTCGGCGTCCAGCTCGACGCCGTAATGCCCTTTTTGCAGGAGCTGCACGACGCGGCTGGTGTCGGCATGATATTCCCGCGGATAGGGAACCTGCATGGTCCCCTCTTTCGTTTGCGAACGGACGAACCGCCGCAACTGGTAATACGAATTCGAAAACCGCGACTTGACGTTGATGTAATTCTGCGTGTCGAGCATCGGTTTGGGCGGCGTGTCTTCAAACGACGCGATGCCGGGATAACGTTCGCTGTCCGCATGATGGCATTCGACGCAATATTTGTCGAGCACCGGCTGCACTTCACGGACGAATGAAAACCCGCGGGCCGGACCGTACCACGGCGTGATTTCATCCGGTTGCGTCACGGCGGCGTACGATTCCGTCGGCGGAACGACCGAATTTTGCGATTCGTGGCAGCCGACGCAGGAAACGACCTCGCCCGGCATGGCGGTGACCCAGCTTCGCATCTGTTGCACGGCTTTGCCGTCGGCGTCGAGCGGCTGCATCGAAAACGGCACGTAAGCGGGCACGCGGAAATACGCCGAACCGTCGGGACGAACGGGCACGGTGCCGATGATCTTGCGCGGGTCCCAAGGGCCGTCAAGACCGATACTGTAAGGCTCGGCGCCCATGTCGCGGTAGGAAAACTGGTAGCTGAACAGCCGCAACGATTTGACCGTGCCGGGCGCGACGCCGCGAAGCCCTTCCCCTTCGTAAATGTTGGCGATCAGCACCTCGGCGTCATCTCGCGAAGGATCAATGCGGTCGGGAATCACCGGCGGCGTGGGCGATTTTTTGATCGGGATCGGTTCGAACATCGCATAGCCCGGTTCGTCGCAAATCAGCACCATGTTGTCGAAGGTGTCGACGAGGTAAACGCCCCAAGGTTTGTCCGGCGCCGGTTTGGCCGAAACAAGATAAAAATGCTCGTCCAGCGGATACGGGTGCAAAAATTTCGGCCAGGTGCGACCGATCGGCAGATCAAGTAATTGCGGTTCGACCGTTCGTCCGCGACCGGGAATGCGTTGAATTGCGCCGGTGTTTTCGCGACGCCCCCGTGACGGGTCGAACAGGACGAGATCGCCCATGCGGGGGAGTTCGTGATGACCGCCGATGACGGCGACGAATTTGCTCGGGTCGTTCGGAATCGGTTTCGCGAAAAACATCGACGCGGGCCAATAGGAACCGCTGCCGTAATACTCGACCTGGTTCGTGCCGTCCGGGTTTGCGTGAAACAAAATGCGCGACGATGCGTGCGGAATGTCGGTGTATTCCCAACGCAGGTACAGCAAACGCCCGTTGTTCAGCACCGTCGGGCACCAGTCCTGATCCTGTTCGTAGGTCAGTTGCCGGATCGTGCCATCGGTGTCGAGGCGATATAAATTACATGTCGGACTGCTCCCGTTGACGCAGGGAACGCCCGCGAAACTGGCCGTCGAGCAAAATACGACACTTCCGTCCGGCAAATAACAAGCGTCGTAGCAATCGACGTCCGCGTCGGGAATCAGGGGCAATTTCCGCAGGTCGGAACCGTCGACGTTCATTTCGAACACGCGCCAAAGCTCCTGTTCGTCGACCATGCTGAAAATCATCCGCTCGGCGCTAAAATGCAGATCGACGTCACCGACGAACCGCCCGGCTTCCGGCACGAAGAGCGTTTCGCGTTTCGGCGAGGTTTTCCAATCGGACAAAACCGCGAGCTGGTTGTCATAACCGCTTTTCGCGAGCGTCGAGTTGGCGTTGTAATTCAACGGCAGGCCGAGGTCTTTTTCACCGCGCCGTACCAGCAAAATACGCTCGAAATCCAGCAGCGGGTTGGCCAGAAGTGCTTCGCGTTTGAGCGTTTCGAGTTTCGTTTCCGTTTCCGTTTCGATCGCGGCGAGCGTTTGCGATTCAAGCCGCAATTGTGCAAGGCGGTCAAGCCATTTTTGCGCGTTCGGATAATCATCGCCGAAGGTGTCGCCGAGATGCCGAACGGCCAGTTCGAGCGATTCGGCGTCGATTTCAAACGGCGTCCGGAATCGGGCCGGTTCGGTCAACGTCCCACCGACATACGCGCAGGCGTTGGCGATGAAAAGCTCGAAATTGTGCCGGTGTCCTTCCGGGGCCTTGTCGTAAACGGCCCCGATCCGCCACGGCGCGACCAAGACCTTGCCGCGTCCGAGCGCGTATTCGAGATGCGGCACGTCGGAACTTTGCGGGTTTTCACCGAACCGTTTTCCGGCGGCCGTTTGAAAATTCGCATACGCCGGATACGCCGCGTTGGAAAGCCAATGCACGCCCCGATCCCAATCGACGCCGGTAAACACAGGGTGCGACTTGTCAAGCGGTTTGATGCCCGACTGCTCGCGGTCGTCGCCGAACGTGACCGGCTGCGTCGTCACTGTGTCGAGCCCGAGCGATTCGAGCAAAAGCGTTCCGCCGCCGGTGAGCACGAGCCCGTGACCGCGTTCGACAAAGCGTTTCAGTTCGCCGACGAACGATGACGCGGCAAAAGGCGAATCGGGAAGCAACGCGGTTTCGGCCCGGTGCAGCCAAAGCACGTCGAATTGCGACCAGTCGACCGGATTTCCCTCGCCGTCAACGAGCGTGCCCGATTCGGACAAGTGCAACAGCGTCGCCCCGGATTTTTCGCCCGAAATGCGACCGGCGATTTCCGTCGCGGTGAGCGATTCAATGCTCAGGGGGACACGCGCCGGCTCGTCGAGCAACACCGCAAGCCGGAAGGCGTTCGGATGTTGTTTCACAATGTCATCGGCCTCGGCGTCCGGCGCCGCAACCCACGACATCATGAGACAAACGGTTGCGAAAAAGCTCATTTTGATTTTAGCTGCCGTCATTATGATACTCCGAAATTTTATCGCCAAAACATCCTTCGACACGCGGAACAATAATCATTATATGGGTTTTTCTCGTCTTATTCAACATTTTCCGGCAAAAAACAAGGCCGTGAGCCAATCTCGCGCGAACTCTTTTCGGAGTTCTATCGAACTGGACAAAAGGGGGGAAAACTGGTATTCTTAATTTTAAGTTTTTGTCAAAATATTCCACCTTGTGTCATGCCGGTTGAAATCCAACGGTATTGCGTAATATTATTGTCTGTCCGTTACGTCGCAGTCGTCAACGTCCGCAATGCAGGCAGTTCAGACAAGCTTGGAGACATCCTTGAGCAGCAATCGCCCCCCGCAATCCGGCCAACAGCCCGGTCAACCGTCGCCGCAACAGCCGTCCCAGCCGAAAGTCCGCAATCTCGGCGAAGTGTTGCAGGAATTTGGTCAGCAGTGCCGCGTCATGCAGGACGAGTTGCACAAGGTGATCGTCGGGCAGTCGGAAGTCATCAGACAGATATTCGCGGCGGTTTTCACACGCGGACATTGTTTGCTGGAAGGCGTTCCCGGTTTGGCGAAAACCCTACTGGTCAGCACAACCGCGCAAATTCTTGACGTCGAGTTCAAACGCATCCAGTTCACGCCCGACCTGATGCCCTCGGACATCACGGGCACGACGATTCTCGACGAAGACGCCTCGGGCAGACGGAGTTTTCGCTTTGTCGAAGGGCCGCTGTTCACCAATATTCTATTGGCGGACGAAATCAACCGCACGCCGCCGAAAACACAGTCGGCCCTGCTCCAGGCGATGCAGGAACGCGAAGTGACCGTCGGCCAAACGACCTATCCCCTGCCGGAACCGTTCCTTGTGATCGCGACGCAGAACCCGATCGAGCAGGAAGGGACTTATCCGTTGCCGGAAGCCCAACTCGATCGATTTATGTTCAATATCAAAGTCAACTATCCTTCGCTCGAAGAGGAGGAAAAGATCCTTGCGACGACGACCCGCGGCGAAAAGGCGGAAATCCGCAAAATCATGACCGGCAAAGTCATCGCGAATCTGCAAAAATTGGTGCAAACCGTTGCGGTGAGCCAATATATCGTGCAGTACACCGCCCGGCTGGTTCGGGCGACCCGGCCGCGGGACGATTCGGCCCCGAAAATGATCCGGGAACTGGTCGACTGGGGTGCCGGCCCCCGTGCGGGGCAATTTCTGATCAACGGCGCCAAGGCCATGGCTGCCATGGACGGCCGTTTCTCCGTCGCCATCGACGACATCAAGTCCGTTGCCATTCCCGTGTTGCGCCATCGCATCAGCGCGAATTTTCAGGCCCAGGCCGAAGGCATGTCGAACGAAGACATCATCACGCACCTGCTCGAAACGATTGAGCCGCCGAAAATCGAAAAATTCGAGAAATAAGGTTCTCACCAACAACCGCAAGAATGGCAGCCGCGAACGCAGAGAGCGCAGCGAACGGAGTGACCGGTGTGAGGCGTTTCCGTTTGGGTGAGTGTATCTGGCGTTTTCGGTTCGAAGTCTTTCGAGGATCGACGTGCTTTCTGTCTTGCGGCTCCTCTCTCCGGTCGCTCCGCTGCGCTGCGTTCCCGGCTGCCATTGCTAAGAATTCTGCATTTCTACACTCTGTATTCTGCATTTTTTCGCAACGTACACCCCCTAAAAGTGCCTGTTTTTGATTATCTGTGTTGCCTATATTCTCCATAAACAGGGCAGATTTTCAAAAATATCATTATAAATTGCCAGCCACAGTCATTTATCTCTCAATTGTTGAAGTCGATATGTCCGATACTACCGTCACAGCCGTAATGCGTGCCGATGCCTGCAAAGCGTCGAGGCATGCCATTTAACCAATTCAGGATGATTCACGCGTTCACCGAGGTGGGTAGAA
>JAVBQX010000287.1:0-21368 GCA_031548645.1 Thermoguttaceae bacterium
GCGTTACGCCCAGATGTATTGGGATTTCATCGCCTCGGCCAACGGGATGGGCTTCCATTCGCCGCAGGAATCGCAGCGCATTCTCGCCGCCGCGCTCGACCGCAGCGCCGAGGTCCGCCGCCGTTGCGTGAGGATTCTCGCGAAACACGGCCACGTCGACGAAGTGCTTTACCCCGACTTCTCGACCAAGGAAAAAGCCCAGGCCGTCGCCACGCAATTCGTCAACCAATCCGCCCCGTCGCTGCTGAAAAAACCGTAACGGGAGTGTGGAATTTGGAGTGTGGAGTGTGGAGTTAAAAAGAGCCGGGGATGGATCGCAGCGCAATCTCCGGACAAGCTCAAACCGCGGATCATCCCCATGACCAACCCCTATGCGTATTACGAAGAAAGCCCGGACGAACGGCAGGGCGTCATCTGGCCGGACGCGTCAACGGATTCGGGCGAGGGGCGGTCGCAGGAACCCCGACTGCCGATCACGCTGTCGCTGACGCGCGGGCGCTTCGGCGGCAGGGTGACGCTGGAAACGACCCGCGAGCAGTGCGAATTCACCGGTGCCTCGCTGCACGATTCGCTGATTCTTTCGCGCGACGAGGCCTTCACCAACATGCGGATCAGGGGCCATCGCATCCTGGTGCGTCTGGGCGACGGTCGTTGGTACACATTCCGCTGCCGACGGGACAAATTCCGCGAACTGTCCCTCGCACGCCTGGAAACCTGGCGCCACCAACGCTGGCACGACGAAGCCGAAGCCGCCTGTCAGGCCGTGGCTGATCGCCTCAGAGAAAACGTCATCCGCCCCGTGCTGCATTACATGATTTTGGTGACCGTCTTTCAGACGATAATAAGCGCTGTTGCGATCCTTGATTCCATTTGGGATTATTGGCTGTACTTGCGGCACGGCGTGGGGTATCCCCAGGATTTCTATTACAGTTTGATTTTTTTCATGGTTCCGCCATTGACCACTCTCGCTTTGGCGATTGCTTTGTCAAAGGGGCGTTTCAGGGCCGTACTTGTGACCTTGGTGCTGTCCATTTTTCCGCTGATGGCGGGTGTTTTGTATTTGGTTGCGCCGTATCCTCTGATCGGACTTGTGACCGGTTCATCAATGATTGTTCTCGCGTCGGCGGTGATTGTTTCCTGCGTCCGGTCCTTGGTACGTTACATCCTGCTGTCGGAAGTGCTGGAATTCGAGAATCGCGAAGAACAAAATGAGGAATCATAATGACAGCCCGGAGCGTCAGCGATGGGTCAAACGCAGCGATCGTGTTGTCGTTCAAGAGAATCATGCGGAATTGAAAAACCTCATTGTCATCTTATGCAAGGTACCATTGTCAATTCGATAACTTGGTATTCGTTCTTCACTTTTAACTCATAACTACAACATCATGACGAAAAAATCAAAAAAAACTCATTCCCCGGCAACGGAACCCCAGCAAGAACCAATGGTTTCCCAAGAATCAACGCCGCTTCCCGGCGAGCCGGTTTCGTGGTTAAAACAGATGATCGTGCTCCGTTCGGCCCTGCTTTTTGCGGCGGTCGTCGTCATTTTGGCCGGCGTCAAGGCGGCAAGCGGCATCCTGACGCCGGTGCTTTTGGCACTTTTTGTCACGATTTTGCTCCTCGTGCCGCTTCGCTGGCTGTACACCAAGGGCTGCCCGAGCGGCCTTGCGTTTTTGCTTGTCGGCGGGACGATTTTGCTGCTGATTCTCGGAATCGGCTGGCTCACGACCAGCTCTCTGCGGGATTTTATCAAGAATTCCGATAATTATTCGGAAAAAATCGTCAAAAATCTTGCGACAGTCGAGCACAAGCTGAACGATTACGGCTTTACGCTCGGCCTGACCTTGCCCGAGGAAACGGAAAACGCAGCAGAGACCGTGTCTGAAAATGCCGCAATTCCTGAATCCATAAATCATTCCGACGAAACCAGCGCATCGAAGACTTATGAAATGCCGCCAGGTAACGAAATTGAGGAAAACGCCGATACCATGCCGCCCCTGCCGGGCTATGAGAAACTCGACCCGAAGCTGATCATGCGCTGGGTGACCTGGGGGGCTGCGCAATTGAGTCATCTTGGCGAAAATATATTTCTCTTTCTCATCATTTTGATGTTCATGGTCTTCGAGGCCGCCCGCTTTCCGGCGAAACTCGCAAAAGCCTTCGGCGGCGGGCCCGTCACGAACGATCATTTTCGCCAAATCGTTGACGATGTCAGGCGTTACATCGTTTACAAGGGGCTCAGCAACCTGCTTTCCTGCGTGGCGGTGACCACGTTTTATCTCGTGATCGGCGTCAAATACGCCCCGCTTTGGGGCCTGCTGGCCTTCTTTTTGTACTTTATTCCCAACATCGGGGCGATCATTTCGGCTATTCCGCCGCTGCTTTTGATTTTTGTCGATCAGGAAATGACCGGCGTGATCACGCTTGTCGTCGGTCTTGCGATTATCGAATCGATTATCGGTTACGGCATCGAGCCGCGACTGCTGGGACACGGTCTCGGCATTTCGACGGTGGTCGTGTTCCTGTCATTGATCTTTTGGGGTTGGCTTTTGGGCCCGATCGGCCTGTTTTTGGCCGCCCCGCTTACGATTGTGACAAAAATCATCTTGCAAGCATTTGACGAAACCCGTTGGATCGCCATTTTGCTCGACGAAAAGGTACCGGCGTGAGCTTGAAGCTGCAACATTGGTAGGGCGGTCACGCCATGACCGCCGCAGTATCGCGACATAACCGGATTTACCGCAATTCAACCGCTCCATAACTGTCGCGGCTCTGATTTCCCTGTCCCTTGCTTACGCTTCGGGCTCTGGTTTCGTCGGTCACGGCGTGACCGCCCTACCTTGTCTTTCCCTAACCAAAGAAAATCGCACTTCCCCCGTTGCAGGGCGAGGTTTTGCTGTTACACTATGCGTAAGTTTCAAGGTTTATAAGCAGAAATCTCCCCCGCGTCCCTTTCGGACGAATGACGGGAATCTTTTTGATTATTATCACAAGACAGAGCAGGATAAGAAGTTAGAGTAAGCAGAATGTCACTGAACAAAGAAGACAAACAGAATCTCATCGGACAGTACAAGCGTTCGGGTAATGACAACGGTTCCTCGGAAGTGCAGATCGCGATTTTAACGAAACGCATCAACATGCTGACGGAACATCTCCGCGCGAATAAAAAAGACCACTCAAGCCGCCGCGGTCTTTTGATGATGGTCAGCCGTCGTCGCCGTTTGCTGGACTTTCTCAAGCAGACCGCTCCGCAGCGCTATGTCGACGTGATTCAAAGCCTTGGAATTCGTAAGTAACTTGCGTCAAATCCGCCGTTTGGCCGAGGCGTTGCAATGTCCCGGCCGAGCAGGACGTCATCAAAATTTGTATTGGCGGTGCGCCGGTTTGAAAACAACAAAAGATCGCAGTATCGCGAATAAATTGAATCACGGAATTGGAGTCATCACGCGGCCCGGCGTTTGACGTCAGGGGTCGTTTTGTCATGCGCGGAGCGTTTCGCGCAGCATGTTCGTGGTTGTAGGTGGGGAAAGAAGTTTTTGTTGATCGTTTTTCGTCTGTTTTCCGGCCGTAATTTATTTGTCAAAAAAGCATTACGGTATCTTCAGTCGAGGTGATTGATACATCACTTTCTTGGACATCAACGCCGATACGGTCGTTTTCCCGGCGAGGTTCTTGCGGCAGTCGAAAAGACGGAATAAAATCAACGCAATTAGTGGAAATAATTATCAGTTCAATTCATTTAAGGAAAGATTATAGGTAGGACAGTGGAAAAAATTCGAGTGGAACGACAGATTGGCGATCAGGTGCTCTGGATGGAAACCGGCGAAATAGCGAAACAAGCCGCCGGGAGTTGCCTCATCGGATATGGAAACACGGTCGTGCTTTGCGCCGCGACCACGGGGGCTTCAAGACCGGGAACCGACTTTTTCCCGCTCACATGCGATTATCGCGAACGCGTTGCCGCGGCGGGGACATTTCCCGGCGGCTTTATCAAACGGGAAGGCAAGCCGACCCTGAAGGAAGTGCTCACCTCGCGGTTGATCGACCGCCCGATGCGGCCGCTGTTCCCGAAACAGTTTTTCAACGAAGTGATGGTCAACGCCCTGGTCATGGCCTGCGACAAAACGGTCGACCCGGACACGATTGCGATGATCGGTTCCGCGATGGCCGTCATGGTCTCGCCGCTCCCGTTCCGCGGGCCGCTGGCTTCGGTCCGCCTGGCGCGGATTGACGGCGAGTTCGTCGTGTTCCCCGCGTTCGAGCAGTTGGAAAACAGCGACCTCGACCTGATCGTTTCGGGGAACATGGAATCGGTGCTCATGATCGAGGGGTTCGCCCGCGAGATGCCCGAACCGGTCATGTACCAGGCCGTCATGAAGGCCCACGAATACATCAAGGCCGTGTGCGAATTGCAGCTTGAAATGCTGGAAAAGGTGAACCCGGAAAAATTGGCCTTCGAGGCCGTTTCGCACGAGCCCATTTTCAACCTGCTCAAGGAAAAGTATTACGACGATTTCTGGCAGGCCAAAAAAACCGAGGGCAAACTCGCCCGATACGACGCCTGCGGAGCGGTCAAGGATCGCGCCCGGGCGGAACTGTTCCCCGAAGCGACGACGACGCCCGCCCTGCTCGGGCCGGTCGACACGCCGGTCAACCCGGACGAAAACGCCGAGGACGCTTCGTCCGCGGAACCGCAAATGGACGCCGCCTTGTTCGACATCGCGTGGCATGAATTCGAGGAACGTGTCGTGCGCGACCAGATTCTCGCCGGCACGCGGGCCGACGGTCGCGGGATGAAAGACGTTCGCGAACTCACCTGCCGAGTCGGCGTTTTGCCTTGCGTGCACGGTTCGGCCCTGTTCCAGCGCGGCGAAACGCAGGCCCTCATCACCGTGACGCTCGGCACGACCCGCGACGAGCAGAAGGTCGACGGCCTGTTCGACGAATATTCGAAAAAGTTCATGCTTGACTACAACTTCCCGTCCTTCTCCGTGGGCGAATGCCGTCCGAATCGCGGCCCTGGCCGCCGCGAATACGGGCACGGCGCTTTGGCCGAACGCAGCGTCAAGCCGATTCTGCCCGATCCGGAGGATTTTCCCTACACGATCCGCATCATTTCCGACATTCTCGAATCGAACGGGTCCAGCTCGATGGCCTCCGTCTGCGGTTCGACGCTCGGTCTCATGGCCGCGGGCGTGCCGATCACCAACCCGGTGGCTGGCATTTCGGTCGGACTGGTCAAGGAAGCCGACGAACGCTGGGTCCTGCTCACCGACATCATGGGCGATGAAGATCATTACGGCGACATGGACTTCAAAATCGCCGGAACGCAAAACGGCATCACCGGCATCCAGCTCGACCTGAAAATCGACGGCATCAGCCCCGAGATCATCATGGCCACGCTCAAGCAGTCGCGCGAAGCCCGCATCCACATTTTGCGCAAGATGCTGGCCGCCATTCCGCGTCCGGCCGACGACATCGCCGCGACCGCGCCGCGTCTCTTCAAGACGCAGATCGACCCGGAAAAGATCGGCCTGCTCATCGGCCCCGGCGGCAAGACGATCCGCGCGATCCAGGACGCCAGCGGCGCTTCGATCGACATCGACAACGACGGAACGGTCATCATTTCCGCCGGCAACGAACAGAGCGCCGCGAAGGCTCTCGAAGAGGTCAACCGCCTGACCGCCTCGGTCGAAATCGGCAAGATTTACGAAGGCCAGGTCACCAGCGTCAAGACCTACGGCGCCTTCGTCGAAATTCTGCCCGGTCGCGACGGCCTGTGCCATATCAGCGACATCGCCGAGGATTACGTCGACAACATCAACACGCTGTGCAAGGTCGGCGACCGCATGTTGGTCAAGGTCATTTCGATCGACGAACAGAACCGCATCAAACTCAGCCGCCGCGAAGCCCTGAAGGAACTGAACGGCTGAAGTAAGTGAAAAACTAATAACTAATAGTGAAAAGCGAAAGTGAAAAGTTGCGCAGGCGGTTGGAAACCGCGGCGTGATTTTTCACTTTTCGTTTTTTGTGCTTTATAAACATCAAAAACATCCGCGATCACAGATCACGGCTCTTCCAATTCCCAACCCCCACTTCCTTCCATGTTTTCCATCACACGCGAATTTCATTTCTGCTACGGGCACCGGCTGCTCAACTACGAGGGGAAGTGCGCCCACCCGCACGGGCATAACGGTCGGGCGGAGATCACGCTCGAATCGGAGACGCTCGACGGGCGCGGCATGGTTTTGGATTTCACGGAGCTGAAACATCTCGTCAACGACTGGATCGAGGAACATCTCGACCACAAGATGGTGCTCGCGGAGGACGACCCGCTCGTGCCCGTTCTGGCCGGGCTGGACGAGCCGATGTACCTCATGAACTGCCCTCCAACGGCGGAAAATTTCGCGAAACTGCTCTTCGACCTGGTCCGCGACCGCGGCTATCCCGTCCGACAGGTCGTTTTTTGGGAAACCGACAAGTGCGCGGCCGCCTATCACGGGCAGTAGACGCAGAGAAATTACAAATCCGCAATGGGATGATAAAATATAACAGTATATATAATAATAACTTGCGATGCCTCCCATGATTTCATGCCAGAGACTGCACTGCTGCCTTCGCGTCTCTGCAAAAAACAAATTATCCGCATTTTTGTTTTTTTCTGACAACCGGGCATTGTCGCCTCGATCACAATAAACCGTCCCGAAGGCGAAATCTGCAAATTCTCTCCGTCTGATACTCGCGTCTCTCTATTTTATATATAAAATATCTTTTATCAGGTTTTGTTGTTTTATGTAAACACGAAAGCCGAAATTAAAGACGCAGGCTTCCCATTTTTGCATAAACCAGCAAAAAAACAGGGATATTCCGGCAGTATCAAAAAAGAGAGTCAATCAATGAAAAAAACACTACTTTTCTTTAATCGATCTTATCATTGCGTCATGGCGTTTTTCGTCACGACGGCGGTCCTCATTTCGTCCGGAAACAATATATTTGCACAGAATTCCACGAAAGACCGTGAAAGCGATGCGGCCCAACTTCGCCAAATCAGCGCGGCGTGCGAAACCGCGAAACGGGCCGCCGTCCAGGAAATCATGACTCCCGCGGCGACGAACCCGAAGACGGATTTGTTGCGGGAAATGGTCATATTTCGCGGGAACAACACGAACGCCATGCCGCGACAAAAGGCCAGGGACTGGGAAGAACGGCTGAAACTGACGGAACTGCAAAGGACCTTGCGACAGGAGGAAAGCGATTTGGCACTGATTGACGAAGCGCTCGAAGTCCTCGCCGGGAAAGAACCGGAATTGCAGCGACCGCAGTTCGTCCGCCTGAAGAAAAGCCTTGAAAGGAATCTGGATCTGCTTGAGCGGCAGAATCGACAATTGAATCAAGAGGAAGTGGAAGCCCTGTATGATTCCCTGCCCGGCCTGGTCGAGAATTATCTGAAATCGCCGAACGCCGAAAATGCGAACGCCGTATCGGAAACGCTGTCCTTGATGGACGGATCGCGTCAGGCGGACGAGCTGATCACGTTGGTGAGAAAACTGCTGGTGCGTCCGAATTTGAAATTGCGGGTGCGTTCGGAAATGCTGGAACCGCTGTTCTACCGTGACATCGACGAACCGGTGAACGTCAACGACACGATTCTCGGGACCAACGTTCGAGGTTCGGGGCAACTGTCGGGCCGATCAACCGCGGCGTTCGTGCCGAGCCGTGACTCGGGGGTCATCCGCGTAACGCTCAAGGGGGAACTGACCACCTCGACGGTCGGGACCAGCGGGCCGGTTCGCGTCCACAGCAACAATGCGACCGCCATAACGACCGTCAAGGACATCATCTTAACGAAGGATTCGATCGCGACGACTTATGCTTCGACCGATGCGCGGCAGGCGTCACGGATCGGTCATGTCAGTTACACGCGTCGCGGCCCGTTTGTGCAGATGATCGCGCCGAACCAGATTCGCAATCGTAAACCGGCGACCGACGCGGAATCGGAACGGATGACGCAACGCCGGTTCAACACGCGAGTCGATGCCGTCGTGGACGAAAACGTGTCACGGTTCAACGAAACGCTCAGCAAGATGGCCGGCGGAAGACCCGAAGAACTGCGTTTGGATTTCGGGCGGTTGGAAACCACGAAAGAGGTCATGTTGATCGACGGCGTCGTGGGGAACCGGTACCAGATGACGACAATGACCGAAGCGCCGGCCGTCGAAACGCAGGCGGGGCTGTTCGTGCAGGTGCATGAATCGCTGGCCGACAACGCGGGAACCTGCGAATTGAGCGGTCGGTCGCTGGTCGAGGACGAAATCATGGCAAAACTGAAGGAACGGTTTCCCAAAATCGCCGGTGAAAACGACGGGAACGACCCTTCGCTGACCATCGCGTTTTCCGACCGTCCGATCGCCATGAGTTTCGCCGACAATTGCATCCGGGCGACGGTGGAAACGGCGGAAATCGAGCGCGGCGGGAGCAGTTACCCCGGCATGGTGATCGAGTTTCAATTTCGCATTGAAGCCGCGAAAGAGGGTTTCCTGTTGACGGCCGTGGAAGCGCCGGAAGTGCTGCCGCTCGGATTCGACCGTGAAAACGGACACCTTTCGGCCCGCGAAACGACGATTCGGGCCATCATCATGAAGAAGCTGGAACGCATCACGGAAAAACCGATCGAATGGAAGGAATCGACAATCGAAGGGAAAAACGGCAACATGACGCTCAAGCCGGTGTACCTTTCGACGACGGACGGCTGGCTTTCGCTCGGGCTCGACCTGGTCGAATGGACGCCGGTTCCCGAAACCGACCGCTCGATCACGTTGTGAAGGATGGCGCAAACATGGAAGAGGATCACGTGAACCGACAACCGGAACAAAACAAACCGAAGGCGTGGGGCGGCGTTTTTACCGAAGCGACCGACCGCCGCGTCGAGCGGTTTACCGAGAGCATCAGTTTCGACCGGCGACTGTACGAGCAGGATATCGCCGGGTCGATCGCTCATGCGAAAATGTTACGGGACATCTGCGTATTGACGACGGAGGAATTCGGGCAGATCGAAGACGGTTTGAATCGGATCAAGCAGGAGATCGAACGCGGTGACTTCGAGTTCAAGATGGAACTGGAAGACATCCACATGCACATCGAGAGCAAGCTGACCGAACGGATCGGCGACGCGGGCCGGAAACTGCACACCGCGCGGAGCCGCAACGACCAGATTTCGACCGACCTGCGATTGTGGACGCGCGACGCGATCGACATGATCGACGCGCGGCTCGAAACGCTGCAAAAGGCTTTCGTCGGACGTTGCGACGCAGATTTCGACGTCGTCATGCCGGCCTACACGCACACGCAACGGGCACAGCCGGTCTTGGCCCCGCATTACTGGCTGTGTTACTGCGAGAAATTCGAACGGGACCGCGAACGATTGGCCGATTGCCGCAAGCGGGTCAACACGCTCGGGCTGGGCGCGGCGGCGCTGGCCGGCACGAGCATCCCGATCGACCGCGAAAATACGGCCGCATCTCTCGGTTTCGAGAGAATCGCGGCCAACAGCCTTGACGTTTCGAGCGACCGCGATTTCGCGTTAGAGTTCGCGTTTTGCCTCACGCAAATCGCGTTGCACCTGAGCACCTGGGCCGAGGAATGGATATGGTGGTCGACCTCGGAGTTCAATTTTATCCGTGCACCGCAGGCCTTTTGCACCGGTTCGTCGATCATGCCGCAGAAGGTCAACCCGGACGTGCTTGAGCTCATTCGCGGAAAGACCGGACGGGTCGTCGGCAATTTGCAGTCGCTCATCGTGTTGACCAAAGGTCTGCCGTTGGCCTACAACCGCGATTTGCAGGAAGACAAGGAGCCGCTGTTCGATTCGTTCGATACGGTCGATGCGTCGCTGGCCCTGGCCGCGCCGCTTATTGCGGGGACGACGCTCAACCGTGATGTGATCGTCGCCCGGCTGGAGGAGGGATACCTCGACGCGACGACGTTGATGGAGTACCTGATCAAGCGAGGCATCCCGCAACGCACGGCCCACGGGATCGTCGGTCGGATGGTGCGGGCCGGGCTCGACCGCGGCGTGCCGCTGGCGAAACTGCCGCCGGAACTCGTGCGGGACATCGAACCGTCGCTTGACGAAACGGTGTACGAAGTGCTCGGTGCGAAAAAAGCGGTGGAGGCGATGCGAAGTTTCGGCTCGACGGCCCCCGACCGTGTGCGGGAACAGATCGAACGCTGGAAATTGAAGTTGAACGTGCAGTCGTGAATTGCGCAAAAAATTGTGTTGAATGTGAGTAAGTATGATGACCTACCCGATCAAATCGACATTGTGTTTCGCTTATCTCGGACTGGTGGCCGGCGCGCTTTTGCTGGGCGGCTGTTTCGACGCGCCGTCAAAGCGATCCGGAAGCGAACGCGGCGCGGCGGAGTCGACCGACACGAGCTATCGCGGTCCTGCGGACGACATCGCGGCGGCGTTGAACACCGTCACGCTGTCGCCGGGTGACGATGTGTCGCTGAATGCGCCGGCATTGGAAAGCCCTGTCGAAACGGTGAAGAACGCCGAGCAGAACGCGTCGTCCGCACGGAAAACGTCATTGCCGAAATCAATCAACTGGGACATGCCCGCGGAAAAAACCGCGGTCGCGGAGGAAAAAATCGCCGCGGACAACGCTGGAAGCGCCGTTCAAAAACCGCAAGCGGTCCCGGAACAAACAACGGAATCGACGGAAGTCGAAATAGCCGATCAATCGAACAGCAAGAATCCATTTGCACTCATTGACGAGTCGATGGAAAACGCGCTCCCGCTGACGCCGACGGAAGAAGCGATCGGCGAAGACGTCTGGGAACAAGGACAGGCGGCGAATCACGACTCGCTGGAGCATTTGGAAATCAAAAACCAAGCGGCGGAGCATGGGGCGATGCAGCCTGACGTGCCCGGCGGCGGCAAAATCGTGCCGGACACGGTGCCGGATGTGATTCGCAACGAACCGGGGTTGAAACCCGGTGCGAAGAAACCGGCCGACGCGCCGGCAAACGATTCGCAAACGACGGAATCGAAGGACCCCTATAATTTTGGTGATAATGCGTGGGAGGCCGCCGAACCCGAGTCGAAAGCGGCGACCTCTGACGAACGGGACGTTCCCGCGTTCGATCCGAACCGGGTGTCGACTTTGCCGAACGTGCAAAACGACGATAGCGACCCGTTTGGAATTGATGCCGCGAACGCCGCCGATCAATTTGGTCAAACGTTTGGCGGTGACGCGGCCGAAAGCGATTCGGTGACAACACCGACAACTGCGCCGGTGACGACGCCCGAAAGCGCGACGCCGCAGGAGGAACCGGGGCTTGGCGGCGACGATTTTTGGAATGACGGCGGCTTTGACGCCGGTTTCGGTGAAACGCAAACGCCGCAAACGCCGCAACAGCCGGCGAAACCCGCGGCACAACCAGGCACGCAGGGTTCGGCAAAAGCTGGCGCGGCGACACAAGGTTCAAAAACGCAAACTCCCGGCGCGGATGCGACAACGGCGATCAAGCCGGATGACCTCAGCGTGACCGAACCGCTGACGCCGGTTGAGGAATACCTGGTCAATGAGGCGGGCATGTCCTCGGTCAAGCTGATGGAATCGGTCGAGCTGTTGTACAAGCTCAACAAGCCGCGGGTCGTGCGGCGGCTGTTGCGTCAGTTGACCGAACGCGACCTGACGGCGGAGGAATGCCGGCAGATCAGCAAGCGGGTCAACGCGGCGGTGATGGCCCACATCAGTCTCGACGCGGAATACCAGCCGGAAGGCGGACACGCGATGCGGAAAATCGTCGAAGGTTCGAAAAGCTATTTCGAATCGCGGACGAACGTGGAAAACGCGATGAAATCATTGTTGAGCGGGACGGATCGCGAGAAGGACGATGCGAGACGCACCATTTTGAACGGCGGCGAAACGTCGATCGAATACCTGCTCGAACGGCTTGCGACGTCGAACGACCAAAAGGAACTTTCCGAAGTCATGAGCCTGCTCAACGCGACGGGCGAAAGCGCCCGGCGAGCTTTGCAGGAATCGCTTGTCACGTCGACGCCGCTGGGAATGCGTGCGGCGCGGTTGCTCACGCAAATGGGGCGGGCGTCCGACGCAAGGTTTCTGCTGCCGATGCTGTTCGACGCGAACCTGACCGATATGGAACGCCGCGAGGTGGCCGGCATGGTGCAAACGCTCACGAAAAACGTGCCGACCCCGGACAACGCGGCTGCGACCTTGTACACAATGGCGACGAATTATTTTCGCGGCAAGGTTCCCTTCATGACCGATGCGGACAACAACGTATCGCTCTGGGTGCTTGGCGAAGGGAGCCAGGTGCCGAAATTCGTGACGATGACCGAGGCGGAGGCGTCGCGTCATTTCGCCGAAAAATTCGCGCGTTACGCCGCCTGCCTCGACCCGAAAAAGGCGGCCTATCGCCAACTTTGGCTCGTCGCATATTTCGATCTCAAAGGCGCCGAACTGACCAGCGACGAATCAATTCTCCAAATTGACGCCAAGCTGTTGCAGACGATGCTGACGGGCTTGAGCGTCGATGACGTCGAATCGGCGCTGCGCATGGCGCTGCAACAGGATCATGCCATCGCCGCGCGGGTGGCCGCCGAACTGCTGGGCGAGTTTGGCGACGTCGACGAAGTGCTCTACAAACGCGGTTCGCAAAGCGCCTTGGTCAAGGCGGTCGGTTTCAGCGACCGCCGCGTTCGTTTCGCGGCTTTGCAATCGATCATGAAACTCAACCCCGACCGGCCGTATCCCGGTTCGAGCGTCGTGTCGCAATCGCTCGTGTATTTCACCCGGGCGACGGGGCAGAAGCGGGCCGTGGTCGTATGCCCCTGGGTGGGCGACGCGACGGCCATCGCCAACCTGCTGACGCCGCTGGGTTACACTTCGGAAGTGGCCACGATGGGGCGGCAGGCGATGCAACTGGCCATCGATTCGGCCGACACGGAACTGATGATGCTCGACGTGCGGACGCCCAACTCGGACGTCGGATTCCTTGTGCAGGACATGCGGGCCGACAACAGGACGCATGACGTGCCGATCGCGGTGTTGGCGAGCGGCTGGCGGGTTTCGCGGGCCGAACGTGCCACATACGGCGACAACAAGCTGGAAACGTCGACTTCGCGCGAAGTGCTTTCGCCGCAAGAGGAGAAAAACCGCATCGTCACCGAAGACGGCGAATTCATCGTCAGCGGCGAGATGATGACCAAGGCCGAACGGGCCGCGTACGGCAGCAAGATGGCGAAAGCATTTCCAAGGCCGTACGACGAAGCGGCGGCGAAATTCGTCGTCGAAAGCCTGCTCAACGATACGGGCGTCGAACTGGTGCCGCCGCAAATCCGGCTGGCCGAGGCGAAGCAGTCGATCGAATGGGTCGCCCAACTGTACCGTCAGCCGAACATTTATCACTTCGAGAACATCGAACAAATCGCCTGGGACACGCTCTGGCAACCCGAGCTGACGGCGGAAACGTTGAAGCTGGTCGAGTTGATTCCTTCGGCGACGGCCCAGCGGATGCTGACGCACATCGTTTCGACAGCGGCTTTCCCGCTGGAAACACGCCAGGCGGCGTTGAAGGCGTTTGAGTCGAACGCGCAACTGCACGGCGTATTGATTCGCGGCCAGCAGATTCTCGATTTGTACGACATGTACAACGCCAGCGGCGCCGAACCGATCGCCTCGCAACAGGCCCGCGGCGACCTGCTTGACGTCGTCGAAAAATACGCCAACTACATGCAAAACGTGGGGTACACCAAATAGCAGCGCTCGCCATATCCGGTAGGGTGAGTTTCTCGGAAACCGAACGCGGATTTTCGATGAGACCACCCTTATCTTCTTGCGTCAACTTTGTTGAAGGTCGGACGGCCTCCATATATTATTTTTGCATTTTATCCTGTAAAAAATGACGCAACGGTTGTGTTTCTTGTCTCTATCATTTAAACTTATGTTTTCTGCTTGAACAGCAAATTCGTCACAGCGAAAATTCCGCGATGACATTCATTTCAACGACACAGCATAAAAGGAGAAAACGATGAGTCACAACGAACTCCCGAATCGCCGCCATTTTCTGAAAGCCACGGCCGTTTCGACGGTGGCCGCGGGATTGATCCTGCCGCAAACGGGCGAAATCGTCACGGCCCAGGGCACGACCGCGTCGAAAAGCGTCAAAGGATCGGAAACGGAGAAAAATCTTTTGAAGGCCTTCGCCGGGGAATCGCAGGCCCGCAACCGCTATGTCTTTTTCGCCGACCAGGCCCGGAAGGAAAACCTCGACCAGATCGCGGCGATTTTCGAGGAAACCGCGCACCACGAACAGGAACACGCACGCCGCTTTTTCAGCTTTCTGGAAGGCGGCCCGCTCGAAATCACGGCGACCTATCCCGCCGGTGCGGTCGGTACGACCGAGCAGAACCTGAAGGCGTCGGCGGCGGGCGAACACGAGGAATGGTCGGAACTTTATCCCGCTTTCGCGAAAATCGCGGCCGACGAAGGTTTTCCGGCCATCGCGAAGCTGTTCACCAACGTTTGCGTTTCGGAACGCTTCCACGAAAACCGTTATCTCGACTCCCTGAAAAACGTCGAAGAGGAAATCGTCTTCGAACGCGAGGACGAAGTCGTCTGGGTTTGCCGGAACTGCGGCTACACGAGCAAAAACTACATGCCGCCGCCGAGCTGCCCCGCCTGCGGCAAGCCGAAAACGCAATTCCAGATTTTCGTCCCGAACTGGTGATGGAACGGATTTCACGCAAAGCCGCAAAGCAGACGAAGTCCGCAAGGTTTTCGGCGAAAATTCATGGCAAGAAATGACAGCCGCGAACGCAGCGCAGCGGAGTGACCGGTGAAATGAGCAGCAAAACAGAAAGCACATGAACACCCGAAAGACATTGAACGGCAAAGCCAAAACGCGAAATTGGCATACCCCGACGGACATGTCCCACACCGGTCACTCCGTTCGCTTCGCTCTCTGCGTTCGCGGCTGCCATTTCTTGTCCGTGTTGCTTTTTGGCGAAAGCCAAAGATGTGAACATACCCTGATGATGTAGTATATTTTGCGTGAAACAAAGCCCAACAAATCGAGAAACAGCACCGCCATGTCCAAAATCACACGCGTTTCGATTTCGATCGAAGAAGACGTGATCGAACGTTTTGACGACCTGATCCAAAGCCAGGGATTCCCGACCCGCTCCGAGGCGGTCAAACATCTCATCCGTTCGGCGCTCGTGCAGCGGCAGTGGGAGGCGGGCGACGTCATCGCCGGGGTCGTCACGCTGATCTACGACCACCACAAATCGCAACTCATGCAGAAGATCGTCGAGGCCCAGCACGCGTTCGGCGATTTGGTCATCTGCTCGCAGCATGCGCATCTCGACCACCACAATTGCATGGAAAACATCATCGTGCGCGGCCCGGTCGAACAGATTGAAAAACTGCACCATGCCCTTTCCGGCATCAAGGGCATGAAACACACGGTCCTTTCGATGACGACGACGGGGCACGGCGTGTAGAGTTTTGTCGTGAACATCAAAGGGGTTGGGCCCAAACGCCGATGCTGTTGCCGTTGTAACGCAAAGTCATGGGACGACCGCGTCCCACGGGCGAATTGAGAATTTTCGCCTTGCCGTCGGCATCCGCCCGCACCATGGTCGAAGAACCGCCCCCGTCGAGATTCAACGCGTCCCAGGCCCCGAGTTCCTCAAAACATTTCACCAGATCACCGTAGGTCGCACCTTCGCTGACGCCTTCCTGGCGGCCGTCGATGAGCAGGAAATACACGTAGCGTTTGTCTTTTGAAATGCCGACCGCCGTGCGAGGCTCCGGTTTTTCCTGCTTGAGAATGTCTTCCGGCGCAACACCCTCCTTCATGAGAACGGCCCCGCCGGCGACGGCCGTGTCGATTTGCGCGAGGTCAAGCGTTTCCCGGTCGGTGACGATGACCGGCGTCTTGTCTTTCAGGATGCAGAAGGGGACGAAATCCGCTTCGTCCGGCGAAACGAGTTCGCCCTTGCTGACGCCGAGTCCGAGCAGGTTGGATCGGCCGTCGGTGGCCATCGTTCCTCCCTCGGGCAGTGAAAAGAAATTCGCGTTGACCGCCGCCTGCAGCTTGTTTTTTTCGAGAAAATCGACCGTCGTCTGGCGATTCGTTTCCGAGCCTTTGGCCTGTTCTTCGGCCGGCAGTTTCGGCGTGGAATAAAATCGGACGCCTTCGGCCCGCATGTCGATCCGCAGGACGTACATCTGCATGATGCGCGGCTCTTCGATGGTTCGTTTTCCGAAATCGACGCCGCGAAACAAGGGCGTCCAGAACGAATCGTCGATTTTCTGCGCGTACGCCGCGGAGGTGGTAATCAACAGGAACAGGACAACGAATACGTTTTTCATGGTCAAATCACTTTCATGGAATAGTGGAGTTTTTCGCAGTCGGCGGAACTTCGATATCGTGCAACTGCCGGAGATAGCGGTTTTCCGTCCGGATGAAACACGCGCTCACCAAAACCGCCAGGATGAAAACGGGGACGAACACGAACGGGAGCATGAAAATTCCGAAAAAACTTCCCATCGCGGGCAGGTAGGAAAAAATCATGGCCGTTTGCATGGCCCAGATTTGTCCGCGAGCGATGCCGGCGGTCAGGCTGACAACGACCAGCAGGATCAGCCCGTAGGGGATCAGCGGAATCAGGAAAAAACCATCCACAAATCCGCTCGCGATCCAATGTAACAGCGCAAGTCCCCCCGGCAGCGAAAATATCAGGGGAATGGCTATCATGAGGCCGAGCACCCGCCGGGTGACGCCGACTTCCATGCGTTCGGTGACGGCCTGCGCGGCATCCGCCGAACCGTCGACGAATTCCCGTTTCCACCAGACTTCAAGCCGTGCCAACTGCAATTCGCGACGGGGATTGTCCGGCACTTTGAAATCCCGCTCGCCGAACTGATCGTGGATCAAACGGACCCTGCCCCGCCGCGCGTCGACGGTCAGCAACGCTGCGGCGTCATCCCGCGACATTTCCAGGGGAAAGTCGAACGCGTCGCCGGAAAATTCGCAACGGTCGGCGGAGACGGTGAGCGTCGCCCGATCGCCCGACGTGAGCAGCGGCACGTCAAAGGGCGTTCGCGGCTCGAAGGGCACGGTTTTTTCCGCCGATTTTTTCGGCTCGGTGTCCGAAAACGTAAACGTCGTCGCCGGCTTGACGGGCAACTCGACCGTTTCGTAATACGCGAACGGATTGTCGGCGTTGCGGTCGTCGGAGGAATAGGGGTCGATCATCGTTTTTTTGCGTTTCGGAGTCCGGGAATTCAAACGGCGTGAACGGCCAAACCAGTCATAACCATAATACCGTTTCGATTTTTCCTGTCCATGACGGCGGAAACCAAAACCGGCTGAAAACCAGCGCGGCAAGGCTTGCGGAACGCTCCCCATGCGGATAAAATGACGAAAATGGGGTGGAATTTGACGTGATCGCCGAGGATTCCGAACACCCGTTCATTGCGTTAATCTTTTTTCATTCCGGTGGCGAGGCGAAGGTGCTGACATTTCTCGCGCGAAATCTGTTGATCGTCATCGCGAAGTTTTTGAGCGGCGTGACCGTTCGCTGGGTCGACTGCCAGCCGGACCCCTGCCAACGGGTGTATTTCGCCAACCACACGAGCCATCTCGACCCGATCGTCATCTGGTCGTCGCTGCCGCCGCAGGTGCGCGAGGTCACCCGGATGGTCGCGGCGAAGGATTACTGGAACAGCGGCCCGATCCGGCGGTTTCTTTCGAAAAAAGTGTTCAACGCCATGCTGATCGACCGGAAAAACATCAGCATTCACCGTACCCCCGTCGTGGTCATGGCCGAGGAAATGGGCGACCAATATTCGATCATCATCTTCCCCGAAGGCGGGCGGACCAGCGGCGACGAGGTGCTCGAATTCAAAAGCGGCATGTATCACCTGGCCAAAAAGCGGCCCGACCTCGAATTCATTCCGGTCTACCTCGACAACATGAACCGCATCCTGCCCCGCGGAAACGTTTTGCCCGTGCCGATGCTGTCCCGCATCGTGTTCGGCCCCCCAATCTGGATCGAAACCGGCGAAAAAAAAGACGCCTTTCTCGCCCGAGCCCGCGAGGCCGTGATGCGTTTGAAGGATTTGTAACGGGCTCGTAAAAATAACAGCCGAAATTGAGGCGGAACGGCGTAATGACGGGATCCCAGAAATGACGTTGATTTCACGATCCCGTCATTGCGCTGCGATTCATTCCGACCATTCCGACCGCGGGTTGGGAAAGACCTTTCCGGCGGCGGTGGCGTGGCGTTCGCGAATCCGCTGTTCGGCGTAGGCGACCTCGCTCTTGTTTTGCAGGAAGGCGAAATTCAAATCGAACGAACGCGACTGCCCCGGCGAGAGCGGAACGGTGCGACCGTGCCGGCTTTCAAAGGCCGTCGTATTCGGGAAGTTGGTCGCCGGTTCGACGCCGATCACATAGCCGTCCTGTTCCGGCAAACGGCTCTTCCAAAGCGAAAAACAGGGCAGTTGCTTCTTGTTGAATCCGAACGTAATGGCCCGTTCCTCGTCGCCGCTGACGAGCATGACTTCGGTATCGCCATCGACATTGGCCGCCGGGTCGAAAAAGAACACGACTTCCTCCAAGCCCGGGGGCTGCACGTCGCAGCGGTCCCATTGCGGCAGGTCGTCGGCCGCGGCGGGTGAGCGCGGGGCCTGTTCCTCGAAAGGCACGACGGCCCGCGAACCGTTCCCCAGGAACGGCAGGCCCGTGTTGATGTGGTAGAGCATCACGATTTCCTTCGCCGAACCCGAGAGATTCGTCACCGTGTCGCGCATGCGGAAACCCGCTTCGCCGACTTTGGTCACGTAGGTGGTTTTCATTTCCAGTTTTTTGCCGAACAGCCGCGATTCGTAAACCGTTCCTTCGACGGTGATCTCGCCCGAATCCGAATCGAAGGACACTTCGACGTAACTCGCCGGCGTGTTCGCGATTTGGCCGTGCAACGGATAAACGAGCGCTCCGCGGTCGTTGAATTGCGGCGAGCCGTTGCTTTCCAATCCGCAACGGACGAGCCATTCGTCAAAACCGTACAGCCAACCGAGACCGGACGCTTCGTTCAGCGGCACGAACGCCGGGTGAATCGGCCCGCGTACGGGCGAATCCCATTCGAGCCGCACGTCACCGCATCGCCCCCGCCAGATTCCCATGCCTCGCGTCAGCAGAATCGACATGGCGAATTGCCCGTTGTCGATTTCGAGCAGGTCGATCCCGGCGCTCGTTCCGGAGGTCAGCCGCCGCTTGACGAGCTTGACGCCCTGTTCCGCAAACTCCCAGTGATCGACCGCCGTTTGATTGGCCGCGTTGACGAGAACCATGTTTTTACGTGCCATATTTTGATTTCCTTTCATGGTCTCTCGCAGAGACGCAAAGGACGCGGAGTTGTGTTCTCTGCGATCTCCGCACCTCAGCGAGAAAAATTAACGGTGCGTATGTTGGTTATTTTCTGTTGCTTTTTTTGCTTTGCGTGAAACAAAAAACATTCTGCTTGGGTCGAGTATAACACATCCCGAGGGGAATTTCATCACCCGGCAAGACTTGTCCACCGGGCGGCGGGGTGATAAACTGGAAAAAGCAACCCGGTCACAAGAGCTAAAACGAAAGGACGGTGCCTTTTGGATAAAAAAGACAAAAAGAAATTGCAGGCCTTCAACACGCAACTCCAGCACAAGAAAAAACAGCTTGCCGGCGAAAAACGTCAACCCGACGACCCCGCCGCCATCGTGCAGCTCGAAAAGGAAATCGCTGAGTTGGAGGAAAAAATCAAATTTTTGAAAAACGAATAACAATCAGTCGCCTGCGTGGGGACTGTCATTTTCCTTAAAATGTGCTAGAATAAATCAAAATTTATCGAATCCATTTTGGCGGTTTCGCCGAGACCGCCGCAATCAGGCGTTCCCCCATGCGAAAATACCGTCTCATGACACCCGGACCGACGCAAATTCCGGAGCAGTCTCTGCTTGCGTTGGCCAAACAGGTGACGCACCATCGTACGCCCGAGGCGGCGGCTCTGTACCGGAGTGTGATTTCCGGGCTGCGGCAGGTTTTTTGCACGCGAAACGACATTTTCCTGCTGACCGGCTCCGGCACGGCGGCGATGGAAGCGGCGGTGACAAATTTCGCCTCGCGCGGCGAAAAGGTGCTGGTGCTTTCCTCCGGCAAATTTTCGGAACGCTGGGGCGACATTGCCCGGGCCTTCGGCATCGAAGCGATTTTGTACGAATTGCCCTGGGGCGAGCGATTTGACGCCGCCGAAGTCCGCCGTTTGATTGACGCAAACCCTGACGTCGTTGCGGTGTACGGCACGCTTTGCGACACCAGCACAGGCGTGGGGCATGACATCGAAAGCATCGGCAAAACCGTGCGGGAAACAAACGCCCTGTTTGTCGTCGACGGCATCAGCGCGACCGGGGCGGTGCCGTGCCGCTGCGACGACTGGGGGATCGACGTGCTGGTCGTCGGCTCGCAAAAGGCCCTGATGGGACTGCCGGGAACGGCGATCATATCCGTCAGCGAAAAAGCCTGGGCCAAATGCGAAAAAACCGTGCGGCAGGCGTTTTATTTCGATTTGCTAAAGTACAAAAAAAACGACGCCGATTCGACCACGCCGTTTACGACGCCGAAATCGCAACTGGAAGCGCTCGACATCAACCTGAAACTGCTGCTCGAAGAGGGTATCGAAAACGTTTGGGTCCGCATCGCCCGACTGGCCGCCGCGACCCGGGGCGGTTTGACCGCGATGGGTTTGCGGCTGACGACGCCCTTTCCCTCGGACGCGATGACCGCGGCGTTCATTCCCGAAACGCTGGACGCCAAGGCGTTCATGACGACGCTCGAAAACCGGTTCGGCATCAAGTTCGCCGGCGGACAGGGCGATTGGAAAGGCAGAATATTCCGCATGGCCCATTTCGGCCTCGTCGACGAATGCGATGTGCTCGGCATTTTGTGCGCCGTCGAACTGACGCTCAACACGCTTGGTTTCAACGTCCCGTTCGGCACCGCGGCCAATGCGGCAGAACGTGTTTTGATGACGTGATCAATCCCAGTTTTTTTATTTCACGCAAAGTTTCATTATTACCTTTTCCACCTTGGCGATCTTTGTCTTCTTTGCGGCTTTGCGTGAAATCCCCGTTAATAATTCCCAACTCCACACTCAAATAAGGAATCCTTCGATGCCAAAAATTGTTGTACTCGACCCGCTTTCGGAAGACGGACTGAAGCTGCTGGACGCGGCGGCCACGATTGATTACGAGGAACGCGTCGGCCTGAAGGGCGACGACCTCCGCAACACA
>JAVBQX010000045.1:0-6447 GCA_031548645.1 Thermoguttaceae bacterium
TGGCGAAAACGACGAATTTTGAAAATTTTCGCAGTTGTTTTTGCACGAAGAAAAACAACCCCAAGCATCACAGCTGAAGCTTGAGGATAGTGCATGTGGAAACATGAATTACGTTTTATTATTCTATGTTTTATCGATCCGCTTGCGGAACATAGGCCGGGAGTTTCTTTTCCGCGAAAATCGGGGCGAATTGCGTCATCCGCTGGCGACCGTTGATCATCGGCAGCGTCAGCATCTCCTCGCCGACGAGCGGCATCGCGTATTTCACGAAATCGTCCGACACGTCAAACCCGTTCGGCGTGATCCAGTTTTTCGGGAACGTTCGCTCGCTGTTCGCCACTTCCGGTAGCGGAACGCGGTCGTAACGGACGTTGTAAATCATGCCGGGGTCGCGCAAAATCGTCGACATGAAACCGCCCCCGCCCGTTGCGGCCAGTTCGACCGCCTTTTGGCCGACGCGATACGCTTCGTCGAGATCGACGATTGACGCATAACCCATCGAATGCCGCTGGTCGGTGCCGGAGACGTTCCCCCGGGCGGCCCCTTTCGCGGCGATGCCGACCTTGTTGAGGTGGTTGACGACCGCCTGCGCGACGGTGATCCGGCTCGAACTGAAACTCGTGTGCCCGAACGAATCCTTGACCTCGCCAAGACTGCCGATGTTGAACCCTTCGCTGATGACGACGACGCAGCGACCGTTCTGTTTCAGCGACGCGTTGACGTTGTCGGTCAGTTGTTCAAGCGAACAGGGGCTTTCAGCCAGATAAATCTGGAGCGGCATCCGCCGTTTCGGGTCGGCCAGACGCGCCGCGGCGGGAATAAACCCGATTTTGCGCCCCATCGCCTGCAAGACCAGCACCGGGTCGGCTGGGCAAGAACCCTTGTTTTCCTCGTTGGCGTATTGCACCATGTGCATCCAGTATTTCGCCGCCGAACCGTAGCCGGGGGTGTGGTCGATCAGCTTGAACGCCGCGTCGCCCACATCGTTGTCGATTGTTTTCGGCACGCCGACGCCGATCAGGTCAAGCCCGCGTTTTTGGGCCAATTGGGCGATTTTGTTCGCCGTGTCCATCGAATCGTTGCCGCCGTTGTATAAAAAATACCCGACATTGTGGGCTTTCAGCACTTCGATGACCCGCTCGAAATCCTCGGCCTGCTTTTCCTTGAGTTTGTAGCGGCACGTTCCGATTGACCCGGCGACAGGCGTGTATCGCAACAGGGCGACCTCTTCCTCCGACTGGGCCGAAAGGTCGATCAGCTCCTCTTTCAACACGCCTTCGATGCCGTGAGAGGCTCCGTACACCGTGCCCACATTGTCGAATTCCCGGGCCGCCTCAATCACGCCCCGGAGCGAACTGTTGATCACGCAGGTCGGCCCGCCACTTTGGGCCACGACCAGATTCTTGACTTTACTCATGATTGTTCGATAATATAAAAGATTAAGTTGCTGTTTCAAGACGATCAAACACCATATTAGCAAATCGTCCCTTTATTTTCAAGAAGCCTGATTTCCCATGGGAATACGTTTTTTTTGCCCGAACGGTCACAAGCTGAACGTCAAGGAGAATTTGGCCGGCAAGCGGGGAATCTGTCCCCAGTGCGGCATCAAATTGCTGATTCCGTACAAAAGCACGCGGCCAAGTTCCCGTGAAGAGCGGGATCAACGGCAGGGACTTTCGCCGGGAACGGGCGGCAATCCGAACGATTTTGACGTGTTCGCGGACGATCAGGCGACGGCGGAAATCGCTGTTTCGTTCGACGAATTCGGCAATATGACCTCGGAGACGACGCAAAATCCTTCGATGCCGATGCCTGAGCCTTCGCTGCTGGAAACCGCCTTCGACGATCCGAGCGTGGTTTGGTACGTGCAACTCCCGGACGGGCAACGGTTTGGACCGGCAACGCTTCCGATCATCAAAAGCTGGGTCAACGAACGGCGTATCAGCCCGACCATGCTCGTCTGGCGCGAAGGTTGGCAGGATTGGCTTGAAGCTAGGCTCGTTTTCACGGAAATCGAGCAAATTTTCAAGGAAATGCAGTCAAAAAAATTGAAAAATCGGACAAATTCCAATATCGCCCGAGATGATCAACCGTCAAACCTATTCGGAAACTCGCCCACGGGCGGCAACGAGGGAACGAAAGGAAAAGCGGCCATCATGATTGTGGCAATCACATTGGCTGTCCTGGCCTTCGGTGCGGCAATATATTTTATCTTGAAACCATGACACGCTTTGCGCTGACGGACTGCCATTGTCACCTGCAGGACGACCGATTCGACCGGGATTTGTCGGAAGTCATGGCGCGGGCGGAGCTTGCTGGCGTTTGGCGGTTGGTGTGCAATGCCAGCGTCCCATCCGACTGGAAAAAAACCGTGGATATTGCGCAAAAATTTCCCAACGTGTTTCCCTGCCTCGGATTGCACCCGTTGTACGTCGAACCATACGCCGACGCGAACTGGCTTGACCTATTGTCTGAGATGCTGGCGGCCGCATCGCAAAAATTGCCGCAACCCGTTGCCATTGGCGAAATTGGACTTGACCGATACCTTTCGCCCCGCGGCGACGCATTGCAGGAAAGCGTGTTTCGCGACCAGTTGTGGCTTGCCACCCGGCTTGCGATGCCCGTCATGTTGCACACGCGACATGCGGTCGACCGGACGATTGAAATTTTGGCGGAAAAAAATGTCGAAATTCCTGTCTTTCTGCTGCACGGATTCAGCGGTTCGACGGAACGGCTTGAGAAAATCGTCGCAATGGGCGGATATTTCTCGTTTTCGGCCAATATTTTGAAAATTCATCACAAAAAAATGCGACACGCTGCCGCGACCGTGCCGCTTGACCGCGTTTTGCTCGAAAGTGATGCCCCGGACATGCCGCCGCCGGTCGACGCTATTCCGTCAAATTGGAGTAATGGCATAAACGAGGGTGATGATATCGCCGACAAATCAACGGCCCGTGTGCCGCCGCGAAACGAGCCGGCGATTCTCACGGCGGTGCTCGATGAACTGGCCCGGCTTCGCGGGATGCCCGTCGGCGAACTGGCCGCGATTATTGCGGAAAATGAAGCGGCATTCTTCAAAAAATGGTAGATTCGCCATTCTTTTTTTTCGATACATCTGATATATTCTGTGTTGTCTCTGGCGTGTGAGCGTAAGTGCGCGCCGGCGTCATGATTTGTTATTATTTTGATATTTTTCGTACATTTGTCCAAGCCGGTTCTTTCTTTTTTTTGTATCCACAGATTTCACAGATGACACAGATAACCAAAAAATATCTGTGAAAATCTGTGTCATCTGTGGACAACAAAAAAACGAAGAGCCGAACAGTATTTATTCGAAAGGGATTTCGGGACATGCCGACCGAATCGTCTTTGATCCGTGATTTTTGGCGAGGCGTCGCCTGCGTGACGGCCGCGTTGCTGCTTTTCTGTGTGGGGACGGGGGCGGTGTTCGCACAGGCGGCGGCCGACGAGGCATACAAAACCGGAATGACCTATTACGATACGAAAAACTATTCGTCGGCCATCAGCACGTGGGAGAGCTTGCTGACCACCTACCCGGATTACCAGGAAAAGGAAAAAGTCTGGTACGTCATCGCCTCGGCGGGGCTGGCGATGAAATCGGCCGCAGGCAACGAGAAGGCGGTCGTTTATCTCGACAAGATCGTCAACCAGACCAACGCACAGGGACAGCCCGTGCGCGGCGCGTACTATCAGGAATCCTTGTACATGGTCGGGCTGGTGCTTTTCAACCAGGCGGAGCAATATCGCGTGTCAGGCGACGTGACCAACGCGAAAACTTATGCCCAGGCCGCAAAGGAACGTTTCGACAGCATGTTGGCCGAAAGCCCCGATTCGGCGAACGTTCCGCAGGCCCTGTATTACCTGACGCAAATCTCGGTCAAATACCTGCAAAGTGCGGAGGAAACGAAAAAATACACGGATTTGGCGCTGGCCAAAATTCCGGCGACGGTTTCGAGCACCGACAGTTTGTGGGCCATCCGCAGCGACTGCAAATTTTATAACGCTTGGGCCCTCGGCCAGCTCGGACAGGAGGAACAGGCCCGGCGCATCTTCGGGGAATTCATTTCCGCCAAAGACCCGAAACGCGGACCGATCAGCCTTTACGAACTGGCCTACACGTACTATCGCGCCGGGAATTACAACCAGGCCCTGAACGAGTTGCAGAATTTCACCTATTATTTCCCAAACGACACGACGACGGTCCTTAACGTCCATCGATTGCAGGCGATGTGTTACTTCCACATGGAAAATTACGCGCAGGCCGAAACGCTCATGACGCAAATCATCCAGTCTCAATCCTCGACGTCCGGCACGGGGCAACTCCTGTCCACGGCATCCGTTGAGGATTACGTTTACCTGATCCTGTGCTACATGAAAACGCAGAAGTTCGACAAGGCCAGGGAATTCATCGAATCCCTGGAAAGCCAATACGGCTACTCGAACTTCGCCGACGGCATCAAGATTCTCCGGGCCGGGTATTACGCCGAAATGCTGCAATACCAGAGCGCGGTCGACCTGATCAATTCAGTGCTTGGGATGAGTCAATTCGGCAATACGATCACGTTCGCCAAGCGGCCGTACACCGCGGAAACGTCCGACGCCAACAAGTGTGGGCTGAACGAAGAGCATTTTCTCCAGGCCGCGTCGCTGCTGGCGGTTTGTTACGCCAAAGGGGGGCAGCGTGACTTCGCCTGGCAGATTTATAACGCCATGCAGCAGGTTTCGAACGAAATGTACGGCCGCTATTCGTCGATCCGCGAAAAAACGCAGAGCCAGTTGAACCAGATCGCCCAATCGCAACCGGCTGGCACCGCGACGCAACCGTCGACCGGAACCGGCGGCACGGTCAATCCCATCCCGCCGCTAGGTGGCGGCACGGCGTCGAATCCCATCGCCGGCTCGGGAACGGGCACCACGACTTGGGGCACTTCGCCGACCAGTACGGTGCAACCCGGCGGGAGCAACAGCCTGGCCAACAGGCCGCTGACGCCCGCGGAACAGGAGGAAGAGATCAGAAAATGCCGTTCCCGCGCGGACAGCGACGACGCCGAAATCGACGGCGCGATCGCCGATTTGGAATTACTGTTGAATAACAGGTATATGTCCGACTTCAATAACGCTCAGGCCGCCGCCTTGCGAGGTTTGTTGCTCTACAAAAAGGGCGACAAACAAGGGGCCCTTTACATGTTCATATTGGCCTACGAACAGGTTCCAGGCGACAAACGCGACACGGAAACCTTCGCACTCGCGGCCTACGGCCTCGGCCGCAACGAGGAAGTCAACGGCAATTACACGAAAGCCGTGCAGTATTACGGCGAATCCTACGCGACGACGACGGGGCAGGGAAAGGAATTTCGCCCCAGGCTGCTCTATCGAACGGGCACCTCACTGCTGAAATTGTCAGGCAAACAAAGTGAAGCCCTGGGATGTTTCAATGACATCTACGAAAAAGAAAAAACGAGCGAATACTGGTCGCACGCCGCGCTGCAACTGGCCGTCGACGATTACAAGATCGGCGAATACGCCCGGTGCGAGGAAGTCGTCGACGAACTGATCGCGAAAAAACCGGACAAGGCGATTCTCGACCGCGTCCTCTATCTCAAGGGGGAACTCGCCCTGCGGAACAAGCAATGGGACATCGCCGCCGAGGCCTTCGACGCGATTTGCGTCTTCGCGCCGTCGGACAGCAAGTTCGTCGGCCCCGCCGAAGAAAAACTGATCCTCGCCAACAGCCACGTCGCACAAAGCACGGTGCGGTAGGTTTTTTTGCCTGGGAATATTTGGGCAAGAAGGCATCATTCCCGGTTCATCGCGGCGATTTTTTGCACAAGCTCCAGCCGCTGAAATTCCGGATCGAAGAGCGTGGTTTGCCATTCGAGGCCCAGCATGATGACGTTGATGCCGGAGCCGATGCCCATGAGGGCGATGCGGTCGCCGGGCTGCGCGAAACCGGTTTGCGCGCCCACCGCGGCGGCCGTCGGCAGGGCCACGGCGCCGGTGTTCCCCAGATAGGGAAGCGTCGCGAAGTTGAGGTCCGGTTCCAGCCCCAGCATTTCGAACAACAGCCGCTGGTGCACCCGGCCGACCTGGTGACAAAACGTTCGGCGGATCGTTTCCGGCTGCCAGCCGACCGTCGGCAGGAATTCGTCGAACGCCGGTTTCGCCGTCGCGATGCCCTCGTGCATGAGCTTTTCGGAATCGGTCTGCATGAGCGGCTGCATGGCGTCGCCGCCTGACTGGTCGGTTTCGCTCTGGCACAGGCGGCACTGCGACGTATTGGCCCGCATCGCGCCGCCGACGAGCCGGTTGTGCGTCGTCGAAAGCCGCTCGTTGGTCAGCAGCACCGCCGCGCTGCCCGAGCCGATCGTCAGCGACGCGAAGGCCGATTTCAGATTTTTCCGGTCGATACGTTCGTCGGTGTTCAGT
>JAVBQX010000169.1:0-18251 GCA_031548645.1 Thermoguttaceae bacterium
GGGCCAGGCGCTGCCGACGGCGGAAATGAAATAGAACACGGCCATGAGGATCAGCGTCGGCTTGCGGCCGAAGCGGTTCGAGGGAAACTGGGCCGTCGCCGCGCCGAGGATCGTGCCGATCAACGCGGAGGACACCGTGAAACCGAGCCACCATTTGTCGAGCTGGAACACGGATTCCAGCGACTTGACCGTGCCGGAAATGACCGCCGTATCGAAACCGAACAACAGCCCGCCCAGGGCCGCGATGATCGCACTGCGAAGAACGAGAGGGGATGTTTTCATGGGAAGTCCGCCAAAAGGAAACCGGGGTTGATCATGACACGAACGAAAACCCCAGTATATCGAATCCGCCTATGCCTTTTCAAGTCGGGATTGTTTTCTTTTTGCATGAAATGCTGTAAAATGGGGAAATCTCATCATTCTTGAACCCCGTTTTGCCAAGGAACCCGCCTCATGAGAAACAGCTGCAGCATTCTTTCCCGCATAATGATTTTGGCCCTGTTTTCGACCGTCGTGGCAAAGGCCGCCGAAACGCCTTCGCCGGAAAAACTACCGCCGGTGAAAATCGTCTACTTCATCCCTTCCGACTGCAAGCCGTTTGAAGACCGGCAGGAACGTTTGGGGCGGGTCATGACGCATGTGCAGGATTTTTACCGCCGCGGCATGGAGGCGAACGGTTACGGGCCGATGACCTTCGCACTCGAATGGGAATCGCCGAAAAAACTCAAGCTGTACGAAGTGCAGGGGAAAAAACGCCAGTCGGAATACGGCCGCAACGACGCCGGAACCGTGCGGGACGAAGTGCGGGCGGCCCTTCGTTCCCAAGGGGTCGACGTCGACAAAGCAGTGATCGTCATTTTTCAATTGCTCCTGAAATGGGAGGACGGCAAGGCGACGGAACTCGGCCCCTATGTCGGCGGCGGTTCCCATCTTTCCGGCACGGCCTGGGTCTATGACGACGAGCGGCTTGACGCGACGCTTCTTTCGAGCAAGGAATCGGGCGGATATTATCACGGGCCCTGTTCGGTGGGGCAGTTCAACACGCATTACATCGGCGGAATCGCGCACGAAATGGGGCACGCGTTCAGCCTGCCGCACGATTGCGAATTGAACGCCGAGCGGGAGAATCTCGGCGCGTCGCTCATGGGAGGCGGCAACCACACCTACGGCAAGGAACTGCGCGGCGAAGGCAAGGGAACCTTCCTCTCCACGTCTTCCGCGTTGCGACTGTCGAAAGTGCGGGCTTTTGCCGGGGATCTGCCCGACGCGAACAAACGCCCGCGGTGGCAATTCGAAAAGCTTGCCGCGACCTGGTCCGACGGCGAAATCACGCTCACCGGCCAGGTGACCGCAGAACCGCCGCTCGCGGGGATCATCGCCTACAACGACAACGAAAACATCGGGAGTGATTACGACGCGAAATCCTGGGTCGCCAAACCGGACGAAAAGGGACGATTCCGCCTGACCTTCGGCGAGTTACAGCAGGTGCCCTACCAGCTTCGCCTGACCGGCGTGCATGAAAACGGCGCGACGAGCGGCATCAAGGTCAATTACAAGGTGGGTGAAAACGGCCCCAATCTGGACGCGATCAATGACATGATTCCCTCGCAGCAGTTGAAGGAGGCTTTCCTCGCTTCGGATCGGGAAAAACTGAAGGAAATCACGGACCTGCTCAAAAAACAGGGAAATATGAGCGTGCCTCTGATCAAAAAAACGATATTTTATGAGCGTCTTTTTGATGTGGTCGAGCCGGAATCACCTGACACAATCCCGGCGGACAGGAAACGTTTCGATCTTTCCGACGCGAAGTTCGAAGAGGCCAAAACCGGTTGGGGACCGATCCACCGCCGCCAGGTGCCGGAAGACGTGCTGATCGAAATCGGCGAACAATCTTTCGGATCAGGGCTGTACGCCCACGCCCCGTCGGTTTACCGCGTCCGTTTGGGCAAGGCCTGGGAGACGTTTCAAACGGGATTCGGGCTGCAAAACGGGCATGACGGTTCCGTCGTTTTCATCATCAAGGGGGACGGCAAGGAATTGTTCCGCAGCGACAAAATCACGGATCACCAAATTCGTATGGAAACCGTGTCCATCAAGGACGTCGACGTTTTGGAACTGATCATCGATGATTCCGGCGACGGAAACGGCGGCGACTGGGGAGTTTGGGTTTACCCGATCGTCGGACGTGAATAGCAACTATGTTTGCCGATTGTTGCCGAAAAGGGAGTCCTCAAACCGTTTTTTCGTCTTGGCGTGGCGTCGGAATTTTGCTATGATCCGCGTCAAGTTTCAAGAAAAAACGTTCTGCTGGAGGATATCCCATGATTTACAATTTTGCGAGAAGAGTGGCGGTTCTCTGTGCGATGGCCGCCGTGATGTTTGCGTCCCACGCCGCGGCGGAGGACGGCGAATCGGAAAAATACGTTTTCCGCTATAAATTCAGTCCTGGCGACGTGCTCCAATGGGAAGTCGTTTCCAAAATCGACCAAATGACCTCCAAGAGCGGGCAGAAAGACAATACGGAAACGCGTTGTGTTTCGACTAAAAACTGGACGGTTCTCGAAGTGGACGCAAGCGGCACGGCCGTGCTCGAATACAGCATCCGGGACGTCGACATGCAGTGCAGTTCGTCGCTCGAAAAAGCCGAGTTGAAATACAACAGCAGGACGGACGAGAAGCCGCCGGTCCAGTACCTTGACGTGGCCGAATTGATCGGCAAGCCGATCGCTCATTTTACGATCAACTCGCAGGGCGAGATCATGGAACGGTCGCAAAAGGCGAAAGTGGCCGCCACCATGCAGTTTTTGGAAACGGCGGAAGAAAACCGGATCACCATCCCCATGCCCGAATATGCCGTCGGCGTGGGCGACGGATGGGATTATCCTCGCGAGATCATGATCCCGCAGCCGAACGGCACGGTCAAAAAAGTGGCCGTTCGCGAACGCTATACTCTGGAGAAAGTGCAGAACGGCATCGCGACCTTCGAGTTCAAAACCTACGTCATGACGCCGCTGTACGACGACAAGGACACCGAATGGGCCCTGCGGACGAAAATCCGCAACGGCAGAATCCAGTTCGACATGGTCGAGGGGCGGTCGATTTCACAGCAGTATGACATGAAAAGAACCGCCATTGACGTTCAGAGGATCAGAAACGGCAGTGCGACCTACCAGTCGCGTTTCACGGAAAAGTATCTCCGTGACGGAAGGGAACCGGCGGCAAACGAAACCGCCGGAACAAGCAATACGATCAGTCGGTAAACCGTTTTCAGCCGGGGAATTGGCGACCGCCGGCATTGCCGCGTTGTGGACGCTGCTCGCGATTGGGGTTCGGATTTTGTCCGCCGCCCTGTCCGGGTTGCCAGTTGTCCAGATTGCCGCCCTGTCGGCCGCCGGGACCGCCCGGGCCACCCTGTCCGGGACCGCCGCGTCGTTGCAGGTATTCCGGAACGTCCTTCATGAGTTTTTCGGCTTTGGCTTTCTGATCATCGGTCAAAATGCCCTTCAACGCGGACTGGAATTCCTCACGGGCTTTTTCGCCGGCGGCACGCATTTTTTCCATGAAGGCCTGCCGCTCTTCCTGAGACGCGTTTCGGAAATCGAAACCTTCCGTCGGACGCATGGTGGTCATGATTTTTTCCTGGGCTTCCTGGACCTTCTTCTTCTGGTCTTCCGTCAGATTCAGGGCGCGAAGCGATTCGACGTTGGCCATGCCGTCCAGTCCGCCGCTGCGCTGGAAGACCATGACATCCAGTTTGGTGACCTGATCCGCGGAAAGAATTGATTCGACGCTCTTCCGGCTTTCTTCCTGCATTTTTTGCATCCGCTCACGAAATTGAGCCATTTGCGCGGCATCTGGGGGTCCCTGCTGTCCGCGTTGCGGTGGCTGGAAATTCCCTCTCATCGATTCACCCGCGTCACGCAATTTTTGGGCCTGCTCCTCCGTAATGCCGAGCGCCGTGCGGGCTTCCTCGTTCATGAGAATGCCCATCGCACCGCCGCCGGGGCCCATGCCGCCCATCATCATGCCGGGACCACCGCCGGGGCCGCCAGGCCCACCCGGACCTTGCCCGCGACCGCCCTGACCACGCCCGCCTTGACCGCCGCCGGGTTGTGCCATCACCATTGAAGCCGTGGCAAGCAGCGCCAACACGGCGAAACTCATGAGAAATGTTTTTTTCGACATCGATTGCTCCTGTTCTCGTTTGTTGTAACGTAATTGTGTGTTGGGATATGGGACACAATTCAATTCTTTGTGGGAAAACCAGATATTTTTGTACGATCACATGCAGAACACACGGACCGGTCATATTGCATAAAACATAAAACCATAGAAATATGTTTCAGTTTCGCCGAATTTTGAAAAAACTTTTCTTTTGGGCCCGGGTTATATATAATGAAAGTTTGGATTTGTGGAATGTTTTCTATTTTTTTGATCCGGTGCACCAATGAAAAACGCCTCGTTTATTGATTTCGTGCTGATAGCCGCGAAACGGATTTTGCGTAGGTCATTGTCGTATATGCACTTGTTCGCGATTTGCATCATTGTGGCGTTATTTTGTCACGCGACCGGTTTCGCCCAGCCGTGGATTGATAATCAAAGAGATGGGCGAGGCGGGCGAGGTGGCTTTCCCGGCGGGGGCGGCGGGTTTCCCGGAGGAGGGCCAAGCATGCAGGGGCGAGGTGGTTTTCCCGGCGGGAGCGGCGGTTTCCCTGGAGGAGGACCCAGTATGCAGGGGAGAGGTGGTTTCCCTGGCGGGGGCGGTGGTTTTCCCGGCGGGGGGCCCAATATGCAGGGGCGAGGCGGTTTCCCTGGCGGGGGCGGCGGTTTTCCCGGCGGGGGATTCCCGGGGGGAGGGTTTCCCGGAATGGCTTTCCCGCAACGACGGTCGGAAACGGCGACGACCACCGCGGCGCCGTTGGTACCGGAATTCGGCGAAACGGTGGCCGCGTCGCCGGCAGTATTGAAATTCGGAGATTACGCGGAAACGATTTCAACGTCGGGCGCAATGCGAAGCATCGCCGTCACCGCGCAGGACGATACCTTGCAGAAGCAAATCAACGATCAGGCCCAGCAGTTGATGACCCGTTATGACAAGGACAAAAACGGGATGATCGAAAAATCGACCGGCGAATGGTCGAACATCCGCATCGACACGAACGTCGCCGACACCAACCGCGACGGACGCATCACACTGGACGAATTGCGGGTTTATGTCGGCAATCAATTGCGAGGCGGAACGGGCGGGGCAAAGGTTTTCACTTCCTACGCGACGACCTACGAACACATGCCCGAAGGAATTCCGAGTTGGTTCACCGATCGCGACAAGGATAACGACGGCCAGTTGACGCTGTTCGAATACGCCAACGGACAGCCGATCACCGATGGCATGGTCAGCGAATTCGAATGGCTCGATCTGAACAACGACGGCATTGCGACCTTGGCCGAATGTTACAGCGCCATCAAAACGAAAGAGGAACTTGAGCGGAAAAAACTGGAAGAACAACAAGGGGGACCGCAAGGCGGCAACCAACCCGGTCACGGTCCGCGCGATCGTGATCGTCGCAACGTCGGCAATAACGAAGGCGCTTCGTTCACCCCGAGCGCGGATCGACCGCCCGAAGGGGAAAACGGCGATCGGGGGCCGGGGAGTCGCGGCAATCGGCCCGGCGGAAGCCGCGGTGATTATCAGGGCGGTCCCGGCGGTCGCGGCGGCTACCAGGGCAACCCCGGCGGTTCGCGATGGCAACGCGATGGCGGCGGAAACGGCGGACCGGGGATGAGTCGTCCGTCACGCGGCGATGGGGCAACATCGGCCAATTGATCGCCATGCCCTCTCATACTCGTCGGCGCAGCAGTGAAAAAAATCTCGCAATCGTCAATTTCGGCAAAATCGGCAAAGTGACGGTCGACGTTCATTTTTTTCATCTTTCGGGCCGATAGGATTTAACAGCACGCAGGAGATTTTCGCCGGCATTTACGGCAACCTGCGTCTCTCGGAACGGCAAGGGAAGTCACCGGGCGTAGTGGCTAGGGATTGTTACCCGATCACAGGCTTGGCCATCATTCGAATCGCGCTCAAAAGCCCGTGGTTGGCGTTATTATCGTCGTCAACGCTATAATCCTGTTGAATTCGATCTTTTTTCACCTTGCAGCGAACGGTTTTTGCGGAATTGTTCCGGCTTTGATCCGTATTCAACAGAGTTCTGGTTTTGTATTGACGGCCGCGTGTCTGCCATTTGCGTTATTTTTTCGGAATGGAACACACGGAATTTGCGGTTGATTGTCTTTACACTTCCCCCCAATGTAATCGGATAAAACGACAATGCGTGATTTTTCCTCCCCTGCCGACGATCTTTCAACCAACACGTCGGTGCAATCGCCCCTGGAAACCTACCTGCGTGAAATCAATGAAACCTCGCTGCTCTCGGCGGACGAGGAACTGATGCTTGCCGAAGCCATCGCGCAGGGCGACATGGAAGCCCGCGACCGCATGGTGCGGGCCAACCTGCGACTGGTGGTCAACATCGCCCGCGGTTACACGAGCAAGGGGCTGAGTCTGCAAGACCTGATCGAAGAGGGCAACCTGGGCCTGCTCCGCGCCGTCGAAGGTTTCGACCCCGCCATCGGCACGCGTTTTTCGACCTACGCGAGCTACTGGATCAAGCAGTCGATCAAACGGGCGCTCATCAATTCGGCGAAAACGATCCGCATCCCGGCCTACATGGTCGAGCTGCTTTCGAAATGGCGCCGCGCGACGAACCGGCTTGTCGACGAACTCGGCCGCACGCCCACCCCCGAAGAGGTGGCCCGCGTTTTGGGGTTGCCGCGAAAGAAACTCCCGATCATCAAGAAGGCGATCCTCATTTACAACCTGACCCCGCAGACCGACCAGGCCGATTCCGGCTGGACGCTCGGCGAAATGGTCATGGACGAACGCGCCCGCACGCCCGACGAGGAACTGTTGCAGCATGACAATCTCACCTTCGTCATGCAGCAGTTGAAGGTCATGGACCCGCGCGAAGCCGCCGTGCTTCGCATGCGGTTCGGGCTCGACGATCACGCGCCGCACACGCTCAAGGAAATCGGCGAAACGCTTGGCCTGACCCGCGAACGCGTCCGGCAGATCGAAACCGAAGCCCTGGGGAAACTCGCCGACAGTCTCGAAGGCGTCCGGCCCATCAATTTCGAGCATATGTTCTCGTAGCCCGTACGAAAATTCGGCCGGAAATATCGAATTGATTTTTCGCAATTCCGGCGATGTTTTTCTTCTTTTGGCCGAAAAATTGCGTGCCGAACTTGTGTTATGCGACCGGCGCAATACAATGAAACCGGATTGTATCGCCGAAAACCGAAACACGAGAGAGGCCGCAACGTTCAACCATGGAAATCATTGACTTTTTTCTGCATGTCGACAAACACCTGGTGGAGATCGTCTCCAATTACGGAACCTGGACGTACGCCATCCTGTTCCTGGTGATTTTTTGTGAAACCGGTTTGGTCGTCACGCCGTTTTTGCCGGGCGATTCCCTGCTTTTTGCGGCCGGCGCCATCGCGTCAACCGGTTCGCTGAACGTTCATTTCCTTTTTCTCCTGCTATTGGCCGCCGCCATCATCGGCGACACCGTGAATTATCATGTCGGGTATTTTCTCGGTCCGAAATTTCTGGAAAAAAACAAGTCGCGGTTCATCAAGAGGGAATACCTCGAACGAACCCATCAGTATTTCGAAAAGTACGGCGGCAAAACGATCATCATCGCCCGGTTCGTCCCGATCATCCGAACCTTTGCGCCCTTCATGGCCGGAATCGGGAGCATGACCTATCGCCACTTCATCTGTTACAACGTGATCGGCGCGATAATGTGGGTTTCCCTCTTCACTTATGCCGGATTCTTTTTCGGGGAAATCCCGGTGGTCAAGAAGAATTTCACCCTGGTCATCCTCGCGATCATCTTCATTTCCGTCCTGCCCGCGGTGATTGAGGTCGTCAAGGCGAAAAGAGCGGCGAAAAAGTCTGGTACGTCAGGCGAAGAAAAAAACTGAAAACCCCGACGCTGAAAATTCAATTCGCTTTGGTTACGGTGATGTCATAAACGGTCGTGCCTTTGACATCGCATGTCAATCCGGAAGAAGACGCTGATTCGAATTTTTTATCGATAATGGACTTTGTCATGCGTCGACCTCCAAAATCCGCTCGATTACCGCTTGCACGCAACTCATTTCCGACTTCAACGACCGCATTGGTGACACAAACCTTGTAAAGACCTTTCGGGATTCTCTTATTCCGGTCATTTGGGGAAAGTTCGTATGTTCCGTCGTTTTTGATATGCCCGATCATTTGTTCTTTATCGGTTTCAAAGCAAACGGTTCCCACGGTCAACGGAGTGCCGTCATCGAATGTCACCTTCCCCGAAACGTAAGCTCCGCCACAACCAAGCGACGTCAGAATAAAGAAGCCGACAACGCACCAAAGTACACGCGATTTAATTGAACAAGTCATATTGAAGTCGCTCCTTTTCCTGGTCTGAAAATACAAATTAAGCGTATCCGATGGATCGCTTGCGTCGCCAATGCCGAAAAGCAACGTTTTTACGTAACTTCCCGCATTGGCGTAGCAAGCGGCGCTGGAATCACGGCACATTTTTTCTCGCCACCGCAATACCCGCGTTTAAAGGCGTATTACGGAAGAGTGACGGCGTTGCCATCCTTGGTATCGCACAAACGGATGAACAACAGGGGCAAAGTCGTGTTGCTTGCGGCCTGTACGGATCCATCTCCCATCAACACGTTGCATGTACCCGGGTGCCATGATCCGAATGACGCATGGTCGGAGTTCTGATCCCCCATGCTTTTGGGAGAACGGGCAATCAATTCGTGGGGAGCCATTCCGCCATTGATGGCGGCTCGCGCCGCATGTTGTTCACACCAGTCCCCCGCGGGATAAAGGATGCCGCAATCCCAGGAATAGGATTGTCCGGGAAGCGAAGTGGAGTTGTTGCCTTCGCATTTGCCGAGAGCGGCCGTCGGAATATGTTTTTCCGCAAAAACAATCTGGTTGCTCGTTCCATCGGCCCAATACGCAAAAGTGTCACGGCAACTCCAGCTTTGGTATTGCGGACCGTGCATCGGTGACCATTCCCCCGCGATTTTGGGGTGCCTGAACGGTCCGCGATGATAAGACGGCGCTCGTTCATCGGGTCGATGCCAGGACAACCACATGTCCAGGGCATCAGGTCCCCCTCTTCCGAAGAAGTCGTAAATCGTATTGTCGCCGTCACGGGGTTGCGTGACCATCGGCATGCAATAATCGCACAACGGGCCGACCGGAATAAGGTCGGGGTTCGCCATGGCCGGAGCCGCCGTGGTTCCGGGTGAACTTGTGGTGCGTGCGTCCATCAAAGCGACGCCGCTTCGGCGTGTCGGGCATTTGAAAATCGAAATCGCCCCCATTCCCTGCCTGTCCGCGTCCGAAATACTGAACCAACGGCGGTGGACGCCATTGAGAACGTGATCCTGGGCGTAAGGTTCCCAATACAGGTTGTCGGTCGCTTGCATGAGAACTTCCCACATGGCCTGCTGCTCATAGTACGGCATGAGAAAAAACAGGGACGTCGGGCGAGCCCAGCCGCCGTGGGAAGGCACGATTCCCTTACGGGCATCATGAAAATTGTGAATCGCCAGACCGACTTGCTTGAGATTGTTCGTACACTGCATACGACGTGCCGCTTCGCGGGCCGCCTGCACGGCGGGGAGAAGCAGGGCGATCAAAATCCCGATGATCGCAATGACGACAAGGAGTTCGACAAGGGTGAATGCCCGGGTGGGATGTCCCGGTCGAACTGCGTGAGCTGATGCAGTTAACATGGTTAACCCCTTTCAGTAATGAATTCAAAACAAGCCATTGAAACCAAACACTATGATTTCGTCTCACACATTACGGACGATCGACCTTGAGATCATAAGTTTTGGTCGAAGCGTCCACGGTGATTTCCCAGCCCGAGGTTTTCGGGCCGGTGTGTTTTTGGGAAATCAGGGGAACGGCGATCGACATGCCGCCGCTTTCGTAGGGTTTTCCATAGGGATCTTTCGACTGGGTTCGGCCACCGCTTTTCACCGCCCCGACGATATAAACCTTGTATTTTCCCGGCGGAATGCCGTCGGTTTCCTTTTCCGTGCCCACCCGGTAGGTTCCGTCCGACTTGATCGTCCCGCGTGAAAGCTTGATTCCGTCGTCAAAGCAGACGGAGCCGGCGGTCAAAGGGGAACCGTCGTCGGTAAAGGTGACTTTTCCCCGCAAGGGAACGTTCCCCCGATTGCATCCGGTGACGACGGCGAGAACCAAAAGCAACAAGATGAATCTTGACTTCATGAAAGATATCCCCTTATGGAAAAAATAACGGACCTCGGTTCATTCGCACCCGATTTGCAGGAAAAAGCATCACGGCAACGACGTCGCGTGACCGTCTCTCGTATTCGAGAGACTGACCAGCACGTCATGGGAGGCCGTATTGGATATTCCATGCACGGAACCGTCACCGATGAGGAAATTGCACACGCCGGTATGAGGGCTTCCGAAAAGCGTTCCCGGTTCCGGGAACGGGTCGTTGACGCCGCGGGCGATGTATCGCGGCCCACGGGCATCATTGTGATCGAATGTCCGACCTTGCGAACAAATTCCTGCACCCCATTCCCAGATGGTGAAAATGGTGCAGTCGCCGTAAGTTGGATCCTGGCAGGAATCGCGGGTTGCCGCCGTGCCTTCGGAACCGACGATGTCGGTGAAGTGCTTTTCCCCGATGCAAAGCTGATTGCTTGTTCCGTCGCTCCAATGGGCAAAGGTGTCACGAGCTTTCCACGAAGTGGGAGAATCCCATCGCGGGGCCGCCGGCGTTCCCGGCGTGACGATGCTGGCGAGTCGGAAAGGGGTGGTGCCGATCGTTTGGCCTTCCACCGGGTTGGCCACATGCCACCATTGGGCCAGATTCGGATTCACGGCACGTTGTTCCGTACTTGCGGCGCAAATGACCATGGCGTAATCGCCTTGCGGTCCTTCCTTGTCACAACGCCCCCAATCCGTGTCCGGGGAAACCCAGTAACCCGTTCCCCGTTTGCCGCGGGTTGGACAGGTGTAAACCGAAATGGATGCAAAACCACGGCGGTCTTCATCGGTCAATTCGCTGGTGGTTCGGGTTCCGCCCGGATCAAGGTCCTTACACCACCAGCCTTTGCCGCCGGTCAGTTTGTTCGATGTCTTGTCTTTGACGGTGTCTTCCGTGGAAACAAACTTGTCATAATTCGCCTGTTGTTCGATGTAGGGAAGAATCAACAGGAAAAACGACGCCCGCCATGTACGTATTCCCAAGGGCGGGATTCCTTTTTGCGCATCGTGAAAGTTATGAATGGCCAATCCCACCTGTTTGAGATTGTTCGTACACTGCATGCGACGCGCCGCTTCACGGGCCGCCTGCACGGCGGGGAGAAGCAAGGCGATCAAAATTCCGATGATCGCGATAACGACGAGTAATTCGACAAGAGTAAATCCTTTGAAAAGAAATCCGGAGTTGTTCGTCCGTCTCATGATTCTTGTCATGGTAAAACCTCCTCAAATATAGAAAAGCTGAAGAAAAAAGTGTGGGCGCTGTTTTATCAGGCGAAAGAATCCCACAAAATGCCATTGATGAGGTCAAGATTTTTCAATCACATTCATCGGTTCATTGCGAAAGTCGATGCCGGGAAAACATGAAGCCCAAATGGAATATCAAACAACAAAAAATGAATTTTGCCTGAGAAAAAATAAAAGATTTGTGTAGTCATCACGAAATTTACGACCACACACATGACTGCTTAATTATATAAATTGCGGTTGGGAAAAGCAATTCAATTTATGCGTCATTTATCTGTCAAAACACGACAAAACGCAAGGAAAGATTGCATGCGTTAATAAAGAATATAGGCGAAAAAAAAGAGCTTCGCCTCCGAACGCTGCTTGCCGCGCCCGCGGTGGGAAGGTCGCGCAAATGAAGTTGTTTGTTGGCAATCCACCGGATGAACCTTAATTATATTGCCGGGACAACATTTTTGTTGTCATTCCGATTTCGTCGCATCACTCCGTTTTCGCCAGAAAATCCCGGAACGCCGCAAGGCACGACGCCTGGCCGCAGGGGGTCGGGTAAACGGCGGTTGCGCAAGCGGTGCAAAGCTGGTCGAGCGACAGTCCGATGGCACGCGACGCGGCCTCTTTCGTGATGTATCGAACCGAATCGGCGCCGAATTCCGCGGCCATTTGCTCCAGCATTTGCCAGGAAAACGTCATGCCCTGCACCATTTCCAACGTCGCGGCAGTACCGGGTGCGGGTGGATTGAGCTTGTGGTAAAAATTCGTCGCGTAAATTTCGTCGAAGGTCGACATGTCAACGCCGTAAAAGCAGGGCGCGATGATCGGCGGACAGGCCACGCGGACATGGATTTCCTTCGCCAGCCCGATCCTGCGGATGCGTTCGATCAGCACACGCATGGTCGTCGATCGGACGATGGAATCCTCGACGAGAAAAATTCGTTTGCCTTCAAGCACCTCGGTCAGCGGCGTGTATTTGGTTTCCGCTTTGCGGCGCCGATATTCCCCGCCTTCGATGAACGTGCGTCCGCTGTAACGGTTGCGGATCAATCCTTCGAGACAGGGAATGCCGAGCGCATAGGCCATGCCATCGGCGGCGGCCTTGCTCGTGTCGGGCACGGGCACCACGATCGAATCGTGTCCGATTTCGACCTTTTCCTGTCGGGCCAGTTCTTCGCCGAGCCGTTTTCGGGCCATGTAAACGCTGTGATTGTCAAGCGTACTGGCCACGTTGGCAAAATAGGCCCACTCGAAAAAGCAATGCGCGGAACCGTCACTTTCGGCAAAACGCTCGAACCGTACCCCTCTTTCCGACACGAGAATCATCGTACCCGGCTCGACTTCCTTGATGCTTTCCGCCGGAAAACCAAGGTTGAACAACGCGACACTTTCGCTGGCCGCCGCAAACATCCTGCCTTGACAGGCATAGCAAAGCGGTTTGATGCCTTTCGGGTCGCGGGCGACGACCAACTCACCTTGGGCATTAAGTAAAACCAGCGAATAAGCCCCGTCGGCTTTGCGGGCTATTTGTTGAAAAACATCCTGTAAATTCGGCTCTTGCTGTGGGGAAAGCGAAAAACTGATTTCGTGCAGCAAAATTTCCGCATCCGTTTGCTGGGCAATATGTACCGACTCGTCCTGCGTCAGTTCGGCCATCAAATCGTCGTAATTGGCCAACTGTCCGTTGAAGGCGAAACTGAACCACTTGTGTTTCCGAAAGTGGTAACGTTCCAAGGGTTGCGCGAAACGAACTTCGTTTTGATTGTTGGTCGCGTATCGAACATGCCCGATGGCGGCGTTGCCCGAAAATTTGTCCATCAAATCATGATATTTCGGGCGATGGCTCAGGCGGAACACCTCGGTCACGGTGCCGACCTCCTTGTGGGTCATGAGCACGTCGTCACGCTCCCGGTCGTAAGTCGTTATCCCCGCCGCCGACTGTCCGCGATTTTGTAAGTCGAGCAACATCCTTGGGATAAGACGTGAAGCCTCATTCGGATCGTTGAACGGGCTGGGTGTCTCGTCATCATTGGAACGGGAATTCAAAAAATAATAAACCGCCGCAACGCCGCATTCTTCACGCAGGGAATTCATGCCCAACTCCAGATAATTGATTTACTGACCGCGTATTCATCGAAATAAAAGCCGTAAAGGAGCATCTGTATTTTAGACGGAAAACCGATTTTCCTCAACGAACCCCATGAGAATAGCACAATATTATTGGCAGCACTTGGCAATGACTCAATTTACGGAAAGCAAGCGAGCTGAAATTTCCTGCAATGTTCATTTTTGAGACATTTTTTTCTGACGAGAAAATGATTTCCGTTCCGATTTATCGAATCCTGTCGGAACAACTGTCAAATTGTTCCTGTGGGGTAAAACAGTTACATTTGCCCTCTTGAAAAACTCTGCAAAGACCGGACTCATTATGTACCGATTTACACGCTAACAGGAATAACTGCATTCTTGTGTAAAAAATTCATTACCGGGGACTGCGACATGCTGTCGTTATTGCGTTGGGATCGGGTTCATGGGACAAGCGGAACGCTACTCCGCGTTTTTGCCGTCGTTGCGATCAGTTTTTTGTGTTTTGTCGTTGGTGAAAACCTGTACGCCCAGCAGAATTCGCGGGCGGTCTACACCACGACGAATCAGAATCAGCAGGCGGTTTCAACTTCCCAACGGGTCGCCGCAACATCGTCCCAGGTGACACCGGTACCCGATTTCCTGGCTGATTACTCCGACGATGCGGCCTCACTTCCGGCTTTGGACCGACTGGACCGCAGGAGCCTGCCGATGCTTTACCATTACCAATATGAACAGCATTACCAGAGCGGCATGACCGCCGGCCCGGCCATTCTTGCCTCGCCGTTGCCGCAGCTTGCGTCACCATCGCCGATGTTTGCCTCGTCAACGACACCAAATGCCGCGCCGGCGCCGCCAAAACGCAATAATGGCCCGGCTGATCTCGACGCAAGACTCCGCGAATGGGTCGAAATCGCGGAAGGCGGACAAAAGATGGCGGCACCGTCGACGCCCCTGCCGGATCTTTCGAGGTTGGAGCCCGTCGAAACGCTGCAAACCCAGCCGCATGCCCCCGTGGTGATCAGTCATCGGTTGGGCGTTACGGGAAAAGTCGCCGCGGGCGGCCCCCAATCCATGTCGCCGCTGTCTTATCCGACGCCGATTCCGCCCCAAACGCCGGGGGCCATGCCGGGCTATGCGTCGGATTATTCATCGGATTTCACGATGGTTCCCGGCGACGAACAGGTCGAACCCTTCCCGGGACACACGGGACATTGAGACGCTTGACGCTTTTAGTGATTTCTCGCAGTGACGCGGAGAACGCAGAGAAAATATTTTCTGCGACCTTTGCGTCTCTGCGAGAAAATATTGAACTGTCGACTGCTCCATCACTGTCGCGGCTCTGGTTTTTCGTCCCTCGTTTACGCTTCGGACTCCGGTTGCGCCATTATTTCATTTTCAGGCTTTCGCCAGAAAATGATCCGCAAGAACAGCAGCCGGGAACGCAGCGCAGCGGAGTGACCGGGGTGAGGGTTTTCCAACCAGGATAATGTTCAATTCCCCTGCTCCCACCAAAAGGAACACCGCAGGAGGGGAACGATTTCACAAAATGGGAAACGTGTTCCCCGGTCACTCCGTTCGTTGCACTCACTGCGTTCCCGGCTGCTGTTCTTGCGCAGAACTTATGGGCGAAAGCCTCATCGCCGCGACGAGATAAAGCAGGCCGGAATACACCGTGATGAGGAGCGTTCCCCAAACCGTGACGACCATCAGGTAATAGAGCCAAAGCGGCTGTTGCGGTTCGGGTGATTGCGAAAAAATCACCCAAAGCAGGCAGGCGGGAATGGCGACGCATTGCAGCCACATTTTCAATTTGCCGGCCATTTTCGCCGAAAAATCTCGCCCCTGCTGTTCGAGAAACGAGCGGATCGTCGTAATCAGCATCTCACGGGCGATGATCACGACGACCATCCAGACGGCCAGGCCGCATTTCACCCCGGTCACGGCCGGTATGGTCGCAAGATAAATCAGCGACCCGCAGACGATCAGCTTGTCGGCGAAGGGGTCCATGATGCGGCCGAGAACGGTGCACTGGTTATATTTTCGTGCCCACCAGCCGTCGATCCAGTCGGTGCCCGCCGCGATGAGAAACAGCACCAGTCCGGCGATATAACACTGGCATTCCAGCAGCCCGAACAGCACGAAGGCCAAAACGATCCGAGCGACCGTCAGCGCGTTGGGCACGTTCCAGTTCGTGGGAGCGACGACCCGTTTTGATTCCTGTTCCGACATGTTTATCTCCTTGCGATTCATTTTTTCATTTCAACCCACGACCGTAACATATTATCCGTCAAAATTTCCCCCGATGCAATCGCCCGGCAGTTTCCTTATGCCATTAGTGACGTTTTTTCAGGAATTCCAACGCGGTTCTCCCCGCATTTTTTTCGTTCGTAAAACCAGTGTTGACACGTAATGTATAATTAAAGGGAATGTAGCATGCGCCCAAAGCCGTTTTTGTGCATTCTTAGCCGCCGAACTTGTTCGACGAGCATAACATAAGGAGATTTTTTATGAGTGTCAAGATTCAAATCGTGTTTTACAGCATGTACGGCCACATTTATCGTATGGCCGAAGCGGTGGCCGAAGGGTCGCGTTCGGTCGCCGGGGCGGAGGTCACCCTGTCCCAGGTGCCTGAGCTGGTGCCGGACGAGGCCCTGCAACGCATCGGGGCCGACAAAGCCCGTGCGGCTTTCGCGCATATTCCGCTTGCCAATCGGGACACGCTTGCCGATGCGGACGCGATCCTGTTCGGCACGCCGACGCGTTTCGGCAACATGGCCGCGCAGATGCGGAACTTTCTCGACCAGCTTGGCGGTCTGTGGGCCCAGGGAAAACTCATCGGCAAGGTCGGCAGCGTCTTCGCCTCGTCCAACACGCAGCATTTCGGGCAGGAAACGACCATCCTGACCTTCCACCCAACACTGTTGCACCTGGGCATGATTATCGTCGGCGTGCCTTCGTCCGAAGCGCGGTTGTTCACCACGTCGGAAGTGTCCGGCGGAACGCCCTACGGCGCCACGACCATCTGCGGACATGATGGCGAACTCACGCCCTCGGAAAACGAACTGGCCATCGCGAAATTCCAAGGCCAGCATGTTGCCGAAATCGCCCGCCGTTTGAAAAACGGGTGATGCAGGAATGGTTTGGTGCCGGGAAGCTTGAGGCATGAGGAGCGAGCTGCAGAATCGGTTGATATGTGTCTCCAACCCAACTCCCAACTCCCAACTTCCTAACCCCTAATCCCTAACCCCTAACCCCAATAAAGGATCACACCATGTCAACCATTACATTTAAAGGCGCAAGTGTTAGCACCAACGGCCGGCTTCCCGAACCGGGAACGCCCGCCCCGGATTTCCGACTGGTCAAAACCGATCTTTCGGAACTTTCGCTATCCGAACTTCGCGGCAAACGCGTCGTGCTGAACATCTTTCCGAGCGCCGACACCGGCGTCTGCGCGATGTCCGTGCGGAAGTTCAACCAGGACGCGGCGTCGCTGGCCGAGACCGTCGTACTGGCCATTTCGAAGGACTTGCCTTTTGCGCAGGCGCGATTCTGCACGACTGAGGGCATCGAACGCGTCATCCCGCTTTCGGCCTTTCGCGATACGGGATTTGAAAACGCTTACGGCGTCCTCATGACCGACGGGCCGCTTCGCGGGTTGTTTTCGCGGGCCGTCGTCGTGATTGACGAAGTGGGCAAAGTGCTTTACACTGAGCAGGTCCCGGAAATCGCGCAGGAACCGGACTACGCCGCCGCCCTGGCCGCGTTGAAATGACGACGCATTCAAAACACAATCCCATGACAACCATCCATTACCTCGGCCCCGCCGGGACGTTTTCCGAACTGGCGGCCCAAACGCTGGGCGGCGAAATTTTCGCACTGATTCCCGAAACGGCACGCGGCGGCTGTTCGCTCGTCCCGCAGCCGACGCTCGCCCGGGCGATGGCCGCCGTCGACGACGACAACAATTTTGCCGTCGTGCCGTATTATAATCTCATCGAGGGCCTGATCCAGGAAACGCTCGACCTGGTCATCGAACGCCGCCTTGCGGTGCTGGCAGCGCGGCAGATTCCCGTTCAATTTGCGATCGGCGGATATTTGCCGGAAAACGCGGCGCAGGATGCGAACGCGGAAATGTCGGTTTTTTCGTACCCGAAGGCCTTGGCACAATGCTCGGATTTTCTGCTGGAACATTTTCCCGGCGCAACGCTTTGCGAAACGTCGAGCACCGCGCAGGCGACCCGCCAGGTGGCCGAAAGTCGAACCGGACTGGTCATCGCGCGGCGCGAGACGCTCGAAAGTCTGGCCGTTCCGGTTTTGCACGATGACATCGGCAACCGGCAGTATTCGCGGCGAAATTACACGGAATTCCTGCTCGTCGGCCGACCGGAAAGCAAACCGCTCATGCCGACCCATCCGTCGCCGACGTCGCACGTGCGCACGCTCATCGCCATTCTCCCGGCGGTGGATCGCGTCGGACTGCTGGCCGACATACTCGGGCAAATCGCGTTTTTCGGGATCAATCTGCTCAAAATCCATTCGCGGCCCGCGC
>JAVBQX010000016.1:0-12705 GCA_031548645.1 Thermoguttaceae bacterium
CTGCGACGTGGCCGCTTTTTCCAACCGGCTCCCCGGCGCGATGTAGGCCTCGAACCCGACAATCGGCTTGATCCCGGCGTCGTTCGCCTTCTGATAAAATTCGAGCGCCCCGTACATGTTTCCGTGATCGGTCAAGGCGAGTGCGGTCATCCCCAACTCCTTCGCCCGCCCGATCAACCCATCCAACGTCCCCGCTCCGTCGAGCAGCGAATAATGACTGTGACAATGCAAATGCACGAAAGGAATGTGTGTTTCCGACATGAATATATTATTGTATTGTTGTGATCAGATGAATTTCAAAAAAGCAATTTGCCATTATCGTTTGCCGAACCCAGCATGAAAAGGGGTGGTCGCGATGGTGACCCAGAATCGGGTGAACGCGTATGGAAAAATAAGGCACATCAACAGGTAAAGAAAAACCAAATTATGTTCCCCGGTAGACTGCATGAACCCTAAAAAAATGAAGAGCGAAATCACAATCCAACCGACGAAAACAAAGGGTGTCGCCTTCAACATCCAACGGGTTGCTCGCCTCGCATCTGCGATTCGTTTTTTTTGTCGCATCTTGTTGAAAAACCGCATATTGAAATAGAGGGGCCAGAGATAGACGACAAAACCGCCAAATGCAATGAGCAGCAAGCGATCCGACCAATCGGCGGGCTTTCGAAACAGCATTAACAACACGCAGAGTGAAAAAACAACGGCACACATCAACATATTCCAACGAATCGCACGCTCCGCCCAGAAAAAATACGAAATGCTCGTGCGCGAATAATTATTTTCCGATTTATGCGTCACGTCCAAAACCCATCGAAGAAACCGCCTGTTCATGATTCGCTCCTCCGAGAAAACATTCTCTAAAACACCGACACCAAATTTACACCAAGCCGGGAGGGTGTACAACGGTTCGACTTGGATGCTTGGTGCAAGTACGGGAAAACAATCAAACCATTTTCAAATGTCGCGAAACACACATTATTGTTTGATTTTTTCTTGACAGAAAGTAAAATATGAATATTCTTATTTTACTTTTAGCCTCAAAAGTAAAATATGGTTTTTTATATTTTACTTTCGGGCATAATTTGAATAATTAATTTTTTATCATAGTTATGTGTTACAAAATTGAACAATTTGATGCCGGACACGTTGAATTTGGCTGCGAATACAAATATTTCGTTCCCAACCCCATCAACCATGAATGGGTCAGCAATGACGCGGAACTTGCCGAGATACTCGAAGACGCCTCGCGTTCACTGGGTGCGCTGAACACATTTTCCCGTCTTGTCCCGAACGTCGACCTGTTCATCCAGTTGCTCGTGACGAAGGAATCCGTCATTTCGAGTCGCATTGAGGGGACGCAAACGAACATGGATGAGGTTCTTCTTCCCGAAAACGAAATACCGCAGGAACGTCGAAACGACCGATTGGAAGTTTTGAATTATACCGAAGCGCTCAACAACGCCATTGAACAGCTGTCCGAATTGTCGTTGTCGACGCGTTTGCTTTGTGAGACGCACCGGACGTTATTGCAGGGAGTTCGCGGCGAATATAAAACACCGGGTGAGTTCCGCGCGAGTCAAAACTGGATCGGTTCGTCATTGAAAAGCGCCGTTTTCGTTCCGCCAAGGCACGACCTGGTCGGGTCGTTGATGGGTGACCTGGAAAATTTTCTGCATAATGACCGGATTCATGTGCCCAAGTTGATTCGAATCGCGATGGCCCATTATCAATTCGAAACGATCCACCCGTTTCTTGACGGCAACGGACGCATCGGGCGTTTGCTGATTACGCTTTACATGGTCGATCAAAAAATACTGGGCAAGCCGTTGTTGTATCTTTCGCGATTTTTCGAGCAAAGAAAGGAACACTATTACAATGCCCTGACGAGGGTACGAACGCACAATGAGTTGCTCGAATGGATCAAGTATTTCCTCATCGGGGTACAGGAAACGGCGGAACACGGCGATGCCACGTTGGAACAGATCATGCGATTGAAAGCCGACACTGAAAAGGAAATCGCCGCCGCGTTCGGTCGAAGAACGCATTCGGCGTATTTGCTGTTACAGCATCTTTTTCAAAAGCCGTATGTCAACATTTCCGATGTCTGTCAATGCTGCAACCTGTCGGACAAGGCGGCCGGCGATCTTGTGAATGATTATGTGCAACAGGGCTGGCTTAGGGAAATGACCGGCTTTTCACGCAACCGGATTTTTCAATTTGAACCGTACATGGCCATTTTCAGGTAAAGGCATTTTTTCAAGTATTACTCCGTTGCTCAAACGGCACAAGGTTTTGCGCCGCGAGTTCGGCATAAATCCGTTCCGCGTAGGTGTGCGCGAAATTTTCCTTTTCCTGTTGAGGTATGCCGTCGAAGTAACGGTCGGAACGTAGTTCCCGTTTTTCGTCGGTGTCGTTTTCCCGGTTCGGCTGGACGACTTCACGGAGATAATGCACGTAATGCCCGATTTCGTGCAGCAACGTGCGATACAATTGCGTGTTGCGAACGGCCGCTTTTTCAAACGGGGCGACATGATGTCGGCGATCCGTGACGAAGGCGTGACCGTCGCGGCGCAGGCGTTCCAGTTCCATTTGGCTTTCGACGCAAAGTTTTTTCGGCCACCTCTGTCTGCCCGTAGAGTAAACTGCCTCCAAAACCACGGCCGGGCCAAACCGGTTTTCAAATTCGTAATAGTAAATCATCCGCCCCCAGACGGGCGAAAGAATGGTTTCCTTGCGTTTCGGCTGGCGAAAGACGATCAATTCCACGCCGTCAATGTCTTCCGCCGGGACGAGTTGCAGCATTTGTATGACATCCGCGACGGAACACGCGTGCATAAAATCGTGCAGCGTTTTTTCGACGACGCACTGACGTTCGACGCCATGAACGACGTGCGTTTCCTTCCGGTATTCGCCAAGCCTTTCATAAAAACTCTTGCACACCGCCGAAGGCCACGGAATGCGAAGCGAATTATTCTGCCCGTGCCCCTGCTTGGCCGTCCCGATATTTCTGTTGCGCCGTGTCGGATTATTCATCATGTCGCCCTTCTTGAATTTCTTTGCAGTCAATTCATAATCATTATCCACCGTCAGGCCGGCGACTGCAACGGCGCGATTTATGCCGTTGATTAATAATTGAAAACCGACGGTGCCATTTCACAGGAAGCCGGTTACAATGGCCCGCATGAGACATTATATACTTGGAACGGATGAGGCGGGCTACGGCCCGAATTTGGGGCCGCTGGTCGTCGCGTGCGTCGTTTGGGAGATGGGGCAAAATGACACGGTCGGCGATCCGCCCCCAAATGATTTTCTCGCGGACTTCGAACGACGGCTTGGCCCATCGATTGCTGAAACGTCCTCGCAACTTGGGAAAGACGGAAAAATTTTGCTCATCGGCGATTCCAAAAAACTGTATCAATCGGGCAAATTGCACACTTTGGCCAATTCCGTGCGTACCGCCGTTGAATTATGCGGCCATGAATTGAAACATTGGTCGGAATTGATCGCCCTGCTTGCTCCCGAAGCCGCAACGGAAATCAATTCGCCGGACAGTCTGCAATTTTTTGATGCGTTAATCGAATCGCCAATGGACGTCGAAAGCCACCGGCAGGCGACGGAAAACGTGAGAAATGCGTTAAAAGTCGCTGATATTTCGCTTTGCGACATCGAAGCCAGAATGATTTTTCCGCGAAATTTCAATCAACAACTCCAAAAATTGGGGAATAAATCGACTCTATTGACCGAAACGACGCTTTCGCTGGTCGCAAACGCGATTCGATTGCTGCCCGAAAATGCCGGCGTGACGGTGTTGTGTGACAAACACGGCGGCAGAAACCGTTATGCGGACGTGCTTTACCAATTCTTCCCCGACGATGGTTGGGTCGAAATTCTCTGCGAAGGGACGCCGCTGAGCGTTTACCGGCTTCGTTTCACCGGGCGAACGTTGGAATTTCGGTTTCAGGCCAAGGCCGATCGTCACATTCCGGCTGCGTTAGCTTCGATGACCGCAAAACTGTTGCGCGAAATGGCCATGGCGGATTTCAACCGATTTTGGCAAAACCACATTCCCGGCCTGCAACCCACCGCCGGTTATCCGGTGGACGCACGGCGGTTCTTTGGGCAAATTGAGGAAACAAGGAAGAAATTCGGCATCTCCAAAAGCGACATCTGGCGCGAAAAATAACGGCTTTTTTGCCGATTCGTCTTGTTTTTACTAAAGTTTTTTCGTATCGTCTCACCGCAAGTGTTCTTGGAAAAGTGAACATAATCATTTGATCATTTCAATGATGATAACTGCGGTGGCTCATGACCTCAAGCAAAAATAATAAGTCCGATTCCCGACGACAATCTTTCCCCGGCCTCGTCCTGTGGCGATTTGCCCTGACACTTTTTGCGGCATGGTTCGCGATTCAGGCGATTTCCCCCGCCGCATTGGGGCAGTATTACCAGTCGGCAACACCGTCCGCAGCCAGTTCCGCAACGACCTATAGCAATAATTCTGGTTACCCATCCTACTCCGTCACCACACAGGAACCGAACGGTTGGTCGCAACCCACGACACCGGTCGCCGCTGCGCCGGGTCTGACGCCGTTATCACAACCTCAAATGATGTCGCCAACGCAACCGGCGAACCCATCTTACGGCGGAATGCCGGTTTCGGCGGATGCGGCATCTCCCTATCAGAATGCGGCGCAGCCAAATACGATGCAACCTGGCACGATGCAGCCGGTTCCGGTGGTGGCGCCGCTGAACATGCAGGCCCCGCAAGGCGGCATGGTTCCGCTGAACGCGCAGCCGGTTCAAGGGGACAATCAGCCGATCCGGAGAGAGCAGGTCGGACTGGCCGATAGCAATTCGGTGTTCGACGGCGAAACGGACCGCCTGATGAACGGGATGCAAAACACCGATCCGTCGCTGGCCATGCAAACGTTCCGCACCGGCAGTTCGGACATCATTCCCAGCGGCGTCGAAAATTTGCGGCCGGTCGAATCGGGACGCGGCATGTCGCAAATGCAATCGCAAGTGGCCGGATCGCCTTCGCGACCGGACGGCAACACCCCCATGTTCGGGGCCGGGTCGGAACCGTCTTTGACCGAACTGAAGGACGATTCGTTTGATTTCAGCGCCATCATGCAGGCGCAGCAGCAGACCGGCACCCAACCGGCGGTTTCGGGCGGGCTCGGTCCCAACGGCGCTCCGGCGGGTTACGGCAACGTGCAGGACGCTTCCGGCGGCAAAATCGTCAACTCCTTCGACAAACAGGCCGTCGACGAGGAAGTGGAAAACCTCAAGGTGATCGACGTCCAGATTGAAGGCAACGGCAAGGTGCCGCAACACTCGATCCGCAACATGATCAAGACGATGAAGGACTATCCGTTCCACCTCCAGACGGTGCAGGAAGACGCCCGGACGTTGAACCAGACGGGCAACTTTTTTTCCGTCACCCCGCGTTACCAGCGCAAAGGCGACGGCGTCATCGTCCGCTTTGAACTGGTCGAGCGGCCGGTGTTTCATTCCGTGCTGTTTTTCGGCAACAACAAGATTCACAAACGGAAACTCACGGAAGAATGCGGCATCAAAAAGGGTGACCCCGTCGACGTCCAGGCCGTGATGCAGGCCCGGGAGAAACTCAAGGAATATTACCGCTCGGAAGGTTTTGAGCGGGCCAATGTGGTGATCGGCTCGGGCGACCGGCTCGACGACCGGAACGTCGTGTTCATCATCAACGAAGGGGGCAAGCAACGCATCCTGAAAACCGTCGTCGAGGGCGCGACCTTCGTTTCCAACTGGCGGCTCCAGACCTACATCGAATCGAAGCCGGGCATCCTTTATTACATCGGCGGCGAATTCAGCCGCGAGAAACTGGACGCAGACGTCGAAAAATTACTCGACTTTTACCAGCGGCACGGATTTTTCAACATTCAGATCGACCGCGTTTTCGAGGAAGGCACCGGATACACCGGTCTCGGCGAGCCGGGCAGTTGGATCAAGGTCAAGTTCATCGTTTCCGAAGGGCCGCGATATAAAATCAACAGCATCAAATTTCTCGGCAACCGGATGTTTTCCGACGAAGAATTCACCAAGGATTTCCATCTCAAGCCGGGCGATCCTTACCTGCAAACGGCGCTCAAACTCGACGAAGCATCGGTCGGCCGCAAATACGGCAACAAGGGGCACCTCCTTGCCAGGGCCAAGGCCAATGTGCGGCTCATCTCGGAAAAACCCGGCATGGTCGACATCACCTATTCCATCAACGAAAGCCAGCCGGTTGTGCTCACCGGGGTCGACGTCGATGTCGCGGGCGACGAATCGCACACGAAAACCACGACGCTCCTGAAGCACATGGCCCTGGCGGGGCTCAAGCCGGGCAATCTTGCCAAGGCCGACGACATCCGAAGGGCGGAAACCTCCGTCTCGCGACCGGGATTCGTCAACGCCAATCCGGGGGAAGGGCAGACGCCGAAAATCATGATCAAGCCGGAGAACGGCGAAGAGGAACCGGAAGGCGACGAGTTCCTCGACATGGAATTGCAGGAAATCGACGACCTGACCATCCGGGGGCAAAGCCCGGACGGTTTCACGTCATCCGGGTTGGACCCGCGCGACTGGCGGCGCATTCAGCAGCGCAACGGCGTCGGCGTGCATCCGGCGTTCCCCGACCCCGAACCGCTGGAATATCGCGTCTGCTATCCGCAGGAAGGCGGCACGTCGGACGCGTCGCTTTTCGGCAGCAGTCCCTACGGTTCAAGCTCAACGACGACTCAGGGCGGACAATACGGCGTGCAACAGGGCAGCTACGCGGTTCCGCAGCAGTATCAGGGAACGACTTCGCCAAACACGCCATCGACCGGGACGCCCTACGCGTCGACGGTCCAGGCCGGTTCGGTGCCGAGCCTGCCGGTCAACACGAACGTCTCGTCGTCGACGCCGGCGCTCGGATTTTTCGGACAAAACGAACCCGAACCCTACAACGCGAACAACGCCGGCGCAATGTACGGCGACAGCATGATAGCCCCCAGCTCGCCCTACGGAACCGGCAATTATTACGGCACGACGGTTCCCGCGGACGGCACCGGCGCGACCGCGACGCTCGACAACACGATCATCCCGGCCACGACGAACCCTTACAGTTACTACGGCGATAACGGCTACGGTTCGATCCAGCCGGCGTCGGGAACATTTCCATCGGCGGAAGCCTACAATGATTTCGGTGCCCCGGGCAGCATCATGCGACAGGGCGACGATCCGTTCCTTAATTACGCGAGGGCGAAAGCGATCCTTCGCGTCCAGGAAGGCAAGACGGGCAACCTGACCATGAGCGTCGGCATCAACTCGGACAGCGGCCTGGTCGGGCGTTTCGCCCTTGAGGAACGCAACTTCGACTGGCGCAAACTGCCGACCAATCCGTGGACGATCGCCGGCTGGCGCAACGCCTTCCGCGGGGCGGGCCAACGGTTTTTGCTGGAAGCCATGCCGGGTGAAAAATACCAGCGTTACTCGGTTTCATTCCAGGAGCCCCTGTTGGGCAGTACGCGGTTTTCGCTCGGGCTGAACGGATTTTATTACACCCGCTATTACGACGAATGGCGCGAGCGCCGGCTCGGCGGCGGCGTGACGTTGGGGCGTGCCTGGACGGACCGCTTTTCGACCAGCCTTTCGTTCAACGGTGCCAACATCCGGGTCTACGATCCCATCGCGCCGATCCCCGACTTGATGAAAGTGCTGGGGGACAACTCCCAATACGCGTTCGGCCTCAGCGGCACCTACGATTCGCGGGACAACTCGATCATGCCGACCGAGGGCGGCACCCTGACCGTCAACGCCGAACAGGTGCTCGGCACAGCGCGATTCATGCGAGGCGGTTATGACGCGCGGCGCTATTACGCTCTGCATCGCCGCGGCGACGGTTCCGGCGCCTGGGTCCTCGGACTGCGCAGCGCGGCAAGCGTCACGGAAGGGACGACCCCGATTTTCGAACGTTACTACGCCGGCGGGTTCTCGACCATTCGCGGCTTCGAGTATCGCGGCGTGACCCCACGCTGGTACGGTTACGGCGTCGGCGGCAATTTCGAATTTTACAACTCGGTCGAATTGTGCTTCCCCATATCGGCCGACGACAATTTCCGCGGCGTCGTGTTCGTCGACACCGGAACGGTCGAATCGTCGATTTCGAAGTGGGACAGCGATTACCGCGTCGCGCCGGGCTTCGGCATCCGGCTCAACATCCCCATGATGGGCCCCGTCCCGATCGCTTTCGACTTCGCCTTCCCGATTAACAAGAACACCGGCGACGTCTCGCAAATGTTCTCCTTCAACATGGGACTCGTGCGGTGATCGAGCGCAGAGCGCAAAGTGTGGAGTGCAGAGTCCTTAGCCGCCGGGCTTGCCCGGCGTGAAGGTAGGGCGGTCACACCGTGGCCGCCGCGATCCACGATCGGCGGTTAACGATTTTCTCACGCCGCGTGGCGGGTGCGGTGGGGCAGCCGGCCGTCATTGGCGGCGATGTATTCCAGGTCGGAAAAATCGACCTTTTCGAACGCGAACGTTCCGTCCCCTTCCGCCGTTGGCAGGCCGTAAAAAATGCCGGCCGATTGGTGGATCAGTTCGCCCAGCGAGTTGAGGCACGCGGGCAACCAGGTCACGTCGGGCATGGCGATCACGGCCAGATCGACTTTTTCGATGAGGCGGTTCAGGTGCAATTGCCGAACGGCGCCCGCCGGAGCCGAGGGAACCAGCCGCGACTTGACCCCGAATTGGCTGATCAGCCGGTGGGCCTTCCGCAGCGACAGGCCCGGACCGTCGACTGGTGTGCGGGCCTCAAACGGGTCGATGCAGCAATAATGCACGTCCGATTTCTCGCCGCAATATTTGAGCAGCATTTGCATCAAAGTCTGTGTCCGCTCCGCCCGTTGAATGCCGATTTCGAGGACCTTGCGCGGGTGGTCCGACTGGATGTAGCGGTAAATCGCGCGGTGGCTGACCGGTTTGGAAAAATGCGTCAAATAAAAAGTCTGAAAAAATTTCATCTCGTCGCTCGAACAAAAAGTGAAATCCGGGGCGGTTTCGCAAACAAGCAAGGGAAAACGCAAAAGAACTTTATCATTGTCGACAGAAAAAACCGCGAAAATCACTCTTTTTGGCAAAATCGCACCACTTGCCTTATATTGCCAATCTTGACACCTGCCGCCTTTTTCGTTTTTACGGATTGTTTTGCTTGCGCATCTTGCACAATCAGAAAAACATTCATTCCGGAGGAAAACCTGGGATTTCCTCATGCGGCGGACGATGGAATTAGCAATATCTGTAATTACATACAGTTCTGGACAGTGCAAACACCATGAGACCGTTTCAGAATGTCATACCTATGAGGAGATGAAATTATGGCCGTTTACGGATCCACCCGGACAAGTGGTCTGGGGACCTATTCCAATTCCAGCAGTTCGTCGAAGATCACGGGGCTTTCCCGGTCGACGGGCGGCAGTTCGTCCTCGAAAACTTCAAAAACCTCGTCAAGTTCGCGCTCGTCTTCGACCTGCGCGACTTGCGGAAAATCGTCTTCGAGCAGTTCGCGTTCGTCGGCTTCGGCCTATTACACGGGCTCGACCCGGACGAATTCGACCTGCACGACCTGCGGCAAAACGTCCGGCTCTTCGAGCAGTTCGGGCCGCGCGTCCTACGTCAGCTCGGCCTATTTGAGATAAGGCAATCAGATGGCAAGGTAGGGCGGTCTCGCCGAGACCGCCGCTTGTTTCCAGTCGAAAACCGCTCCATCACTGTCGCGGCTCCGATTTTTGTCCCTTGCTTACGCTTCGGGCTCTGATTGCGGCTGTCGCAGCCGTCACTTTTGGTATTCGAGTTTTTTAAGCTGTTTTTGGATTTCGTCGGGCGGCACGATCATCAGTTCGCGGTTGTACGTGACCAGCCCGTCGGTTTCCTCTTCAATGTCGATCAGTTGGTGATACACCGCGACCGAAACATCGAACTGGTCGCGATAGTCGATGATCGCATCGGTCAGCCGCCGAAATTCGGCGAGCAGTTCCTTGGTCGAAAGTACCTTGCTGTAGCCCCAATGTTCGGTCGACCACGAATTTTCGCCGGCGTACAGATCAATGCCGCCGAAGCGACCGATCGTCTGCGCCTTGGGCGTCTTATACATCATCGGCAGCAACTCCGGCGCCATGAGCACATCGCAAATGTCCCCGTACTGCTGCGTCTCGCCGCCGCTGGAAACGCAGAGCAACCGCGACGGATCAAGTTGTCGCATCCGGTCGGCGTAAAACTGCGGGTTGTGTTCGCCGACACCTTCCTGGAACAACACCCAACAAATGACGGACGGGTGATTCTCAAGTTGCCGGACGATAGCGCCCAACTCGGCGTCGAATTGGGCCGTCGCCGCGGCGTGATTGTTGCTCCCGGCCGGAATCTCCTGCCAGACGAGCAGTCCCATCTGATCGCAAAGATAATACCAGCGCTGCGGCTCGACTTTCGCCGCCTGGCGGACCATGTTGAAACCGAAAGTCCGCGCCACCGTCAGGTCGCTGCGCATGGCCTGTTCCGATGGTGCCGTGTAAAGCCCGTCGGGCCACATTCCGTGTGCGGTCACGCCTTTTTGAAAATACGGCTTCCCGTTCAGGTGAATCGTCGCGCGACCGTTCGGCGTCGGGACGACCTCGATTTTGCGAATGCCCGTGTAGCCGGCGACCTGGTCGACGATGCGGTTGTTGTCGAGCAGCGCGATGTTGATTTGGTACAATTTCGGCGTTTCCGGCGACCAGGCATGAAACTGCTTGTCCGGAATACGCAGGATCAGTGCTCCGTCGGCCCCGCCGAAACCGCGGGTCACGAATTCCTCGCCGTCGAACACTTCGGCCTTGACGATGTGATTTTCGGTCATGTTTTCGCCGAATACTTGCAACTTGACCGATTTGCCGTCGAAATCCGGGGTCAGCACCAGCCGCCGGATAGAAACCTCGGGCACCGGCTCCAGCCAGACGGTTTGCCAGATTCCCGTAACGCTGGTGTGTCGTCCCCGGGCCGGTTCGGTCGATTGGTTACCCCGCGGCTGAGCGCCCAGCTCCGTCGGATCGGTCACGGCAACGACCAGCGTTTGTTCCGCATCGGGCAACAGGGCGTCGGTGATGTCGAACGAAAAGGCGTCATAACCGCCACGGTGCGTGCCGACCGGCTTCCCGTTGACCCGCACGGACGTTTCCCAATCAACCGCCCCGAAATGCAACAGAATGCGGGAATTCTTCGGCCAGGCACTTGGTACGCGAAACCGCTTTTTGTACGTCACCGACGACGCTTCCGTCGCAAGACCGGAAAGCTTCGATTCGATCGGAAACGGCACGAGAACCGGGAAGGTTTGCGGGGAACCGTTGCCATTTCCCGTGCCGTCGGGTTGAATCTCCAATTCCCAATAGCCGTTCAAATTGAGCCAGTCGCGGCGCATCATCATCGGACGCGGGTACTCGGGCAGCACAAGGTCCGCGTTGAGGCTTTTCCCCCATCGGGTCATCATCGTATCGCCGCCTTGCGACTCACCGTTTTCCGGCTGCGCGAAAAGCGACGCGTTGCCCAAAACCGTCACGGCGACCACAATTACCGACAGAATCCGCTTCATCATGATGTCCATTTTTCCAACCGAAATATCCCGCGACTCTATGTGATGGCAATATTGAAACGCGTTCCACAGCCTTTGACTTCTACCTTCCCGGGATTATATCAAAGGGCATCCGCAAAACCAAGATCGTTTTCATGGCGTACGCCTTTCTTACGCATGCGGCTTGCAGGTGGTCGGGAAATTGCGCTCTTGTGATTTTCCCTGCTGCGGTTACCATGGGCGGTTGAAGCGTATGTCGTGTCATAACCCTCACACATTTCGATATTTCCCAACGAATTTCCATGCCCGAACAGTTTTTGAACGTTTTTCCCGTCCCGGAAATGATGCCCACTGAAGCTTCAAGTCCCGAAAGTCTTCGCGGAACCGTCGCGGTGGTCATCGACGTATTGCGGGCCACGACGACGATCACGCACGCGCTGGCCGCTGGTGCCACGCGGGTGATTCCCTGTCTCGCAACGGAAGATGCCCTCAACCAGCGGGAGAACTTGCGGGCACAATCGCCCGAACAACCGGTCCTGCTCGGCGGCGAGCGAGGCGGCGTGTTGATCGAAGGATTCGACCTCGGCAATTCGCCGGAAGACTATACCCCGGAACGGGTTGGCGGCAAGACGTTGATTTTCAGCACAACCAACGGTACCCGGGCGATGTTTCGTGTACAGGAAGCGGATACGACCTGCCTTGCCTGTTTTAATAACGCGAGTGCCGTGGCAAAGCATCTGCTGGAATTTCCAAAAATCACGATTTTATGCGCCGGCACGGACCGCCAATATACGGAAGAGGACATGCTGTTGGCCGGAATGCTGACCGAACGGCTCGTTCGGCTGTCGGGCGGTCGCTATTCGCTCAACACTTATGCGGTGGTAGCCCGGGAACAGTGGGACACGAGTTTTCCGCTGGCGAAACGTATCGGGGACGAGCCGATCCATCCGGAAAATCTGGCCCAAATTCTCCGCCAGAGCCGCGGCGGTCGGAATTTGATGCAACTGGGCCTCGGTAAAGATATTCTGGCCGCGTCACGCATCGATATTTTTGATTTTATGCCCAAAAAATCCGCCGGGGAAAGTGTGATTGTCGTTGAATGA